>DFGI01000019.1 GCA_002371705.1 Bacteroidales bacterium UBA3754
TTCGGGAATGCGATGCAGTCGCGGATGCTGTCCAAACCTGCGAACAAACTTACCCAACGGTCGAGACCGTAAGCAAGACCTCCGTGAGGTGGCGCACCGTACTTGAATGCGTTCATCAAGAAACCAAATTGTTCTTGCGCCTTTTCTGGCGTAAAACCTAAAATCTTGAAAATCTTCGCCTGCAATTGGCTGTCGTGGATACGAATCGAACCGCCACCGACTTCCACGCCGTTGATTACCATATCGTAGGCATTGGCACGAACCGAAGCCGGATCGGTGTCGAGCAATGGAATATCTTCGGGTTTCGGGCTGGTAAACGGATGGTGCATAGCCATCAAACGACCTTCTTCCTCGCTCCATTCGTACATAGGGAAATCAATCACCCACAAGCACGCAAATTTGTCTTTGTCGCGAAGTCCGAGTTGGTTGGCAACTTCAAGACGAAGTTCACACAATTGCTTACGCGTCTTCATTGTATCGTCGCCACTCAAAATAAGGATTAAGTCTCCTGGTTCGGCACCGAAAGCAGCTTTCATCTTTTGCAAAACGTCTTGCGAATAGAATTTATCCACACTTGATTTTACGTTTCCGTCTGCTTCCACACGAGCGTAAACCATTCCTTTGGCACCAATCTGCGGACGTTTCACAAATTCCGTAAGCTGGTCGAGTTGCTTGCGAGTGTACGTTGCCGCACCTTTGGCACAAATACCGCCAATGTATTCGGCATTATCGAACACACCAAAACCATAGCCCTTGAGAATGTCCATCAGTTCCACAAACTTCATGTCGAAACGAAGGTCGGGTTTGTCGCTGCCGTAATATTTCATTGCATCGTGCCACGTCATACGTGGGAATGCTTCTTTAATGTCGATGTTGCGAATCGTTTTGAACAAATGTTTTGCCATTCCCTCGAACAAGGTGATAATATCTTCTTGTTCCACAAAGCTCATCTCGCAGTCAATCTGAGTAAACTCTGGCTGACGGTCGGCACGAAGGTCTTCGTCGCGGAAACATTTCACAATCTGGAAATAGCGGTCGAAACCAGCAACCATAAGCAATTGTTTCAACGTTTGCGGACTTTGTGGCAACGCATAGAACTGCCCTGGATTCATACGCGACGGCACCACGAAATCGCGGGCACCTTCGGGCGTAGAGCCAATCAACACAGGAGTTTCCACTTCGAGAAATCCGTGTTCGTCAAGATAACGACGAACTTCGAACGCCATTTTGTGGCGGAGTTCCAAATTCTTGCGTACGCACTGACGACGCAAGTCAAGGTAGCGGTATTTCATACGAAGGTCGTCGCCGCCGTCGGTGTCGTCCTGAATGGTGAATGGCGGAATTTCCGAGGTATTGAGCACCGTAAGTTTGGAAACAATAATTTCAATGTCGCCCGTGTCCATTTTCGGGTTTTTGCTGGAACGTTCCACAACCTTGCCTTCAATTTGAATGACAAATTCACGGCCCAATTTCTTTGCTTCCTCGCACAATGCGGCATTTTGGTTCTCGTCAAACACCAGCTGCGTGATGCCGTAGCGGTCGCGCAAGTCAACGAACGTCATTCCGCCCAATTCGCGGGATTTTTGTACCCAACCGCTCAAAACGACGGTTTCTCCTATGTTTGCGGCACGTAGTTCGCCGCAGGTTTTTGTTCTATACATATTTATGTTCTTAACTTTGGCAAAGTTAATATTTTATGAATAGACTGCATACAAAAAATCCATTGAAAAAATCAATGGACTTTCTGTATCGTAATAAGTTGAATATTACCACTTTGTGTTACGCATATCGCCCGAACTCAAAAACTCGAGGTGCATTTTGAACGCTTTGTCCAATGTCTGCATTGTGTGAGCAGGTTTCGTAGAAAGTTTCAAATAATCCCACAACAATTCACGATAGTCAGGGTGAGCTACCTTTTCGATGATTTCTTTTGCTTTGTCGATTGGAGCTTTTGCACGCAAATCGGCAACACCATATTCCGAAACTATTACTTTAAGTGAGTGCTCCGAATGGTCTAAGTGTGTTACCATTGGCACAATCGAACTAATCATACCGCCTTTTGCAGTTGATGGAGTCGTACAAATTGACAAGTACGAGTTTCTCAAGAAATCGCCCGAGCCGCCAATTCCGTTCATCACCTTCGTTCCATAGAAGTGCGTTGAGTTCATATTACCGAAAATGTCGCACTCGATTGCCGTGTTGATGGCAATCAAACCGATTCGGCGAACAACTTCGGGGCTGTTGGAAATCTCTTGCGGACGAAGAATAATCTTGTTACGGAAGAAATTCAAGTCGCCCATCACCTTGTCCATAGCTTCCTTGCTACAAGTGAGCGAGCTACCGCTGGCAAACTTGATATTTCCGTTTTGAATCAAACCGATAACCGAATCTTGAATCACTTCGGTGTACATTTCAAAAGCAGGTATGTCCTTGCTTTCGCCAATGCCGTGAAGCACAGCGTTTGCAATATTTCCCACGCCAGACTGGATCGGAAGGAATGTTTTTGGAATTCTGCCAACTTTAATTTCGTTTGCAAGGAAATTAGCCACATTTTCGCCGATTTTCATCGTGGTTTCGTCCAATTCAGAAAAACCTTTGATTTCGTCGTCGAAGAATGTTTCAATCACACCGACGATTTTGCTTGGATCAACCTTCAAAATCGGGTCGCCAATACGGTCGCTCGGTTTATATACAGGTATTTCGCGACGATAAGGAGGGTCGGCCGGCATATAAATATCGTGAACGCCACGAAGTTCCTTAGGACGATTCGTGTTGTGTTCCAAAATGATTTTGTCAGCCAATTTCACGTATGTAGGAGCATTTCCCACAGCCGTGGTCAACACTAAATTTCCTTGTTCATCGTAGTCGCAAACCTCAATTACAGCCACGTTGATTTTGCCGAAGTAACCGTAACGCACGTCCTGTGCAAGTTGTGACAAGTGGTAGTCGCAATAGTGGATACGTTGCTCGTTGATTGCCGCACGCGAATCCTTGTTGGTCTGGTACGGGGCGCGGATGTTGATTGCATCAGCTCTTGCAAGAACGCCGTCAAGCGATTCACCTGTCGATGCACCAGTGAAAAGATTGATTTTGAACTCACGACCTGCCGCATGTTCCGCTTCGGCTTTTTTTGCAATAGCAGTTCCTATCGCTTTAGGAACGCCCACAGCCGTGAAACCGCTCACGCCAATACTAAATCCATTCTGAATGTACGATGCCGCCTCGTCGGCAGTGATTACTGGAATGCTCATTTCTATGTATTATTTTTAAAATTGCGTGCAAATTTATTCTTTTTGTAGAAAAACGCAATAATCCAAATTAAAACTGTACCTTTGACACACTAATTTAAAAGGATGGCAGAATATTCATTCCCGCAGATAATTACGGACGACATAAAGAAATTCGACAAGATGTTTGAGCCGAATCTCTTGTCGAAGACGAATTTGCTGAATGTGGTCACGAAATATGTGTTTGGCAACAAAGGCAAGCAAATCCGCCCCGCCCTTACATTTCTTTCGGCTCGGCTGTTCGGCGAAGTTACGGAATCGACCTATTCCGCGGCCTACATGGTGGAACTGCTCCATAATGCCACGCTCGTCCACGACGATGTGGTTGACGATTCGGAAACACGTCGTAATTTGTTGTCGGTCAAGGCAAAATGGAAGAATAAGGTTGCGGTGCTCGCTGGCGACTATTATTTGGCGAAAGGTCTGCTCTATGCAATTGAGAAAAATGAGATAAAAGCGCTCCAAATTATGTCGGAAGGCGTGAAGAAAATGAGCGAGGGAGAATTGATGCAGATTGAACACGCACGTTCTTTGGAAAATTCCGAGCAAACGTATTATGAAATAATTAAATCAAAAACGGCGGCATTGTTCGTGGTTTCAATGGTCACGGGCGCTTATTCCAGCAAAAAGGCGACCGACGAAGACATTCAACGTGTTGAACGTATTGCCGAACTGCTCGGCTTGGCGTTCCAAATCCGCGACGACGTTCTTGACTATTCCCGCACGTCGGTTCTTGGCAAAAAAACGCTGAACGATTTGCAGGAAAAGAAACAGACATTGCCATTGTTGTATTCCATTTCAAAACTTTCGTTTGTGGAACGTGAAAAAATTCTGTTCAAATTGGAACACCACGGCAACAAACAGGAGAAATTGGAAGAATTGGCTGACTTTGTCCGCGAAAAAGGCGGAATTGAATACGCCACACAACGGCAAATCAATTTTTGCGAAGAAGCCAAGCGCCAATGTCTTTTGTTCTCCGAAAACGAAGCTCGCACGGCGTTGATTGGTTTGATTGACTTTATTGCGTTGACGGAACAATAAAATGTCAATATTTTTGATTTTCTTTGCAGTATGATTATTCAAACTCGGAACATACAAAAATCGTTTGGTAGCCTTCAGGTTCTGAAAGGAATTGACTTTGATGTGGAACGTGGCGAAGTCGTTTCCATTGTGGGCAAGAGCGGTGCGGGAAAGACAACGTTTTTGCAGATAATGGGAACTTTGCTGGATGCCGACGAAGGTAGTTTACAAATTCTCGATACCGATATCCGTGGCTTGAAGGAAAAAGAATTGGCGAAATTCCGTAATGAGCATATTGGTTTTGTGTTTCAGTTCCATCAACTTTTGCCGGAGTTTACCGCGTTGGAAAATGTGTGTATTCCAGCTATGCTGCAAGGCAAAAATTTGAAACAGTGCGAGGCGCACGCAAAAGAGCTGTTGGATTTTCTCAATCTTTCGGAACGGATGTCGCACAAACCTTCGGAACTTTCGGGCGGCGAGCAGCAGCGTGTAGCCGTTGCAAGAGCAATAATGAACAACCCTGCCGTGGTTTTTGCCGATGAGCCTTCGGGGAATTTGGATTCGCACAATAAAAATGAATTACATCAGTTAATACTTCGGTTGCGCGACACGTTCAACCAAACTTTCGTGATTGTGACGCACGACGACAATCTGGCGGCAATTTCCGACAGGGTAATACGGATGGAGGACGGAAAAATTACAGAAAATGGCAACGAAAACTAACATGGAACAAAAAAGGCGCCGTGCGAGATTTCGCAGGAAATACAACTTGTCGATTGTCGATGAAAACAACTTCGCCACAATTTTCACGTTTCGACTCTCCATAATGAACGTGTTTACCGCGCTTTCAGCATTGGCAATCATACTTATATTCATTGTGTATCTGGTAATTGCATACACACCATTAAAGGAATACATCATACCGAATTATCCCGTAATGGAAGAACGGGAAAAAATTGAACATAACGCCGAATTGGTCGATTCTTTGGAGTATCAAATGAAACTCTACGCCCAAAAAATGCAGATTCTTCACACAATTCTCAATGGCGAAGACCCATCAGGCTACGACAAACTTGATTCCATTGTGGTTTCGCCAACTGAAAATTATGCGAACCTCAATTTTGACTTGTCGCCCGCTGATTCCATGCTTCGAATGGAAATTCAGGAACACGAGGCGCTGAATGTTAATTTCCAGACACCAAAATCTGGCTTGCGTATTGAAAATCTGTTCTTCTATCCGCCAGTGTATGGCGTTGTTTCGAGCGATTTTAGCAATGGACATTTTGGTACCGACGTGGTTGCCGCCGAGAACAGCATTATTCATGCCGTGCTCGATGGCACTGTGATCCTTGATTCGTGGACAGTTGAGACGGGCTATACCATTATGATTCAGCATAGTAACGATTTTATATCAGTATATAAACATAATGCGAAACTTCTGAAAAAAACGGGTGATAGGGTTATTGCCGGCGAAGGCATCGCACTTCTCGGCAATACGGGAAATCTCACCCTCGGTCCTCATTTGCACTTTGAATTGTGGCACGAAGGAAAACCTGTAAATTCAGAGAATTACATTGTGTATTAATATTGTACCGTCAATGAAACGAATTGCTCTTTTAGGTTCCACAGGTTCCATAGGAACGCAGGCGTTAGACGTGATTTCGCGCCATCCCAGTGAATTTTCCGTTGAAGTCCTCACTGCACACAACAATGCGGATTTACTGATAGAACAGGCCATTAAATTCAATCCAAACGTGGTCGTGATTTCCAATCCCGACAAATACGAATACGTTTCAAAAGCGTTGGAACCGCACATGATAAAGGTGTTCACAGGTTCGGAATCGTTGAACGACGTGGTTGAAATGGAGTCGGTCGATATGGTGCTTGGGGCACTGGTCGGCTACGCCGGACTTGCTCCCGTAATCAATGCCATAAAACACGATAAAATCATAGCGTTGGCAAATAAGGAAGTGCTTGTGGTTGCCGGACAATTGGTCAACAAATTACTGAAAGAACACCCAAAGTCGGGCATTGTTCCCGTCGATTCCGAACATTCTGCCATATTCCAATGTTTGCATGGAGAGTTGCAATGTGGCAACAAACCAGAAAAAATATTGCTTACCGCTTCGGGCGGACCGTTTAGGAAATTCAGCCGCGAGCAACTTGAAACCGTTACCAAGGCGCAAGCCTTGAAACATCCTAATTGGAATATGGGCGCAAAAGTAACCATAGACTCCGCTTCGCTGATGAACAAAGGTTTGGAGGTGATTGAAGCAAAATGGTTGTTCAACGTCGCTCCAAAAGATATTGAGGTTTTGGTACATCCGCAGTCTATTATTCACTCTGCTGTGCAATTTGAAGACGGCTCTATAAAAGCACAACTCGGAATGCCTGATATGCGGATTCCTATTCAATATGCATTCAGTTATCCTGAGCGTTTGAAAGCTGATTTTCCAAGGGTCAACTTGTTTGAATACAAGGATTTAACTTTTGAGGAACCCAATCGGAAATTGTTCCGAAATCTTGACATCGCACTTTCGTCTATCGAAAAAGGCGGCAATATGCCGTGCATAATGAACGCAGCCAACGAGGTTGCCGTAGCGGCATTTTTGAAGGATGAAATTTCTTTCTTCGGTATGTCCGACTTGATTGAAAAAACTATGCAAAAAATCTCGTTCATTGATGAACCAACACTTGAAGACTACGTTGCAACGCACGAAGAATCAATGAAATACGCAAAAACACTTTTGTGATTTTATCAATAGTTACAATGAAACCGATAAATATGAAACAACCTCGCGCCCTTATAGTGCTGTTCTTCACCGAAATGTGGGAACGGTTCAGTTACTACGGCATGCGTGCGTTGTTGGTGCTGTACTTAATCCAGCAATTATTTCAAAATCTTGAAACGTCGAAGACCGTGGCATACGGCATTTTTGCCGCCTACGGCTCGTTGGTGTATGCGTCGCCATTTATTGGCGGACTGATTGCCGACAGATTTCTCGGACATCGCAAAGCTGTGATTTGGGGAGCAATAATGATGGCTATCGGCCATTTTTTGATGGCGATTGAGAATGAAATGTTTTTGTACCTCGCTCTTTCGTTTTTGATTGTCGGCAACGGATTTTTCAAGCCAAATATGCCAATAATTTTGAGCGGCCTATACGAAGAAAACGACCCTCGTCGCGACGGTGGCTTTACGATTTATTATATGAGCGTGAACCTTGGTGCATTTTTCTCGCCTATTCTCTGCGGAATTGTGGGCGAAACTTACGGTTGGCACTATGGATTCACCATTGCGGGAATTGGAATGTTGGCGGGATTGTTCATCTTCTTGAAATTCGGTCATATCATTGATTATCACGAAAATATCAATGCCGAAACGGGAGAAAAAACGTTGGAATACCGCCCTCTTGGCGGTGTGCCCGACAAAGAATCCCTTGTACAGAAATTCTGTGGATTGTCGAAAGAATTTTGGATTTACGCACTATGCGTCATCAGCACGTTTGGAATAGCATTGCTTGTAAAGCATTATGAAATAATGAGTTACGTAATCTTCCCACTTTCGCTGGCAATTCTCGGATTCATATTTGTGATAGCGTTGCGTAGCGAAAAAGTTGAACGCGACAGATTGTTTGTCATACTTATCTTACTGTTGTTCATTACTTTATTCTGGACATTCTTTGAGCAGGCAGGTTCGTCGCTCACGTTGTACGCAAGCGAAAACGTGAACCGAAATTTCTTCGGAAGCGTCATTCCCGCGTCGTTGTTCCAGTCGGTAAATCCAATGTTCATCTTGATTTTTGCCTCGCCGCTTTCAATCTTGTGGATGCAGCTTGCACAGCGGAAGAAAGAACCATCGACGCCAATAAAATTTGCTATGGGTATTTTATTGCTCAGCATAGGATTTTTGCTGCTGGGCTTGGCTCCGCGTTTCCTTTCGTTTGAAACGATTGCCGAAAACAACACAATGCTAAAAATCGCCGCAGTGCCGGCTATTTTCTTGGTTCTGAGTTATATGTTCCAGACGTTGGGAGAATTGTGCCTGTCGCCCATAGGGCTTTCGATGGTTTCGCGGCTGGCTCCGCCCAAAATCGTGGGAATGGTGATTGGAGCGTGGTATTTGTCGTCGTCGCTGGCATTTCAGGTTGGCGGCTGGATTGCAAACCTGACCACCGACGAAAGCAGCTACGAAATTGCCGACAATTCGGAAAACACTGAAACCATAGATGAATCGACGGCGTCGTATACCGCCATACTTGCAGGCGAAAACTCGCAACAGGCATTGCAAACCGCATTAAACAAGAATTACGTTTCGGAAGAAACGTTGCAGACAATCTCCGACGAAGAAAAAGTTTCGGTGGTGAATTTGCTCCGTTATACCAACGTGTTTGTGAACGTAGGACTTGCCGCATTGGTCGCAAGCATTCTGCTCTTCCTGCTTTCTCCGATGATTCACAGGATGATGCACGAAGGGTGATTTTTGCTATTGTAAGGCTATGATATCCTGAATTTTATGTGCTATATCTTCCATTAACCATTTAGGTGTGGAAGTTGCCCCGCAAATGCCTACTGATTTGTCGTGGGAAAAGTTTATTTCGCTTAAATCAGCGAGATTTGAGACAAAATGCGTGTTTTCATTTATTTTCTTGCAGATGTCGTACAGCACCTTTCCGTTTGAGCTTTTTTTACCGCTCACAAATATGATGGTGTCGAATTTTTGTGCAAATTGTTTCAAATCAGCTTCGCGGTTTGCCACCCGACGACAGATGGTGTCGTGGCAAACAAAGTCTTTGTTGCCGGCGGATCCTGCGCGGCGGGCTATTTCCTCCTGAATGATTTTTAAGTCGTGGATGTTTTGCGTGGTTTGCGAAAACAGCACAATCGGACGCGAAAAATCAACACTGTCAAGGTCGTCGATTTTGTTGATTACCGTGGCGGAATTGTCGGTTTGTCCCAACAGACCAACAACTTCGGCGTGGCCAGGTTTCCCAAATATGAGTACTTGTCCGTTTTTCTTCAGAGCTTCCTTATACGCTGTTTTTATTTTCTTTTGCAGTGCAAGCACCACAGGACAAGTCGCATCAATAATTGTAATGTTGTTCTGTCGGGCAATTTCGTAGGTTTCGGGCGGTTCGCCGTGTGCGCGGAGCAACACGGTGCAATTGCGAAGTTTCTTGAATTGCTCGTAAGAGATTGTGATTAAGCCTTTTGCGTTTAATCGGGCGACTTCCGCCCCGTTATGGACAATGTCGCCAAGGCAATACAAGGAATCTGTTTCTTCAAGAGCTTTTTCTGCTTGATGTATTGCATTAATTACCCCAAAGCAAAACCCTGATTTAGAGTCGATTTCGATTATTGTATTTTGCTTAGAATCCATTCTAATTGTCCTTCCCGTGTCATATTGCTTGTATCGACTAAAATTGCATCGTCGGCTTGTCGTAGTGGACTTTCCGCTCGTGTTGTGTCAATAAAATCACGTTGTTTTAGATTTTCTAGAATTTCATTGTAGTTGGCGTGCCCTTCTTTTGCCATTAGCTCGTCGTAGCGGCGTTGCGCGCGGACTTCGGGCGATGCGGTTACGAAAAATTTATAGTCGGCGTGAGGAAAAACAACTGTGCCTATATCGCGGCCGTCCATAACCACATTGGCTGATTCGCCGTATTTTTGCTGTTTTTCCACCATTGCCTTTCTCACAAAACCGATTTTGCTCACGTTGCTCACATCGTGGGCAACTTCCATACTGCGGATTTGTTTTTCAACATTTATACCATTTAGGTATGTGTCTTGTTGTTGTGTATTACTATTTAAAGCAAAACTTATATTGATTTCGTCAATTCGTTGTTTTAAAGCGTTTTCGTCAACTACGCCGTTTTGGATTAAATTGTTTTGCTGGCAGAAAAATGTTACTGCGCGGTACATCGCACCTGTGTCAACATACGTGTACCCAAGCCGTTTCGCCAATGCTTTTGCTATTGTGCTTTTCCCGCACGAAGAATGTCCGTCGATTGCAATTATCATAAGTTTGTAGATTTACGTTTTTGTGCTTGTTTTTGATATGCGGAATACATTGTTTCCGCATTGAATCCGAGCGTGAAGAAATTCCGACCGCCGGCGGCTTGCTGTTTTGCCCAGCCGTATGAAATGTTGAATCTTGAAAATGTAAGTATAAATCCTGCACTGAGGCCGGCTCCCTGCTTCGACGAGCCAAACGACAGTTCTTCGGATTTCCGATAGTTGTAGCCGCCAATCACAGTAATGTGTTTTCCAAGAAAGATTTCTGTTGACAGATTGAAATGTTTTATCAATGTTCTACTGAATGTCACAAATTTTCGTTCGTCATTTTCTTCGTAAATGCCACTGTTTGAGGATGTTTTCTTCGCTTTTGGCTCAGAAACGTCGAAGTGTTGCAAGTCCTCGTACGTAATGTTGAACCGCACGGGTGCGTGTTCCAATTTTTGCGTCATTCCCATGTCAATGCTGTATGGCACTGGCTCGCGATTGCCTTTGGTGTATGGTTTTATGTTCCAGCCAATGTTTCGGGCGGCTATCGAAAAACACGACCGTTCAAGTCGGTACGAAATTCCAGCGTCGAATAATAGCCCATAGCTGCTGTAACTTTCCATATATGAGAGAATTGGCTTGATGTTCGTACCGACGAAAATGTTGTCTTTCAACTGATACGAAAGTCCGGAAATGATTTCGTATTCCGCTGGTACAAAGTTGTTTATGGCAGTTCCTGACTCATCATAGCCTTCGAATACTCCATAGTTTATAAAATGAATACCACCTTGCACCGTCATACCGTGCGACAGCGCATGCGCATATCCAATTGTGCCAAGACCGATACCCGTTTCCTTGAGGTGGAGCATTCCCCAGTTTCCAACGCATTCGTTGTTGTAAGACGAATCAAGCAGTGATGGGTTCTTTAGGGCAAATGGTAGATTTTTCTCCGTACGGGTTATTACATTTCCTCCGAAGGCATTTTCCGTGGCGGAGTACGGCAACGTGACGAACTCATACGTGGAACCGCCTCCTATTTGTGCGAAAAGGGAGAACGGGAACAACACCAAAACTATAAGAATCCGTTTCATTGAAAAAGCCTTGATACAAAGAAAACGAATTTTTGTGGATTTATTGCATAAAAAAAAGAGGATGACTAAAAAATCATCCTCTTTCGTGGAGAGGGGCGGGATCGAACCGCCGACGCCAGGATTTTCAGTCCTGTGCTCTACCGACTGAGCTACCACTCCGATTTGGTGAGGCAAAAGTAGTAATAATTTTCGATTTACAAAATTTTTAGTTAGAAAATTAAAAATTTTATTCCTTACGTCGTTTGCGGGAATTGGTAAAATCCTATTTATTCATACTAAACTCACAGGCACAATAACATTGGCGGTACAAATCTAATTCCTTGCTCAATTCAATGCTTCGCTTGTAGCCGTCCTTCTTTTTGAAATCGTAGTGCGTGTAGCCTTTAAATTGTTCGCCAATGGCTTGTATCACATTTGAATTTTTGTGAGGACTGATGGTTAATGTTGTCGCAAAGTGTTCAAAGCCAAGTTCTTCGGCTTTTTGGGCCGTGGCAGAAAGTAATGTTTTGAAGCACGTATGGCAACGAAGTCCGCCTTCCTTTTCGTGTTCCAGACCAGCCACGTTTTTAAGCCAGAATTCATGGTCGTAGTCACCTATAATCAACTCCACGCCAAAATGTTTGGCAAGTTTTTCCACGTACAATTTTCTTTTTTCCCATTCTTCTTTCGGAAAAATGTTAGGCATAAAGTAATAGAGCGTCACGTTCCATTCTTCGGCAAGCAGCCGCTCCACCGACGCCGAACCGCACGGAGCACAACATATATGAAGAAGAATTTTTTTCATAGGAGAGAAGATTCTATGCCTTCTTCCCTTTTGCCGCCTGCAAGGTGTTAATCATCAACGAGCAGATGGTCATTGGACCCACGCCGCCAGGAACAGGAGTGATGTAGCTGCATTTTGGAGCAACTTCGTCGAATAGCACGTCGCCTTTCAAGCGCCAGCCACGTGGAATTTCGGGAGCAGGAACGCGTGTGGTTCCCACGTCGATTACCACGGCACCTTCCTTCACCATATTCGCTTTCACGAATCCCGGCGTACCAAGTGCGGCTATCAAAATGTCGGCTGAAGCACACACTTGTTCAAGATTTTTTGTGCGGCTGTGACACAACGTAACCGTGCAATCCCAACCTTTCTGGCTCAAAAGCACGCTCATCGGCTTGCCCACAATATTGCTTCGACCTATGATAACACAATGTTTACCAGCAGTTTCTATGTTGTAGAACTTGAGCAATTCAAGGATTCCCGCAGGCGTAGCCGATTTAAAGCACGGCAGACCAATCATCATTTTGCCCACGTTCATAGGATGGAAACCGTCAACGTCTTTGTTTGGACTGATTGTTTCAATAACTTTTTGTGAATCAATGTGTTTTGGTAATGGCAACTGAACGATGAAACCGTCAATGTCGTCGTTGTTGTTGAACTCCTCGACGGTTTTCAGGAGCGTTTCTTCGGAAATATTTTCGTCGAACGTCTTCAATGTGGAAACGAAACCGCACTGCTCGCAGGCCTTCACTTTGTTGTTCACGTAGGTGACGCTTCCGCCGTCGTTGCCCACAAGAATTGCAGCCAAATGAGGCACTTTTTCGCCACGAGCTTTTATTTGTTCCACTTCGGCAGCAATCTGCTGCTTTATTGTTTCACTTACCTTTTTACCGTCAATCAGTTCCATATAATTCAATTTTCAATTTGTTATCTCATATTCGGCATCATATTCTGCATCAGTCTGTTGCCTTTGCTGCCGGTAATCATCTTCATCATCTTTTTCGTCTCGTCGAATTGCTTGATGAGTTTGTTCACGTCTTGCACCGAGGTGCCGCTACCCAATGCGATTCGTTTTCGGCGGGAACCGTTCAGTATGATTGGATTCGCACGTTCCTCGGGAGTCATTGAGCGGATAATCGCCTCAACGCCCTTGAACGCATCGTCATCAATGTCAATGTTTTTCAATGCCTTGCCCATTCCCGGAATCATCGAAGCCAAGTCTTTCAGATTACCCATCTTCTTAATCTGCTGAATCTGGGCAAGAAAATCTTCAAAATTGAACTGGTTCTTCGAAATCTTCTTCTGCAACTTGCGTGCTTCTTCCTCGTCGTATTGTTCTTGGGCACGTTCCACCAACGAAACAATGTCGCCCATGCCCAAAATACGGTCTGCCATACGTTCGGGATAGAACACGTCGATTGCCTCGAGTTTTTCGCCCGTGCCGACGAATTTTATCGGCTTGTCAACCACCGAACGGATTGAAAGTGCCGCACCACCACGGGTGTCGCCATCGAGTTTCGTAAGAACTACGCCGTCGAAGTTCAGCCGGTCGTTGAATTCTTTTGCCGTGTTCACCGCATCCTGACCAGTCATTGAATCAACCACGAACAAGATTTCGTGAGGGTTTATGGCATTCTTAATGTTTGTGATTTCAGTCATCATGGCTTCGTCAACCGCCAAACGACCGGCAGTATCGACAATCACCACATCCTGTCCGTTCAGTTTTGCCTGACGGATTGCCTTTTCGGCAATGTTCACGGGATTGCTGTCGCTCAAATCGGCAAAAACAGGCACGCCAATTTGTTCGCCAAGCACCTGCAACTGATTGATTGCGGCCGGACGATACACGTCGCAGGCAACCAACAACGGATGACGGCCTTGTTTCGATTTAAGCATATTCGCCAATTTACCCGACATGGTCGTCTTACCAGAACCTTGCAGACCTGCCATCAAAATCACGGTAGGATTGCCTTTCAGGTTGATGTCGGTTTTCTGACCGCCCATCAAGGCAGTAAGTTCATCGTGGACGATTTTCGTCATCATTTCGCCCGGCTTCACTGCTGTAAGCACGCTCTGACCGAGTGCCTTCTGCTTTACATCTTCGGTAAATTGTTTTGCAATCTTATAGTTCACATCGGCGTCAAGCAACGCACGACGAACGTCCTTCAACGTTTCGGCAACGTTGATTTCGGTGATTTTTCCTTGTCCTTTCAGTAACTTGAACGATTTCTCCAATCGTTCCGATAAATTCTCAAACATGCTGTATCGATTTCAATCCGTTGCAAAGATAGTTATTTTCGGTTATGAATAATATGTTCTTACTGAATGTTTCGGAAATGTACTATCTTTGTAAAAATTAGTGTTATGAAAATTGCAGTTGCATACGAGAATGGTTCTGTGTTCCAGCATTTTGGACATACTGCCACGTTTAAATTATATAGTATTGAAAACAACTCTGTTGTGAATAGTGAAATTGTTGGAACCAATGGTCAAGGTCACGGGGCTTTGGCGGGATTTTTACAAGAAAGAGGCGTTGACACGCTTATTTGCGGCGGCATAGGCGGTGGCGCTCAGGATGCTTTGACACAGGCTGGCATCCGCATTTTCGGCGGAGTAACAGGAAATGCCGACAACGCAGTTGCTGCTTTGCTCAACGGAACGCTCGCCTACAATCCCGACGTAAAATGCAACCACCACGGCGAAGGCCACGAACATTCCTGCGGCTCCGAACATCATTCGTGTCATAGTCACACCGATAAACAATCTTTTAACCCTACGCAATTAGATATATGAAAACTCCACAGGAACGGGCGGAACTTGCCGCTGAATATAAAAAGTCAATGAATTGTTGCCAGGCGGTGGTTAAAGCTTTTGCCGACACGGTTTCGCTTGACGAACAGACGTTGCACCAAATTGGAAGCGGATTCGGCTCTGGCATGGGAACTACGGAAGCAACCTGCGGGCTCTTGTGGGAGCTGGCATAATTGCCGGATTACGCACAAAAGAAGGAAATGCCGTCCGCTTTACACGCGAAATTCATAATCGTTTCAAGGCACTGTGCGGAGCAACTATCTGCAAGGAACTCAAAGGAATAGAGACGGGGAAAGTTCTCTGCTCGTGCGAAAATTGTGTGCGGAATGCAGTGATTGCAACGGAAGAAAGCTTACGCAATTCATAATGCACAATGCATAATTCACAATGCACAATTGCAATTTTGTTATGGGTTATTAATTGGAGAAACGGTAGGATAACTCATAACCAATAACTCATAATTCAAAGTTTATTTTTCCAAAATCTTTTTCACAAACGGAATCAATTCTTTGCTCATTACTTCCAATCGGCTTTCTCGACTATAGTCGAAAGAATAAAAACGCCATCTTGTATAAGACGGCGTTCGTACATGCGGTATCGGTTTCGTCTCGTTTAAAAGCTATACTTCGCTTTAAACCACAATTCGGAATTATCCTTATAGTATGCAAACATGCCACTTTCCGCATTGAACCAATCGTAACCTAAAATAATGGCTATCTCGTCAGTGAGATGGTAATCGGCATTAAAGCGAATGAAAAATGCGCCGTCGTTTGCACAGTCAAATCGTCCGAATGCCCCCAATTTTAAGGTGTTTCGCAACAGTGCCTTGCTCACGTTCATAGTTGCCATTCCCGTATGTTCATAGTCGCTCAAGTCGTTGCTGTAGTCGGCGGTATATACGTGGTTATATTGAAGCATAATTGTCCAATCATTCCCTGGATACCAATCCAAACCGACAAGTGCCGAGGTTTGGTTCTTATGTACGGGTGCTGTCGCAAAGTTCCTGGTTGACACCAATGTGTTGAAATATTCCGCTACTTCGGCACGTAGCACGAATTTCCCCAACGATGTCGATAAATCTGCACCTACCATGGTCATTGGGTCATAGTAAGCGTCAATGTCGAGCATTTTCTCCGAAGTGACGCCATTGAGTCTGAATGCAGGCATCTTATTCCATGTCCGCAACGCACAAAGAGAGAAATCAATGTTGTTTAAATATGCCGAAACACGTCCTCCGTATTCGCTATTGGCAATTTTTCGTTCAGGAATATTGTTGTGTAACTGGCAGTACATTCCGTTAAGCGAAATACTCCATGGATTCTCGCATTCCGTTGGCATAACGTAAAATTCTGGTGTCGGGACAAATATTCCTTCTGCTTTCAGATACATGTTGCTATAGCTTACACGGATGGCGTTCACAGGAATACGTATGTCATCGTAGTCCTGTGCCAAAAACTCGCTATAATCCATTGGTGAGATGATGTCGGTGACTTGCACCCCGTCGGCAATACCCCACGTTACAATTTGTCTTCCAACTTTTACTCCCCAACCTTTGTTGCTATGTTCCATATACGCTTCGCGAAGGAACAAGCCGGATTGTCTGCTGACAATAGGATTGTACACGGCGTTGAGCGACACGAATCCAGAAGTGTTACCTTTTTCAAGTCCGCTCTCAAAACGTGCCCTCGTCCGACTCGACATATAGTCCCAATCGCCACTACTCCGTACCGCATGGTAACTGTCGATGAAACCCTTGTATCGAAATTTGACACCGGTGTCGTTGTCCTGCGCACACACCACAAACGGTGTCAGAAGCAATAAAAAGGATATGAATTTCATACACTAAAGACCTTTTTCCAGTTGTGAAACAGTGAACATATTATCGTCAGCGGGAGTATTATATTTATAGTTTTTGAAGACGAGAGCCGTTTCGTGGTTGGTCTGCACATTTTTCATATTCATTTTCCCCACAGTCCAAAAGCCATCAACTTGTTTGATGTCGGATGCGACAAGCAAACGGTGCAATTTGTTCAATTTGTCATAATATTCCACACGGATAGGTATGAGACAATCCTGACGAATCCACGAAATTCGTTTCGTGTAGATTTCTCCCGTTGTTTTCGGGACCGACTGGAGAACCCAGCATTTGTGTCCGTCAATAGATTCCTCGCGGAGCAACGTATGCGTGTCTTCGCTTAAATTGCGCCGGCCCATGTCGTCGTATGTAAAATCAGAGCCCATGAAATAGTCGGTTTTTGACGAAGAACCACTGATACGGCGAGTTTTTTTCATTGCCGGCAAATACAACCATTTGTCATCTTCCTTATCGGTTCTGTCGTAGTCCCACGTTAGAAATCCCGTACCTTTCACGTCGCCGGGATAGAGGAAAAACATGATTGTTTTTCGGTCTTTTCCATAATCTTTTGAATAGGATTTTAATTCACGGACACGCTGACTTCCGTTTTTGTTGACGAGTGTAAGACTTATCTCGCAGTAACGAGTGTCTCCATCTGGACGGTCGTGTACCTTTGCGGCGATTTGGTCGCCTGTGAGTGTTTGCGCCATCATTGCTACGGTCGCAAACATACTAACAAATGTCATTACTATTTTTTTCATCGTATTAAAAGTTTATTTGTTATTCATTACTTTTCGAAATCTCTTCATCTGATATTGATTCTTTCCCAAAAACTTTGAATTTTCGCATTACGATAGGCGAAATGAACAAGTCGGCGAACAACGCAGCCATAAGTCCGGCAGCGGCAAGAATGCCAAGGTCACGGAAATTGTTGGCGGTTGAAGTCAGGAAGCCAAGGAATGTGGCGGTTATAATCACTGTTGACATTACCACCGCAACACCAATCACGCGGAACGTACGCAGAATGGCATACCTATAATTTGCCTTTCGGTCGAACTCAAGGTGCGCATGATTGACAACGTGGATAGTGTCGTCAACAGCCAGACCAAGCACCATTGGAATTACAATGGCAGTAACCATATCGAGCGAGTAATTGAACCAACCCATCACGCCGCCCACAAAGATTATCGGAGCAAGGTTCGGAATCATTCCCACAAGCCCCAGTTTCACGTTGCCGAAGGCCAGCATAAGCAGCAGACCCACAATCAGAACCGAAATGAGCAGCGACCACATTTGTCCGCGTACCAAGTATTGTTGCATTACGGTGAATTGCGGCAGATTGCCCACAGTTGAAATCACAGCGTCGGGGAATAGTTGCGCGGCGTAGGCCTCAAGGTCGTCCATATTCGCCTCAACTTCTGCCGAGTTATATTTGGTGATTTCTACCTGAAGACGCAACTTGCTGTAGTCGTAATCAATCCAATAGTTTGTCTCGGAACCGCCAGCATTCTCGTAAAGCAGAAGCAACTGCGCCACCATGTCGCTTTCGTCGGGAATGCGATAAAACGCCTGATTGTTCTCGTTCAATGTACGGTTCATATCTTTCAAAATAGGCAGAATTGAATAGTGCCGCTTTGTAAGTTCATACGTTTCAGTTCGTTGCTCAAGTAGTTCAAGTTTGCGTAGCACCTCGGGCTTTTTGGCATCGTCGGCATTAGGTAGTGAAATAAGCATATCATACGAGTACATAGAACCAATCTCCGACTCGCTCACTTTCAAAAGTCTGTCAACGTATGGTACTTGGCGTCCCATTGTCTTTTCAACATCGAAAGCTGGCTGAATGCGATAAACTGCCGATGCACAGATTACTGCCAACACACACGACACAATCATTATTGGCTTGCTGTGCCCTAAAACCCATTCGCCCAAACGTTGGAACCATGCGTCGGCACGACCCTCAATGGTATTCA
Organism: Bacteroidales bacterium UBA3754; assembly: GCA_002371705.1. Lineage (GTDB taxonomy): Bacteria > Bacteroidota > Bacteroidia > Bacteroidales > UBA1715 > UBA1715. The sequence continues at coordinate 18,801 of DFGI01000019.1, forward strand.
CAAATGACTTGCGTAAACGTATGCTCTTTTTGCCAAACGAATAGATTATCGGCGTGAAAATCAAGCAAGTGAGCACCACCGAAATAATACACAACGATGAATTGATACCAATGGCTTTCATTGGCACAATCTTCATAGCGACAAACGAAAGCATTGCGGCAATGGTGGTAATGCCCGAGAACAGCACAGGCCAGCCAGTTTCGGTCACCGCCTCGGTAATGGCACGCATACGGTCGCCGTGTTGGAACAACTGCGTGCGGAAGTAGTTATAAATGTGAATATTATAAGCGATTGATATGGCAAAGCACAGCACCACAACCGACAATGTGGCTGCCGAATCAATGTAGAGCCCCATCCAACCAATCCAGCCGAACGCCATCAGAATACTCATAATGGTGGTGGCTATTGGCATCAGAATGCCACGTAGCGAACGGGTGACAATGGTCATAATTAATATGCCGATAATCATCACCACAACCAGCATTATTGCCATCTGCCCGTGCATATATTCGTTCTTTTCGTAAGACATAAACGGCATTCCCGACGCAGACGGATGCAAGCTTGCGTATTTTTCCTGTGCGCAAATTTCCTTCGCCTCGCGACCTGTCATCAAATCGGGCGATTCACTCGTTTCGGCCTTCCAAACGGAATCTTCCGGGAATGGTCTTAGTTTGACCATAATCCACGACATTGTGCCGTCTTTCGAAATGAGTCGTTCGGCAAGTTCGGGCTTTGAGTAGGCAGCTTTCTTAATGGCAGCCAGACTTTCGGCATCGTCGGGAATCTCGTCGGGAACAATCTGTCCCAACTCCATTCCGTCTTCCGTGCCTATCATAAATTCAAGGTCGGTTAACGATGTTATGCTTTCGGAATACGACAAGCTGTCCATCAAATTGTTGCTCAACTCGCGAATAAGTTCCAAATTCTGTTTGGTGAACAAACCTTCATCGTTTTGAACCAACACAGCCACATAATAGTCGTTGCCGAAAATGGCCTTGAACTCGTCGGTTTTCTCGAGCATAGGGTCGCCTTCGACAAAATAACTGTCCCACGAAGTCTCAAAATAGATTTTTTTCAGTCCCATTGCCGACAACACAAAGATTGCGACAAACGCCAGCACCGTCAGCAGGCGGTGTTTCAGGTTCCACTCTGTTAGCGAGCGAAATTTTGAATTGATTTTTTCGATGTTCATAATTTTATATATTTTTAGATTCAACAAATGCTTTTCCGTCTTTTATAGTAATAATTTTGTCGGCACCAGCCACAGTACGAAGTCGGTGTGCAATTACGATGACAGTTTTACCTTTTATCAGTTTTGAAATAGATCGTTGGATAAGTGTTTCATTTTCAACATCAAGCGAAGCTGAAGCCTCATCCAAAAGAATTATCGGTGCGTTTTTAAGGAATGCACGAGCGATTGAAATACGCTGACGTTCGCCACCGGACAATTTCTTTCCATTTTCGCCAATGATTGTTTGCCACGTATCAGGCAGATTTTCAATGAATTCCGTACAATTGGCAAGTTTTGCCGCCTGCATTACCTGTTCGTCGGTGGCATTTTTGTCGCCAATACGGATGTTTTCCATAATTGTATTATTAAACAACGTAACATCTTGGAAAACAATCGAATAAAGATTCATCAACGATTCAGGTTCTATTTTTGAAATATCCTGACCGCCCACGGTGATTTTTCCAGAATCAACATCCCAAAATCTTGCCGCAAGCCGAGAAACGGTTGTTTTCCCACTTCCCGAAGGACCAATCAATGCAGTAACTTCGCCTTGTTTTGCCGTAAACGAAACTCCGTCAAGAATTTGCTTGCCATCCTGATACGAAAACTTTACATCTTGGAATTCAATGTCGCCACCGTTCACTGCAAGTTCTTCGGAACCAGTAAATTCCTTGTGCTCAAGGATTTCGTTCAAGCGTTCGCTGTTAACATCAAGAGCAATGATAGCGGCAAAATGTTCCAACGAAGTCAAAAGCGGGTCGTAAAGCCGCGACACAATCACTAAGAAAAAGAAAAACACGAGAACACTTATTTCGCTCGATTGCAACAACATAGCACCAGCAAGAGCTGTTGTCGCTATACCGAATTTCAATATCATTTCGGCATTACAAACAAATAATCCTGTTCCGAGTTCGCATAATAACATACGTTTTTCAACCTCGTGAATTTTTGCTTTCATCACTTGAAAATAACTTTCTTGTGCGTTGTTTTGCCGTAAATCACGAACCGTTTCAAGACATTCTTGAATTTTCTCAGTCATTTCCACTGAAGCACGACTTTTTTTCTTGCCAAGATGATATTGCACCTTACTCGAAAATGCAACAATCAAAAGACACAATGGCAACGGCCAAACTGCCGCCAATGCAAGTTTCCAATTAATGAAAAACAGAAACACCGCAAGAATACACGTACTTACAATAGAACCAATGAATTGCGGAATGAAATGCGACGATGCCTGTTCTATGCTTGCCGCATCGTCCATCAAAGCTGAAGTAAGGTCGGCGCTGTCTTTTTTTGCAAAGAATGAAAGTGGCAATTTCCGTAATTTTTCAGCTAATGCTATTCGTCGCACGCCACTCTCTTTATATGTTGAAAAATAACAAGTGTTGTATTGCACAATTGTTGCTATTATCATCAGTACCAGCCATATACAAATGCCTAAAATATAGAATGTCGCATTGCCCGCAAGGGTGTCATTCAAAATATCCTGAATCAGAAAATAAAGCAACACAACAGGAGAAAACAACATTACATTATAGAAAACATTGGCAATTGACGCAATTACCATCGCACGCGCGCCCTCGTTGGACAGGGCATATTTTTGTTTTAGATTTATCATTTTAATCAACATTTAATTTGAAACACTTCATTCTTAACTTTTTAATTGTCAATCGTCCATTTTACCGATTGTTGATACTCGTTCCACATTTTGGAATACGTTCCGTTCATTTTTACGAGTTCCTGATGTTTGCCTTTTTCGATGATTTTTCCCTCTTTCAACACAAAAATTTCGTCAGCGTCAACCACGGTAGAAAGGCGATGCGCAATTTTTATGACCGTTTTACCCTTAGATATTTCGTCGAAAGCACGGAGAACTTTTTCTTCGTTTTCGGGGTCGGCAAAGGCAGTCGCTTCATCAAGGACTAAAATCGGCGTGTTTCGGAGCATCACCCGCGCAATCGCAATACGCTGTTGTTCGCCACTACTCAGGTATGTACCCTTGCTACCAATAATTGTATTGGCACCATCAGGCAATTTCTCTATGATGTCGCCACATTGGGCACGTTCCAATGCTTCAAGAACTTCGTCGTCGGTTGCATCGGGTTTCGCCATACGGACATTCTCCAAAATACTCGTTTTCAACAGTTTACTATCTTGAAACACAAACGAAACGATTTCGGAGAGTTTTTCCTGTGAAATATCTTTCACATCAACACCACCAATCAAAATCTTACCTTCGGTAGCGTCCCAAAACCGTGAAACGAGACTTGCCGAGGTTGTTTTTCCTCCACCCGAAGGTCCGACCAACGCCACGTGCGCCCCCGACGGAATTTTCAACGAAATGTCATCAACGGCATTTTTCACAGCACCATCATAACGAAACGTAACATTTTGAAATTCAACAGAATATTCGTTTGGTATTTGAGGTTTTTCAGTTTCATTCTGTTCTTGTACATTCAGCACCGAATCAATTCTTTCCAATGCTGTTCCAACAACCATATCGGCTTCCGACGAATACATCAGCTTATTAAGAGTGACCGAAATAATTGGAGTGAAAATAATGTAGAACATCAGATTTGTGAAGAACTCTGGATTCGCCACTGATGACGAATGATACAAAGCAACCGCAATCAGCGATGCGAACGCCGAATTTATCACAACAGCGTAAGCAGTCATAGGCAGACGGAAACGCTTGGTATAACTAATGGTGAAGTGTTCATATTCGTCAATTGCCTGTTTGAGTTTCTTAAAAGAAAAAACTGATTGACCGAACGTTTTCACCACAGGAATTCCACGAACATATTCAACCGCTTCCTTCGTCATATTTTCAAGAGCGGCATTGTAGGCCTCCATGTCCCTTTTCAGCGTAGGACCAACCATAAAGATGTACATGATAAGAAAACCAAGCAAAACGGTCGCTATACAAAGCAGTCCTATTTTCCAATCAAAATACAAAAGCAACGCTATCATGGCGACAGGCGTTGCCATAGCAACCGAACGGTCGGGAACAATATGAGCCATAAAATTTTCTATCGAGGCAGACGAGTCGGTGATGATTTTGCGGATTTTACCGCTTCCTTCACTTTCTATATGCCCCAGCGGCATTCGCAACACTTTTGCGACACATTTTTCGCGAATGTTGGCAACCGTACGGAATGCGCCAACGTGTGAACAAGCCAACGAACAGAAATAGACGCACATTGCGTTCACGGCAAATTTTACCGCCGTAAAGCCATAGTCTTCGAGATTCTCCGCACTCGAAAAATCAGGCATTACAGTCAGCACTTCATTCACAATTTTCCAGATATAGACAAACGGAACAAGAGCCAGACAGGCACTCAAAACTGCAAAAGCAATAGAGCCAGCGGTAAAAAACTTGAATCGCCCCGCATACCCCATCAATGTTAATAAATTAGGTTTCTTTTTCATTTTTTATTGATTTATACTATTAATTAATTTCGACGCCAAAAACGAACAAGATTCAATTTTGTTCAAAAAAAGAGGGAACTCATTTCTAAGTTCCCTCCAACTACAACTATAAGAATTATGGAATTTCAGCTTATTCATATTGCATAGTATTGTAAATCAGCTGTTTCCAGCCATTATTGTGATAATTGACATATTCCAAAAAGATTTGTTCCGCATCGTCTGCTTCAATCTTGTGCATAATTATTTCTTCGAGCAAGGTAAACATCTGCACCGCATTTATATGAATAAAGAACGGAGAAAAATCCCATTTCAATGTTGGATATTTCTGTTTCATTGCTTCCATATATTTCAACATCAATTCAGTGGCTTCATCGGTGAATGTTTCTTTGAATTTAGCCAACGACGAACCTGCAGACTTAAACAACAACAGAGTTAATAAATCTCTGTGTTTCAGCATTATCGAGCTGTATTCATTTGCGGTTTTTTCCGTCATTTCGGGCATCCATTGTTGTGTGGCATCAATGTTTTGCGGATTATGGTAGGTTTCGAGCAACCGTTTGAATTCGCTGACAACAGGAAATACAATAGAACAAAAAAGTTCGTCCTTGCTTGCATAGTAATTGTAGATATTGCTCAAACCCACATCGGATTTTTCAGCAATCTCGCGCATCGAAGTTTTGGCAAAACCATTTTTGAGAAAAATTTTCTTTGCCTCTTTCTCAATACATTTCCCTATGTTGTCTTTTTTTATTTGCATACGTGCTGAACAATGTCCGTTTTTGAACACTGCAAAAATGGGAGTTTGCAAAAGAGTGTACAATCCCTATTTTTAGGGATTTCGTCAAAAAACTTCCAACGACAACATGAAATTTATATGAAATAATCCGCTTCCTCAAACTGCGGCTCGATGATGAGTCTATACTTTACACACATCTTCCCTTGATAATATTAACAATCGTGTCTTCTTATTTCTCCAAAATCTTCTTCACAAACGGAATCAATTCCTTGCTCATTGCTTCCTGTTGTGCCGAACTTGGGTGCCAGTCGGCTCCCTCGCCAGCCACTGGCGTGAAATCGAAGCGGTACACCAATTGTTTTTTAGTGGTGGTGTAATCTTTTTGTATCTTGTCCAAAATCGGTTTCACGGCAGCCAACGCCTCTGGTCCCATCATACTGCCCGTAAGAAGCACAATGGTGGTTTTCGGGTAATGAGAGGTGACAGAATTCATCAACTTTCGGAAATTCCGCTCGTATCTCTCCGCATTGAACGACGACATTTCCCACGTGTCGTTTGTTCCCAGGTTGATGAACAACACATCAGGAGTGAATTTTGAAAAATCCCACTGATGCGGGCTGTCGAGCCAGAGTTTTTCATAGTTGTCGGGCATACAGCCGTAATATAAAGCGGAATCTTTTTCTCCATAGTTACGGTAAATGCCAATGCCAGAGCGGGCAACTACCATGCATTCTGCATCAAATGCCTGTGCAGTGCGGTACGCATATCCATGACAGAAATTCGACGTGGAGTCGTTGAACGGCGAGCGGTCGGTAACTTCGGTGCCGTAACCGCACGTGATGGAATTTCCTATGAATTCAAATTTGAGTTTCTTGTCGGCTGGACGAGATAAATCGGGGAACGGGTCTTCGGCGCACCAAGAAAATCCGTAAAATTCAGGATTATGATAAATACCTTCCGACACCAACGTAATTTTTATAGTACATTTTTTATTAGAGGGAATGGGAATACGATAAAACGATGTATCTTTTGTACATATCTTAAATGGCTCATTACCATCAACTTCAATCCAATAATACGCTGTCACACGATTAAACTCAGCGTCCAACCAGTTCCACCCCTTTTCCCCCTTGACAGTGACAGAAATGGATGTTCCCGGGTAAAACAGATGTGCGGCAGTTGAATCTATAAGTACACGACCGTCGTAACGGATATTTTTGTCGGTATGGGGAATCTTTCCACTACTGATAACACAACAGTCGATTTGTTGTCGGTCGCATTGCGAATTTTGTGCATTACAAACAAACGAATTAATCATATAAGCAAGAAAAATAAGAATTGTGAACTTTGTTTTCATTGTGAAAAAGTTTTTCCAAAGATAGAAAGATTTTGTAAAACAAAAAACGGTCGCCACGACATGCGCAACGACCGTTTAAATAATTCAATCTGAAATTAATCTCTATTTAATTTCGACAGCAATCTTAACATTTCAAGGTATAGCCATACCAACGTCATCATCAAACCAAATGCGCAATACCATTCCATATACAACGGAGCACCTTGTTCAGCGCAGGTTTCCACATTTTTGAAATCAAGGATGAAATTCAATGCGGCAACAACCACAATTATCAAGCTGATTGCAATGCCAACTGGTCCTGAACTATGCAAGAAACCAACCGACGAACCGAAAAATCCCATTACAATGTCAATGAGATACACAATTGCGATTGCTCCCATAGCGGCAATCAATCCCATTGTGAATTTTTTCGTCGCTTGAATAATGCGTTGTTTGTATAGATACAACATTATGAAAAATACTCCTATCGTCAACATAATTGCGTTGAACACAATGCCGTGACCTTCGCCTGTTGCAGGGTCAACCATGCTCATTTCGTAGAAGGCCGACACGCCGCCCAACACTAATCCTTCGCAGATTGCATATACAATTGAAGTGAATTTAGCTTTCTCTGGTTTGAAAATTGTGATAAACGAAAAGATGGTCCCCACTATCAAGCCACCCATCATCAACGGAGTTACCAACGCATTGCCGGCGTATGCCATTTTCCATGTTGCCAATGCGGCGACTAAAATTGTTGCTAACAACGTAAGTGCTTTATTTGCAGTGCCTTTTATTGTCATTGTGTCGCCATACGTGAACGACAGATTGTTGAACACACTGTCCGAAAAGGATGGATTGGAAGTTTTCTCTAACATAATTCTAAAGTTTAATTAACAATATTCTAAAATTTGACACATTTCTTTTGTCTGTAACTCAAAATCTGTGCCTTTATTTTGTTCGCAAATATATTTTGTTTTTTCGACAATCAAAGGTTTTAAATCCTGACGACGAAAAGCAAGCTCCTGAAATGCTTTTTGAACAGATTGATACACAAAGAAATCGGTGGAAATTACATCGCGTTCGTATGATGGAAAAATTTCCTGTAAATCGGTTTCTGTGCCAAACGATTGTTTCATTGCAAGGCGGGCTATTGTGAGATAACCTGCCATTTTTACATATCGTCGGCTGTCAGAAAGCCATTTTTTTGCGTTCGGCAGCGCGTTTGGCAATAGTGAAAATATATGTATCACAGCAATTTCCACCATCTCGTTGTTCACGCAATTTGAAACATACGTTTGAATAGTTTCATCGCTAATTATTTGATAATCAGTAAACATAAATGTCATGAGCTTGGCTTCGCGGAAATTTTCCTTCCATAATGCGTCTGCCAATTCCTGATTGCGCCCAACCGATTTCGCATAGTTCGACAACAACAGCGACGAAACTCCGTAGTTCATATTGTATTCCATGCCGGAATTACGGATTTTCTCGGCGATTTCACCGTCTTGGTGGTGCCGTATAAAATTCAATGCTGACGCTAACGGTGATGCCATATTGCTATAATTTGATTCCCACTACAAGAATGTCGTCTATTTGTTGCTCAGTGCCTTTCCACGCATCCATTCGACGCGAGACGGTCATATATTGCTCTGCCATATCCATATTTTGCATTTCAAGCACCATATCTTCGAAACGGCTGGTTGAGAACCGTGCTTTTGTTTCGCTGCCAAATTGGTCAATATAGCCGTCGCTGTATAAGTATAAGGTACAGCCTTCTTTTACGGGAATCGTCGTCTCTTCAAACACAACTTCCTGCGATTGTTTCAGCACATGCAAACCGCCAATCGAAAACAGGGAAGAACCAATCGTTTGCACTTCTCCGTCCGAAACAATCAATAATTTTTGTCCGGCTCCCGCAAATGTGATTTCTGAACGTTTCTTGTCGTAGCGAATCAGCGATATTGCCATTCCGTCGTCCTGCGTGTCGTCGCCTTCGTTTTGACGCAAGGTTTTAATTACTTCATCGTCAATCATTTGTAGAATCCGCGCTGGGCTTTCTTCGTGCATTTCGTTCACAATTTGGTTGAGCAACGTATTTCCCACCATCGACATACAGGCGCCCGGAACACCGTGACCCGTGCAGTCAACCACAGCAAAGAACACATAATTTTTCGTTTTCGAAAGCCAATAGAAATCTCCGCTTACAATTTCCTTTGGCATATAATACACGAAATTTTGTGGAAACAGCGACGACAATTCTTCCGCCGATGGCAAAACTGCTTTTTGAATGCGTTTTGCATACATCAGGCTATCAAGTATTTGTGAGTTTTTCTTTTCCAGTGCGTCATTTGCTGTCTTCACATCGTCGTAGGCGGCTTCGAGCTCCGATTGTTTCTGCGACAGCAGTGCGTAAGCGTTCTTTTTCTGCGTAAATAAACGATACAAAACGATAGAAAATGCAGCTATACCTAACAAAACCAAAACTAAAATAAGAATATAGATACGGAATTGGGATTGCTTCATCTCGTTTTCACGGATTTTCAATTGTTGGTTTTCGTTGAGGTGCTCCAAAACCTTAATATCCGATTCGAATTCCATTTCGGCAATGCGCTCTTTATTTTTGTCGGCTTCGATTTCGTCTTTCAACGACACGAATTTTTCATAATATTGTAGCGCCTTGTCTGGCTTGTTTTGCGATTTCATTAGTAGATACAATGATTGGGCTGCATCGCACGCCAATGTTTTTTCCTCGAATTTCGAGGCCGTTTCCATTGCGGATGCAAAATACTGTTCTGCCATAGGATTGTGCAATTCTTGCATCAATTTTCCTTGACTATAAGCAACATACGCCTTGCCAAGCGCGTTTTTGCCATACAGCGCGTTTGCGGAATCGTACCATCGCATAGCCGACTGCGTTTCGCCAAAATCCTTATACAAATTTCCGTAGAAATTGCTGATGCGTGCGGCATTCAGCGAATCGCCAATGGAGCGATACACTTCGATGGATTTGCTGTAAAACAAACTTGCCTGCTTGAACAACGTTTGGTCTTTCGCAACCAAAGCCGTGTCGCGGCAAACCATACCTAATCGCTCATACGAGCTTGCAATTGCCTTCGGACTTGCAATTACAAGGTTTAGGTCGAGTGCGCGTTGATAATTTTCAATAGCTTTGTCGTAAATTTTCTGGTTTTTATATGTTCCGCCTATTGCGTTGTAAATCAATGCCTGCGCCTCTTTGTTGTCGGTTTTTGTACGAAGTTCAAGTGCTTTGCCGTAGTATTTCAGCGCTTCTCGGTAATTTCCCAAATCGCGGTGGACCGTGGCTATGTTGAACTGCGAGGCGGCAATGTCGTTTTTGTCGTCCAGTTTTGTCCGCAAATCAAGCGCGCGTTTGTAGTATTCCTGTGCTTTGTCATATACTTTGAGACGGAAGTAAAAATTTCCAATGCTGTTGAGTGTGTAGGCTTCGCCAGCCTTGTCGCCAATTGATTCCTGAATGTTCACAGCGTTGGTCAAATACGACAGTGCATCGGAGTATTTGTGCATTCCCACATACGCTGTGCTGATGTTGTTGCACAGGGAGGAAACGGATTTTTCGTCGTTGCACGACTGATATTCCATTTTTGCCAATTCGTATTGGCTGAGAGCGTCGTCATATTTCCCCATTTGCATATACACGTTGCCGATGTTTTTGTAGCACGTCGCCACAGCCTTGCGGTTCCCCAATGTTTGTTGTAATTTCAGCGATTGGTTGTGATAGACTATCGCCGAGTCGTAGCGGCTCAAATCCTTATAGATTGTGCCAATATTGTCGAGAATTGTGGCGGTTTGTTCGTTTGTTTCGCTGGTTTTCAGGGCTTTGCTCATATACACCAATGCGGAGTCGAACGAGCTGGTTTTGTGGTGCAGCATTCCGATTGTGAAATATGCGTCGGAGAGAATGGCTGGTTCCGCGGTGAAGGCAGCATAGTAATACGCCTTGTAAGCCGATATGAACGCTTTTTCGGGTGATTCGTTCAGATAAAGCATCGAAAGGTCCATCAACGAATGGATTTTTTCGTTGCCCTTCGTCGATTCCACCACGCGCTTTAAACTATCAATGGATTTCTCGTTGTTTGCCGATGCCTCCAACGAAATACACGCAACAAGCGCAATAACAAAGTATTTCAGTTTCATATAGTTGAGTTTAATTTTCATTGTTTGGGCAACATAAATTTGCCAACAAACGAATTTCCTACAAATTTATAAAAAACATCGAAACTGCCCTCGAATTTGCTTTGAAATGTTTTGAATGACTGTTTCACGCACAAAATTTCACACTTCGGAAGAAAAAACTTTGCTTTTTGGTAACATTTTTGCTTTAGTCGTTGTATATTTGTAAGTTATTAATTTAAAATTCTGTAATTATGAAAAAAACAATTTTCAAAATCTCAGTACTTGCACTTTGTGCAAGTCTAACTTTTACAGCATGTAAAAAAGACAAGGACGATGACAAAGACGGAGAACTAAAACTCTCGGAAAAAACAGTTGAACAAAACAAAGCTGACCTTCAACAAGCTGGTATTAATCTATCGAATGAGCTTAAGGCTATGCAGAATAGCAAAGCAATGGACGCTCTGTTCCAATTGGCAAATCTTCAGAAAAATAAGGAATTGAAGGCTTATGTTTTGAAATCGACTGATGTGGATGCGAAACTGAAAGGCTACGAAGTTCCTGATGAATTGTCGGAAACTATCACAGAAATGTCGGGCGTGTGGGAATGGAACGCAACCGATAAGGATTTCGTGAAGAAAAGTGACTCGAAAGACGCTGTGACATACAAATTCCCGTACGATGCAAATTCATCGAACAACAACTGCGAGGTGAACGCAAAAGTTGAATATGCAAGCAACGTGAAGAATATGCCTGCAAAAGTAAACTGCTCGTTGAAAATCGACGGCAAAGAACTTATGAACGTTTCATACGTTGGCTCTTTCACAAACGAAGGCTATCCAACTTCCATTGTTGAAACAATGAAAATCGACGATTTCGCTTTGAGTACGGAATATGCCCGCTCTAATTCAAAACTTTCGGTTAGCATGTCGTTCCTGCACGGAAAAACAACATTGCTGAATTGCACAAACTCAATCGAAGGTAATCTGACTGACGAAAACATCGACAAACTTCTTGCTGATTCGGAAGGCGAGGAGGAAGAGGAATCGGAAGATTTCGATTTCATAGCAAGTGTGATCTCAAAAGCAAAAATTTCAACACAAGTGATGAACTTTAAAATTGTTGGTTCTATCGCTACAAAATCTTTGGCTGAATTAGCAAAGAAAACTGAAAATAAAGAAGAAATTGCTGGCAAAGAAGAGTTGGAAGGCTTGGTTAAAACGGCTAACGACGCCATCGACTGCTATGTTGTGAATGCTTCCGAAAACACTAAAATTGCCAGCATAAAATTATTTGTCGTAAAAGATGATGACAGCTATGACGGTGCAGAACGTTACGATGTGGAGCCAATGTTTGTGTTCCCTGATGAAACAAAAATGACGTTTGATGAATATTTCAAAACAGGTTTCGACGAAGTTGGAAATGCTTTCGAAGACTTGTTCAAGAGTTTTGAGGAATCTTTGGACAAATATGGTTTGACTGGCGGTGATGACGACAGAGTTTATGATGGCGAGGAAGATGGTGAAAACTGGGACTAAACAATAAAGTTCATTTTATTGAAAAAAAGCAATCCAATTGGGTTGCTTTTTTTTATGGATTTCAGAAAAACTCTCTGTTTTCAATTGAAAAATCGTATCTTCGCATCGTTTTTCAAATGAAATAGTTATGGAATACAATTTTACCGAAATTGAACAGAAATGGCAGGCTTATTGGGAAAAAAATAAGACTTTCAAAACTGTTTTGGACAAGTCAAAACCGAAATTTTATGCGCTCGACATGTTCCCGTATCCGTCGGGAGCGGGACTGCACGTTGGTCACCCCGAGGGTTACACGGCAACCGATATTGTGAGCCGCTACAAACGTATGAAGGGCTTCAACGTGCTTCATCCTATGGGCTGGGACGCATTCGGTCTGCCTGCTGAACAATATGCCATTCAAACAGGTACACATCCTGCAATTACAACTAAGAAAAATTGCGACACGTTCCGCCGCCAAATCAAGTCGCTCGGCTTGAGCTACGACTGGGACCGCGAAATAAATACCACCGACCCGAAATATTACAAATGGACTCAATGGATTTTCATTAAACTTTACAATACGTGGTTCGACAAGGAGCAACAAAAAGGTCGCCCAATTTCTGAATTGCCAATTCCTGCCGAGATTGAGGCAAAGGGCAAGGAAGAAGTGCGAAAATATATTGATTCCCAACGTCTTGCGTACTACGACAATGCTCAAGTGTGGTGGTGTCCAAACTGTAAGACTGTGTGTGCCAACGAGGAAGTTTTGAACGATGGCTCACACGAGAAATGTGGTTGTCAGGTCAATCGTAAGAATTTGAAACAATGGATGTTACGTATTCCATTGTATGCTGAACGTTTGTTGCAAGGACTTGATGGCTTGGACTGGCCTGCGGGCGTTAAAGATATGCAACGCAACTGGATTGGTCGTTCTACTGGTGCCGAAGTAGATTTTGAAATTGACGGTCTTGATGCAAAATTGACTGTTTATACAACTCGTTGCGACACGTTGTTTGGTGCAACGTATATGGTTATTTCGCCCGAACATCCTATGATTGAGCAAATTACCACCGCCGACCAAAAAGCTGCCGTTGACGAATATCGCAAACAGGCGTCGATGAAATCTGATTTGGACAGAACGGAGTTGGCGAAGGAAAAAACTGGCGTGTTCTCTGGCCGTTATGCAAAAAATCCTGTAAACGGGACATTGATTCCTATCTGGGTTGCCGACTATGTGCTGATGGGGTACGGAACAGGCGCGATTATGGCTGTGCCTGCTCACGATACTCGTGACTGGGAGTTCGCAAAGAAATTCAATTTGCCGATAATCGAGGTTTTGAAATCCGAAGTTGATGTACAGCAACAAGCATGGACCGAAGACGGAATCCACGTAAATTCTGGTTTCCTTGATGGTTTGAACAAGAAAGACGCTATTGAAAAAATGATTGCGTGGCTTGCCGAACGCAAACTTGGCAAGGCAACGGTGAACTATAAAATCCGTGATTGGTTGTTCAGCCGCCAACGCTATTGGGGCGAGCCGTTCCCTATCATTCACTGGGAAGACGGCGAAGTTACAATGGTTGACGAAAAAGACCTTCCTCACAGATTGCCAGAATTGACGAAATACGAACCGAGCGACACGGGTGAATCGCCATTAGCAAATGCCACTGATTGGCTCAATGTGGTTGATAAAAATGGCCGCAAAGGTCGCTACGAAACCAATACAATGCCGCAGTGGGCTGGATCGTGCTGGTATTACCTTCGTTACACCGACCCGACAAATGATTCAGCTCCTTTCTCGGTTGAGGCGGAAAATTATTGGATGCCTGTCGATTTGTATGTGGGTGGAGCAGAACATGCAGTGCTGCACTTGCTCTACAGCCGTTTCTGGCATAAGGTTTTGTTCGATTTGGGCATAGTCCACACCGATGAACCGTATAAAAAATTGTTCAACCAAGGTATGATTTTGGCGTTTGCCTACGAAACACAGGCAGGAGCGAAAGTCACTTCCGATAAAGTTGAGGAACGCGACGGCAAATTCTTCCATAAGGAAACGGGCGAGGAACTTCGCCAGATTGTGGCAAAAATGTCGAAATCGCTGAAAAATGTGGTGAATCCCGACGATGTGATTGCTCACTACGGTGCCGATAGTCTTCGCTTGTACGAAATGTTTATGGGACCGCTCGATGCCGTTAAGCCGTGGGCGGAAAGCGGCGTGAAGGGCGTGTTCAACTTCCTTGCACGTGTGTTCCGCTTCTTCAGCGAAAAAGAAAACGTGGTTGCCGATTTGCAGGATGACAACGCAGTTGTGAAGGAACTTCACAAAACAATCAAGAAGGTTGCCGACGATGTTGAAAATCTTCGTTTCAACACAGCCATTTCACAAATGATGGTGTTCACAAATACGTGTTACAAAGCTGGCAAAGTTTCGGAAGCGACGGCAAAGGATTTTGCCAAGGTGCTTGCCCCGTTCGCTCCGCATTTGGCAGAAGAATTGTGGAGTATGTACGGTGGAGCAGAATCGCTTGCTTACGAGCCATGGCCTGAATGCGACGAATCGAAGTTGGTTGATGACACGGTGATTTATCCTGTTTCATTCAACGGGAAACGCCGTTTCGAGATGGAATTTCCAAAATCGGCAACTCCCGATGAGGTTCAATCTACCGTACTTGCCGACGAACGTACAATCAAGTGGCTCGATGGGAAACCAACCAAGAAGGTGATAGTCGTTCCAGGAAAAATTGTAAATATTGTATTGTAACTCAATAGTTTACAATAGAATAAAAAGGACAAGCCTTGCGGGGTTTGTCCTTTTTTGTTTGAACGAAAACCTCGATTTGCTTATCCAGTTAAGCAATTTTGCATAAATTTTATTTAATGGATTATGCAGATTTTTGATATTTTTGCTTACTGGAGTAAGCAAATTATGGCAGAAAAAAAGACCGACGAATATTATATGGAGCAGGCGCTTGCGCAGGCGAAAATGGCGTACGAAAAGGACGAAGTACCCATTGGCTGTGTGATTGTGTGCGAGGGGCAAATCATAGCCCGTGCCCATAATCTTTCGGAAACGCTGAACGACCCAACCGCCCATGCCGAGATGCAGGCATTTACCATAGCCACGGATTTTCTTGGAGGAAAAAGTCTTCAAAAATGTACACTGTATGTGACGGTTGAGCCGTGCGTAATGTGTTGTGGTGCAGCATATTGGGAGCAATTAGGCAAAATCGTCTATGGCGCGTCCGACGTAAAACGACACGTTTCGGAACTGCACGACAAAATCCTTCACCCCAAAACCGAAGTCGTTGGCGGCGTTCTCAAAGAACAATGCGAAGAACTGATGCAGAAGTTTTTTAAGGAAAAGCGGTAGTTTTAAAAGAAGAGGAATTTTACCTCACCAATTTAGTTAAATTGGAGTTGCCTATGAGGTACTGCAAATACTATGATTTAATTCTTTGAGTAAAGTCAGACCAATCTTCTACCTTAAATGCACGAATGTCGCGCCCCGATTTCCTAAACCAATCTATTTGTTTTAATGCGGTCATAGCATCGAACACAACGCCTAATCCATCTTCATTGGAGTTTGTGAGATATACACTTCCTTGCGTCCAGAAAAACCCATATTTTTTCAAGACCTTTCCAATTTCAAAATAAGCATTATTATATTGTTCATTGAAGTTTTTCTTCAACTCGGCAATTTCCATATCAAAGGCAATAGCATACATAGTTACGCCAACTTAAAGTATTTCTGTTTGTTGAAATAAACTACTTTGTTCTCATTTGCTTCTGCATATATTACGATACCATTAAATGGATTGTCTTCAACGGTTTTTACAACACCGTCAATCCATTTGTCCATACCAGTAATGTTTGGTGAAATTTTTACCCGTGATCCAACTTTCAGTGTATTCATAATCGTTCTGTTTTCTGCAAATATATGCTAATTATTGAAATAAAAGCAACGGGGAATAGTAGATTTCTTGTTTAGAAGTGACAGCGACAGGCGACTTGCTTACCTCACCAATTTAGTTAAATTGGAATTGCCTATGATGCGGAGAATTTCGGGGATTTTGTTCTCGTCAACTTCAAGTTGGAGTACAAATTTCTTTGCTTGTGGCTTTTCGTCGGCAGTTACAAACGGCGAGAAAAAGTTGTAATTCAATTCTTGCGAAACCGCAAATAATTCTTTCACATCCCACGAGTCATTTTTGAGTTTGCTTGTGAGGTTTTGCCTCGACATTCCTAACTTACGTGCCAATTCAGCCACAGTAACATTTTGTTGCACTGCAACTTTACGAATCCAATCTCCTATATGTAGTTCTTCTATATTCATACCTGCAACTTGCAAAAGTTTTTATTGACAAAAACAAAAATATTTTTACAAAAAGTTAAAGAAAATTTGCATCGGTGAAATTTATTTTTACTTTTGTAAAGTTAATTTTTACAAAAGTGCAAGAAAATATTGCACACTAAAATTTATTCATTGTGTTTAATTAAAAAATGGAGGTATTATGAAAACAGTTAAAATTCTAACTTTATGTCTTGCAGGTGTGTTTGGATTATATTCCTGCGGAAGTGACGACAAAGACGAGAAAAAAGAAGAAAAGAATAAGGTGTATTTGGTAAAGAGTCTTACCATCTCAGAAGGTGGTGACCATGATAAATATACTCTCGTTTATGAAAATGATAGAATCACAAATATCACACTTGTTGATTCTGACGGAGATACATACGCGGAAACGTTTTCATATCCTTCTGCAACATCCATTAATTGCAAAAGTGTAGACGGAGAAGGTGTAATTACAATGGATGCTACGGGGAACGTCATTTCAAAAGAAGAAGGTACAAATTTCGATGGCGATACGTATAAAGGTGTATATTCTTTTATTGACGGGTATTTATCTAAAGAAAGTTGGGGTGAAAATAGTTATGACACTTATACTTGGTTAAATGGAAATCTTACATCTTTGAAAGACACATATGTATTTGAGGATGGAGAAGGCAAAGAAGAACGTGTAACTAAGATAGAATATTCCGATATTGAAAACAACACAAATATAGATTTCTATTTATGGTTATATAGTGGTGCAAATTATGCATATACTATTCAGTTTATGAAGAATGTTAGTAAAAACATACCAAGTTCAGTGAAATATGAGGAGGGATCACCTGCAATCATATCAACCACATTAGATGAAAAAGGTCGTCCTTCAAAAATGATATATGACGGAGATACTTATACCTTTGAATATTACGATTAATAATAGAAACTAATTTAGTTAGAAATAGGCAACCAATAAGGTTGCCTATTTTGTTTTTTTACAGGATTTTTTATGTTTGCTAAAAATTTATAAAAGTATTATGGATTTATTTGATGTAAAAAACAAGTTAAGTGATTTGTTTGGAAATAAACAACATAGACTATCAATTGTTTTCAATAACGATGACAGACTCAATGGCCTTCTTTATATGGTCGTTTTATTTGAAGACGAACTAGTAATTGTGAAAAATAAAGAAGAAAGAGACGAATTAAATGAATCAAGAAAATCGGATGAATCTAATCGTATTCATTTGAGTGACGTAAAAGAAATATATGAAATAATAGGCACAGGGAAACTTTTAATTTATTCAAGCGAAAAAGATTTTATCATTTCCAAAGCTGAGTATGATAAAAGTTTTAAGCATTAAAACAGTAAAATAGAAAATAAGTTCAATATCGCCATTTCCCCAACGGAGTGGCGATTGTTATTTGTCTTTATTGAGCAACCTTAAAATAGCAATCATTTCGGCAGGAGAAACCACCTTTGGTGTTTGAGGAAAATGTTTTTTGTTGCCAGTAATTAAAAAAGAATCTTCCACCGACAAAGTCACTTCGTAAAAAACAATGTCTTTCTCGTCAATAAAATTTTCAGACGATGTTGTTCGTTCCGTCGAAAGGCCATACGTTTCAAAGAAATGCAACCACTCCATCACCATTTCCGGTGAGAAGTTGAATTTCTTTCGAAATAACACCTCTTTGTATTCGGCGAGAATCTCTTTGTTTACTAATGGTTGTAAAATACCTTTTGTTAGGTAATCCAAAACCAGAATTGTTGCGGCATCGGTTTTGTGGGAATATAGTGCAGACACGATTACATTTGTGTCTATCACTGCATATATTTTGTCATTTGTCTTCTCTTGCAAGTTTGATTTCGTTATTTATATCGTCCAACGTCATGTGTAATCCACTTTTTTGTGCTTCCTCACGAAGTGCTAAAAATGCCTTACGCCCTTGTCGCAAGACGTCTTGTTCGTTGTCTAATTCAATTTCAAATGGTATTTTTCGTTTCCGAATCACCATTTTTGCGAAAATGTTAATGGCTGTGGTGGTTGACATTCCAAATTCAGAACAGAGATAGTCAAAGTTTTTCTTCACCTCGCTATCCATTCTTACCGTAAAAGCTGTTTGTGCCATAATTCAATCATTTTGGTTGCAAATATACATTAAATAGAACCTAAATGCAATCTTTTAGACAAAAGTATTCACAGCAAGAACTTGATTACTTTTCTTTCTATGTAAACTTTTTAATGAGGTTTTTTCAAAACGGAGTGGCGATTTTTATTACCAGAGTGCTATTTTGCCAAATTTTCCAAAGTCAATGGTGGCGGTTTTGGCTCCAAGTGCCTTAAAAGCTTTTTCAATAGTGGCAAACGTCATATTTTTCCCATTTTCAATTCTCGACACTTGAGATTTTCGTATTCCCATACGTTCGCCAAGTTCTTCTTGCGTTAGATTCTCGCGTTTCCGCGCTGCTTTAATTGCCTCTCCAATGCGATATGCGTGCAGTGCATCCTCTACGTTTTTCTCTAATTCGTCACGTCGTGGCGAACCTGCTTTGCCGTAAAATTCATCAAGTAAATCTTCAAACGGTGTCAAATTCATCTGTGCCATATCGTCAAGTTTTATTTATTGTTGAAATATTCGTTTCTAATACTTTCCGCCTTTCTTATTTCTTTATTCGGCGTTTTTTGCGTTTTTTTTATTATTCCATGCGTTGCGACAATCAGAGATTCTGATTCTGTATCCCAAAATGCAAACAAACGGTACGCTATTTTATTATACAATGTGCGAAACTCCCATATTTCAGTGTTTTCAAGTTTTTTAAATATTTCGTTATTCCTTTCACCGCCTTTTATTCTACCAATGTTGTATGTAAATTTGTCCCTTGCCTGTTGGGGAATTGTGCGGAGAAATTCTGCCGCTTCATCAGTGAATAAAATGCTAATATTTCCGTTAACCATATTTTTATTTTGTAGTACAAAGATACAAAAGTTTCCAAAAATGTAAACTTTTTAATGAGGATTTGATGAATGATGAAATATGTCTGAGCCTTTCAGGCTCATTATAATGGAGGCGCAGGAGCCTATTCTACGGCTATGCCGCAGGGAATTTCTGTCCGAGCCATTCGGGCTCTTTCCTCCATCGAATGCTTCTCCGATTAATAATTTCATGAACAGCCTGAAAGGCTGCGACAAATATACCCCAATGGCATCGCCTTGGGCGCCCCAGGGCAATTCAATAGCAGAATTATGCTCATTGCTCCAATTATCTTCCGAGAGAATATGCAGCCAGAATGGCTGCGACAGATATAGCTTGAATATTGCGACCATCATAGTATGCGATTCTTTGCGACAAAATTACAGATTTCTTACGGAAAAGCGGTAGCCATTAAAAATAAATCTGTATTTTCGTGAACAAAATTTTAAGGATATGAAAAACGGTAATCTAATCGTAAACATTATTTTCGGAGCGGCAATTGTTTTGCTGTTCGTGCTGTATGCAAAAAAACCTTCTGCCGAGGCAGTAAAAGAACCTGTTACAACCGAAGTCGATACTTCGCTCGATGCTCTATTCGCCGACGAAGAAATGGTTGAGGCAAATTTCCCAATTGCATACGTAATTGTTGATTCGGTAATGCATAACTATTTGTATTATCAGAAGTTAGAGAAACAATACCAAAATTTGGTTTCTTCGGAAGAAGCAAAATTGCAGAAGAAAGCGGAACAATTCCAAAAAGATGTTGAGGATTTTCAATATCAAATTGAGAAACGAATCATTACGTCTGCCGACGCTCAGGCAAAAGAGGCGGAACTGGGGCAACGTCAGCAGAATTTGTACGCCGAACAACAGAAAAAACAACAGGAATTGGCTGTGAAAGAGCAAAAACTTCTTGACCAGCTGATTGACAGCGTTCACGCCTGCATTAAGTTCTACAATGCCGACGGCAAATACAAAATTATTCTGAACAATGCGTACCAAAGCAGTGTGTTGTATGCCGAAGAGCAGTTGAACATCACCAACGACATTCTCAAGGTGATGAATGCACGATACAATGCGGCAATTCAAAAGAAAAAATAATATTCTAGTAGAGACGATGTGCACATCGTCTCTACATTGAAAAAATGAAAATCATCGTCGCTGTCACCGGTGCATCGGGCTCGTTGTACGCCCAATGTCTGTTCGACAAACTGAATGCCTTGCGTAGTCAGATTGATGAGGTGTGCGTGGTGTTTTCCAAAACGGCAAAAGATGTGTGGAAACACGAAATGCCTTCTGCTCCAAATATTTACGATTTTACAGAATATGCCGACGCGGATTTCTTTTCGCCGATAGCGTCGGGTTCGGCAAAATACGACGCAATGATTGTCTGTCCGTGCAGCGTTGGCACAATGGGACGGATAGCTCACGGAACTGCCGACACGCTCATCACCCGTTCCGCCGACGTTATGCTCAAAGAGCGACGAAAACTAATTCTCGCCGTCCGCGAAACGCCCTTCAGTTTGATTCATATTAAAAATATGGAGTTGGTTACTCTTGCTGGCGGAATAATTTGCCCGGCAAATCCGTCGTTTTATTCAAACCCGCAAACCATTCAAGACGTGTGCAATACGGTGATAGACCGCATTATAGATTTGGTTGGTATTGAACATAATGGTTTTCGTTGGGGAAAATAAACGACTTTTAATGGTTGCATTCTTTTCTTTTTTCTATATTTGTGTAATTTGAAAATTTGCATCTTATGAGAAAGATTTTATTATTTGTCAGTTCCGTTTTGATTAGTTTTGGACTAAATGCGCAAGAAAGTCTAAAATTCAGCGAACTTGCTATACAACTGTCAGTTTCGGATTTTGTGCTGAAAAACACTGAGACGGGAACTGAAGAAGGTCAATTTTCTGAGGATTTATATACTCAACTGTCGGAAGTAAACATTGCCGCGATTGCTATGCAACAGAATGCGGAAACTCAGTCCGACATTGATGACATGGTGGGCATTTTAGATAATGCAATCCGTGAATATGCCGCATCAATTGTGTCATCAACCACAAGTGAGTTCGATATTGACGCGCTTTCGGATGAAGTGACGGTTGCTACGTGGCTTTTGAGCGCATCGAAAGCGGGAACAAAGCAAGGACAATTTCCGCAGGAGCAATACAATGAATTGTATAATATAAAACAGGATGCAAAATCCGCATTGAAATATGCTGAAAGCCAGAGCGAAATAGACGAAAACTACCAAACGCTTGTGGCAGCTGAGGAATCGTTTAAGGCTTCGGTTTATGAGGAAGATGTGGTGATAGCGCCAACCTACGACAATTCGTTGCTCAGCCAGGCAATCGACAAAGCCACGTTGTTGTTGGAAAGCACGACCTACGGCACTGAAATCGGTCAGTATTCCGTAACCGAATATATGAATCTCTCGAAAGCGACGGAATCGGCAAAAACGATTCTCGCAAAGTCAAACAAGCAATCGGAAATCGACAAGGAAGAAGCCGCTCTTACAAAGGCAATCCAAACGTACACCGACACAAAGGTTACGGAAGAAACGTATGTGAAGCCAGATTCTCCGTACAATGTTGGACAATTGTCGTCGAAAATTGAAACTGCCAATTATTATTTGGACAACACGACATACGGCACAAATGTGGGACAATATCCTATCGCGCAGTACAAAAACTTGCTTGCCGAAACAGAAAAAGCAAGGGATTTGTTGACTTCGGCACAAAATCAGTCGGAAATTGATGCGCAAACAAGCGCGCTTGCTCAAGCAATTGACGAATACGTTGAATCGAAGCTAACAGAGTCATTACCACCACAATACGACGAAACATTCGACATCAATGTGATGGTGAACAACGAAAATTATGGAAAAACATACGGCAGCGGTTCATATTCAAAACGGAATGTCCGTATAATTGCCTCTCCTGCAAGCGGTTATCACTTTGTGAAATGGGAAGACGGCAACGAGGATAATCCAAGGGACATTACGGTGACAAAAGACGAAGTGTATATGGCTGTTTTTGAAAAAATCACAGAACCAGTCACTGATTCAACACTTTACACTATAAATGCGGTGTCTATAGACGACCAGTTGGGACTTGTTCTCGGAAGTTCTAAAAATATTGCCTACGGTACAAAGATTACATTGATAGCGCAGGTGTCGTTCGATGGTTACCATTTCGCTGGTTGGAGCGATGGAAATACCGAGAATCCACGTCAATTAACCGTTACGGAGGATAAAGTGATTGTGGCTCTGTTTGAAAATGGTTCTACGGCAATAGAAGATCCTATCGTTGAAAACGACATTCAAATTATTCAGCGACAAATAGTTATGAATGGAGAGGCTCCTGTATACGTATATGACATTCTCGGTCGGAAAATTGCAAATAAGAATCTTTCGCAGGGTGTCTATTTGGTGTCGATGAATGGTAAAACCGCACGGGTATTTATTCAATAGCGAAAATATTCATCTCGCATTTGTCGCAGTTGAATTCCACACGGAATCTGTGCGATTTGTCGGATAGTTCCAATGGTTCGGCGTGTCCTTTCCTGCAAGCTCCCAGTTGGTAACGGATGCAGTATTTTGTGGTCATTAACGGCACATTTTTCCGATGTTCGCATTCAAATGCACGTTGCGTAATCTCCACTCCGTGACGACGGAAAAACTCCACAGCTTTCTGGTTTGCCACATTCAGGCGGAAATCCGTTGGCTCCGAGAGCGGAAATTGAACGTTGTTTTTAGACAATGATGTAATGTGTTGTGACTCAGCATCTACAATGATTTTTGCCCGTAGCTTTTCACACGCATCCCGACGCAAAGAATTTATCTCGGAAATGGGAACGAAAGGTATTGCTTCGCCTTGACAATCAATTGACTCCAAGTAAAAAATGCTGTCGCCCATTTTCGAAATCTGCGAAAGAAACGTTTCTTTTTGGCGTTGTGGATTTTTCGCACGTTCCGTAATACCGCGTTCCACTGTTACAGAATGTCCGTTCGAATCGGACAATGTGAGCGAATATGTTTTCTCTAAGAACTTGCACGCCGCTTTGATGGGCAATTTCCGAGGATGGTCGCTTTGGCTCAATTTTTTCTGAAATTCTATGTCGAAATTGCGCCAAATCTCCGTTCCTACAGGAATTTGTGCTTGCTTATTTAAAGTGATGCTTTCCCCGTTTACTGCATTGACTTGAATACCAGAAAGTTCGTTATTTTTATCATAATAACAAAGTCCATCGCCATTGTGCAGAGGAATGGTTGTGAGGATTTGTAAGCCATTTTTCCCTTGCGATTCTACTTTCCCGATGTATTCTCCCTGTGATTTTGGAGAACGAATATTTGCAATTTTATTTTGTTGGGAATCAATGTAATATTCTGTGTAACCTCGAGTAAAGGTTTTATGTATGTCGGGAGTGAAAGTAGGGCTACAAATGCCCGTTGAACTTCGTTGGAAATCAGGATGTTTTGTAATAAAATTATCTAATTTTGCACGAAAATACGCCGTCACATTTTCTACATAGTCTTCATCTTTCAACCGACCTTCAATTTTAAAACTTGTGATTCCAGCTAAAATCAACTCTTCCAGTTTGTTACCGAGGCTTAAATCCTTTGTGGAAAGAAAATACCCTTCACGAGGTTCACCTAACCCTTGCAATGTGTATTTGTGGCGGCACATCTGTGCACATTCGCCACGGTTTCCGCTCCGTCCAATGGCATATTCGCTCATATAGCATTGTCCGCTGTAGCAGACGCATAGTGCGCCGTGTATGAAAAATTCAAGAGGAACTGTTGTTTGCTGGGCTATTTCGGCTATTTGTTTCAGATTCAATTCCCGTGCGAGAACCACTTGCGAAAAGCCAACATGTTCAAGAAAAGCAACCTTCTCGGGCGTGCGGTTGTTGAGCTGCGTGCTTGCATGGATGGGAATAGGAGGCAAGTTGCATTCCAACAAACCCAAATCTTGAATTATCAGAGCGTCGGTGTGGATGTCATATAATTTATGGGCAAGCTCAACTGCGTTGTCTATCTCGTTGTCGTACAATATGGTATTTAGCGCCACGTAAACCTTTACATTAAACTGGTGCGCATATTGAATCAATGCCGCAATGTCTTCAAGAGAATTTGCCGCAGCCGCCCGCGCCCCAAAGGCCGGAGCACCGATGTACACCGCATCGGCACCGTGGTTTATTGCCGCTATGCCGACTTGCAGATTTTTCGCAGGAGACAGTAATTCAAGATTTCGCATACTATTTGCTTTATCCAAGCAAATGTACGGAATTTAGTTTTTTACAACCAAACGGAAATTCTAAAATTAGGGGATTTTGTAGCGAATCCGGGATTCGAACCCGAATATCCACCGTGAGAGGGTGGTGTCCTAGCCATTAGACGAATTCGCCATAACACGATGCAAAAATAAGAAGTTGTTTTTATTTTCCAAAGAATTTCCAATAATTGACTTAATGCATCGAAGAATCAGAGAATGACATTTTTATCCATAACCATCAATTATCGGCTCAAATATATGAAAAATCGGCTCAAATTTGTGCTGTTTTCTGAGCCGATTTTATGTAAAAATGAGCCGATTTTGTGTAAATATGCCAAATGCTATTTTGACAAAGTCAAATCAATATCTTCCTTTTTTCAAATTCATTAATTACATCTGGATACTGTTCCAATTCTAATTTATACTCATTGTATATACTTAACCCGTTGTGCATTATTATAAAAACAAAAATTAACCACAAATTTTCCCATCTTTTCTGTTACTTTCTGTCAACAGCGACAGAAAGTATCCAAAGAACGCCGGCGACGCTGCCTTCTCACTTTATCTGTCCTTTGTACAACAGTCATCCCGAACGAAGTGAGGGATCTCATTCCGTTTCTATTTTTAATGTTCTATATTTTCCCAAATGTTAAAAACAGTCTGCAGATGAATTATTTGCGGCCAAAGGCCCGTTCGAGGTCTTGTGATACATTAATCATAAAGTCACCCATATGCTCATACTCATTGACAATATCCATATAGTAAACACTTGTCTGATAGTTGTTGCCATCGTTTTCAATATCTTCGATGACCGCGTCACGAAGATTATTTCGCAAAGCATTGAGATGATCCTCTGCGCTATAAGCATTTGCAATATCGACAAGTTCACCCTTATGAGCCGAAGTCAGATTCTCAATCATAACATCGTACGCCGCACTTACGGCACCAGCCATTAAGTTTAGATTCTTCAGCGCCTCTTTATTAAAACGTTTATTATGTATATTCTTTCTTGACAGGATACGGCTGATTGCCTCGCCCGAATCTCCCAAAGACTCTAATTCACCAATAATCTTATACATAGCCTTTATCTTGATGGAAGTGTTTTCGCTGATCTCCTCGGCTGATACACCGTTGAGGAATGTCGCTATCTCATACTCGATGCGGTCGGAAATCTCTTCATACTTCACAAGTTTCTTTCTCAACTCTTCGAATTTGTCAGTATCGGCCTCATTAATTGCATTTTGAGCATAAACAGCACCATTCTTTGAGATTTGTGCGAAATGGATAATCTCGTTAAATGCCTGCTCTATCAACAACTCAGGAGTAGCCAGAGTGCCTGCCGAGATGTATTGTAAGCGGGACACCTCCTTATCCTGATTTTTCGGAGCAGGTATAATCCAACTCACAAACATAGCTATCTGCTTGGTAAACCAAATCAGCAATAACGTATTGGTCAAATTAAATAGCGTATGTAGCATTGATAGACCATATAGTGCAGCAGTCCCTTCCGCCGCATTTGAGTCTGTTACCATAAATCCATCTGCGGCGGGATTGGGCAGGCCGAACACGGTTTCTGTCACAAGTCCAACCAATTGTAAAAAGGGTTTAAAGAGCATCAATACCCAAAGAACACCAAATACATTAAATATGGTATGTGACATTGCCGCACGCTTTGCCTGTGTATTTCCGACCGATGCGGCTATGTTTGCAGTGATAGTAGTACCGATATTCTCACCCAACACCATAGCACACGCCATCTGAAACGGTATCCATCCCATACTAAGCATAATAAGCGTAATAGCCATCGTTGCCGATGAGGATTGCAGTATGAGGGTTAATACCGTACCGAAGAGAAGAAACAGAAGTACAGACCCAAATCCGTGCGAAGACCACGTGCTGACAAACTCCAGTACCTGCGGTGTTTCTCGCAAGTCAGGCACCGAATCTTTCATAAATGAAAGACCAAGAAACAAGAGGCTGAAGCCAACGATTAGTTCTCCTATATTCTTGCGTTGGTCTTTTTTGGAGTTAGAAAAGAGAAATCCCAGCAACATTAAAGGTACGGCTAAAACAGAGATGTCGGCCTTGAAGCCCAGCCACGAAACCATCCAAGCCGTTACTGTTGTGCCAATATTGGCTCCCATAATCACCCCTATTACCTGAGTAAGGGTTAGAAGTCCTGCATTAACAAAACTAACAGCCATCACAGTGGTTGCCGATGAAGACTGAATAATAGTAGTTATGCCCAATCCTGTCATCACTCCCTTAAAGGAATTTGATGTCATGGCAGACAGGAATCCTCTTAACCTTTCGCCTGCGGCCTTTTGCAAACCCGAACTCATCGTGTTCATTCCGTAAAGGAACATGCCTAATGCTCCTAATAATGTAAAGATTTGTAATATACCCATAAAATGTATAATTTTTCAATTGTAAAGTAATCGCAAGATTGTTTCATGAATGTTTCATAACTATTAGGCTTTGATTAAATTCTACTACAATCTCGTTTCGGGTGCTCTGCTATTCGCCAAAACGATGTAATTTTGCGGAGTAATTATATGATAGATATTATGGCAACAAATCGTATATTGATAGTGGATGACGAAGAGACCTTGTGTGAGGTTCTGAAACTAAATCTTGAAAATGAGGGCTATGACGTAGATACTGCTTTCAGTTCAGAGCAGGCACTTGGCTATAATCTGAAAGAATACTCGCTTATCCTGCTTGATATTATGATGGGAGAGATTAGCGGTATAAAGATGGCAAAGATGCTGAAAGCCGATGTTGAAACGGCCGATATACCCATCATATTCTGTACTGCTCGCGACACAGAGGATGATATGATTATGGGGCTTAACCTTGGTGCCGATGACTATATTATGAAACCCTACACCGTTCGCAATGTCGTTGCCCGTGTCAAGAGTGTACTGCGCCGCACATCATCAAACAAAGTAGCGACCACTATCGTCGAAAAGCCTAATGTTCTGCAAGTGGACGGTTTGAAACTTGATCTTGAATTTAAGCGTTGCACGGTTGATGGCGAGGAGGTAAAACTCACTCGCAAGGAGTTTGAACTGCTGGTATATTTAGTGTCGCATCGTGGAAAAATCTGTTCGCGCGAACAGATACTAAGCCGTGTATGGAGCGACGAGGTGGTCGTATTAGACCGCACTATTGATGTCAATATCACCCGCATACGCTCGAAGATTGGAGCCTATGGCTCGTACATTGTAACCCGTTCAGGTTTTGGCTATGGCTTCCGAGATTAAAATGTCGTTTCACAAACGGTTGTTTCTGATGTTGCTCACATTTTCGTGGGCGATTGTTCTCTGTTTTATCGGATACCAATACCTACGTGAGAAAGAGTATAAATTGGAGTTCTTGAATGTTCAACTGCAACAATACAACCATCATTTGCTCGAAACCATAGAGGATGGACTGTCATATGAGGATTTTATCACAACGCACGACAAACCCTTTGATGAGCTCAGAATCTCGATTGTCACACTCTCGGGTACTGTGGTTTATGATAATACTATATCGCTCGATTCGCTTGATAACCACCGTAATCGCCCCGAGGTGATAGATGCTTTGGCAAAAGGCGAGGGGTATAACATCAGCCGACACTCGTCAAGCGATGGGCGTGAATATTTCTACTCTGCTACAAGAGGGGAACGAGTCGTTGTCCGCACAGCCATTCCATACTCCAACACTCTGCGAGACCTGTTAGCAACCGATTGGTCATTTCTTATTGTGATGATTTCTATTAGTCTTGCAATGAGCATAGTGGCATACTTTACCACTCGTAAGCTCGGCAAAGATATTGAACGTGTAAATCGCTACGAGTCCGAACAAGAGAGAAATCGCCTGAAACGACAGCTCACAAATAATATTAACCACGAGTTGAAAACACCGGTAGCATCTATTCAAGTATGCCTTGAAACATTGCTGTCAGGGATTGCATTGAGCGAGGAAAAACGGCAGAAACTTATCGAGAGATGCTATGCCCACAACGACCGCTTACGCCGACTGCTTAATGATGTGTCGCTTATTACCCGAATGGAGGACGGGAGTGCACTTATCAACCGCAAAAAAGTGGTAATCAACGAGATAATAGATGAGATTGCAGAGGAGCTGGCTGTAATGCCCGAAGATGAACGCCTGAAGCTCCATACGGATTTTGGAGAGGAGGTTGTCGTGGATGGCAACCCTTCGTTAATTGGCTCTATCTTCCGCAATCTAACCGAAAATGCGATTGCCTACTCCGAGGGTAAAAATATCTATATTTCACTGCTTGAAAACTCCGAGAAGGCATGCCACATCCGCTTTGAGGATGATGGCAAGGGTGTTGAGCCAAAACATCTGCCACACCTCTTTGAACGATTCTACCGCGTGGACAAGGGGCGCTCCCGCCAAAAGGGGGGCACAGGTCTCGGTCTTGCAATCGTAAAACATGCCGTTCAGTTCCACGGCGGCACAATCACCGCAACAAACCGCCCCAATGGCGGATTGAGGCTTGATTTTACCCTAAGCAAACACAATATAGCATAAGTCATAATATAGCAATGGCGACCGTATTAAGTGATCGCCAATGCTGTTTTTATATAAATTCCGTATTTCGTTCAGAAATAAATCGATTATTTCTTTTTCGTTTTCTTCGCCGTCACGGTTGCCGATTTCAAACGATACTGGGCAACTTTTGAATTAAGTTTTCCCGTAGATTTGTCGTGAAGCAAAAGACGACTGATTTCGGCTGGTGTGTATGCATTGTGTTCGAAGAAGATTGCAGTCGGTTGCATCTTTGTCACCGTGCAATAAAATTCTTCAACGACGATATGCTCCTGCATTTCCCAAACCTGCCATTTGATGCGGCACTGCGACGGTTCAACGAGGAAATCTGCAATGGAATTATTTCCTACGTAAATGAGTTTTTTGATGAGGTTCGTGCCGTTCCAAAATATGACTGATTTCATTCCAGATCTTTTGGCAAGGTATTTGTATATACGTTTTGTGTTTTGATTGTAACATTTTTATTTCGTTATTTGTCTAATAATTAAATTTCTGAACTATGAAACGTATTTTTTTAGCAGTAGTGTTTGCAAGCATACTTCCATTTGTATCGTTCGCACAGTGGGGCGACCCAGAAGGTAACAAACAGTTGAGCGCAAGTGATTTGAAAGCTCCAGTAATTACATGGGACAAAGATTCATATAATTTCGGCGAAATTCCACAAGGCATCCCTGTTGATGTGGTGTTTGAATTCACTAACACGGGCAATGCGCCGCTTATCATTTCCAAAGTGGAACCTGCCTGCAACTGCACCGACGCGGTGTGGCCAAAAACTCCAATTATGCCGGGACAACGTGGCGAAATTGGCGTGACATTCGATGCCGCTACGGGCGGAAAATTCTCTAAAACCGCAGTTGTGACTTCTAATGCGAAACCAACCGAACAAACATTAGTATTTACAGGAACTGTGGTGTCAAAACCAAAGAAATAACGCTAAATCACACAAACCTGCGTTTCCCTATGCGTAGGTGTCTTTTTGAAAATAGACAAACTTCTTTTGAGGTTTGTCTATTTTTTTTCAGAAATTCGTACTTTTGACAATCTAATATCTTAACAGTATGAATTTACGACAGAATTTTCCAATTGTTTTGTTTTTGGCAACTTATATGTTTTTTGGCTGTGATAAGGATAACGGCTGTGTCGAGCCAACAGAAATCAAAGAAATACAGTGTGAGCCACACGAAATCACAATTGCGTACGAAGGTACGCAGTACGTTGAGTACACGGTTTCCCCTGCAGATGCTGATATTAAAGATGTGCGATGGGTGTTTGCGGATTCAACCATTGCGAAAGCCATTAACGAGAACACCATATTTGGTATGAAGGCGGGCGAAACGTGGGGTTATCTTGTAAGTTGCAATAATACAGACGTTAAAGATTCTGTGCACATCACTGTATTGGAAAAACAGTTCCGTTCCATTCCTGTTGACGATGCAAATATCCATTATGAAGGTCGAGTGGTTGCTTCGGCAAACGAGGTTGCTTTCTTTTATCCAGGTTCGTCTATCTCGGTTGATTTTACGGGAACAACGCTGTATGCGAAGCTGAGCCAAGGCGACATTTTTTATTGGGTTGAAATTGACGACCAAGAACCGTACAAACTTGCAATGAACTCAAAGGCCAATTGGGTGAAAAGCAACATTTTCCGTATTGCTGAAGGACTGGGAAATGGCACGCACACTGCAAAAATCACATTGTGCAGCGAGGCAATTCTGAAAAATGCGCGTTTCTACGGTTTTGAAATTGACGAAACTGCCGAAGTGAAAAAACCAGCTGAAAAACCATTGAAGTTTGAGTTTATAGGAAATTCAATCACTTGCGGCTATGGAACCGAAGCAAAATCACACGAGGAACATTTTAGTGATGCAACATCAAATTTCTGCCAATCGTTCGCATACGCAACGGCTACAGAATTCAATGCGGAAATTATGGTGGTTGCCCGTTCTGGAATTGGCGTGTATCGTAACTACGGTGATAAAGCAGAATTTGGTTCTATGCCAGATAATTACGAAAAAACGTGGCTGACTAACAATACAGCCTGGGATTTTTCTGCATATACGCCCGATGTGGTGTTTATCAATTTAGGCACAAACGATGCGTGGAAAATGGAGACCCTCGATTCCACTAAATTCGATAATGAATACAGAAAATTGCTGAACAGTGTAACAACGCATTATCCACATGCAAAGGTTGTTTTGCTTACTGGCAGTATGTTGAGCGCGGACCAACTGAAAGTATTAAAACCAATTATTGACAATCTTGCCGCCGACTACAATACCGATGAACATCCATTCTATCGATTCCATTTCAATGCAGTGGCTGGCGACGGCGCTGATTGGCATCCGAATGCAAAACAGCAGGCAACAATGGGAAGAAATCTTATTTCGTTTTTGCAGAGAAATGGAATTGTGACGAAGTAAGATTTCAAGATTTTACTTTTGTGTCCATTCAAAGATTGTCGTGGAAAATTTAGAATTATGAATAACTCATTTAAAATTGGCATCCTTGGTGCTGGTTGGATAGCAGGGAAAATGGCAGAAACGGTTTCCGCAATGGATGGCTACGAAATTTCCGCAGTTGCGTCGCGCTCTATTGAAAAAGCCCGCGATTTTGCCAACAAGTGGAATATTAAAAATGCATACGGCTCTTATGAGGCGTTGGTTTCCGACAACGATATAGATTTAGTTTACGTGGCTACGCCGCATTCGCATCATTTTCAGCACGCAAAACTTGCCGTTGAACAAGGAAAACCTTGTCTTGTGGAAAAAGCTTTTACGGCAAATGCCCATGAAGCAAAACAGTTGTTGGATTTTGCCGAGAAAAACGGCGTGTTTGTAACTGAAGCCATTTGGACACGCTATATGCCTCTGTCACATAAAATTAAGGAACTTATTGATGGTGGGGCGATTGGGGAACCTCGTCTGCTTTCAGCTTCGCTGTGTTATCCGTTGGAAGACAAAGAACGTCTCCTCAGCCCTGCATTGTGCGGCGGAGCGTTGCTTGATGTGGGTGTGTATGTGTTGAATTTTGCCCGTATGTATTTTGGTAACGATGTGGTTAAGACAGTGACTAATTGTCAATTAGGAGTAACGGGAATGGATATGCAGGAATGTATTTCGTTGAGTTATGCCGATGGCAAGATGGCGAATTTGCAGGCTGGCGCGCGCTGTCTCAACGACCGTCAGGGGATAATCAGCGGTACCGAGGGCTACATACGGGTTGACAATGTGAATTGTCCCGAAGTGGTTGAGGTTTATCGTAACTACGCACTTGTGGAAACGTACAGAAAGCCGTCAGATATGATTTCGGGTTACGAATATCAGGTGATGGAAAGTCGCCGCTGCATAGAGGCAGGTCTGCTTGAATCGCCGATGATGCCACACGCCGAAACAATTTCCGTTATGCGGCAGATGGATTCGCTTCGCGAAGAGTGGGGCGTGAAATATCCGATGGATGAGAAGTAATTACATAAAAAAAGACGAAACCGTTTGTAATTTCGTCTTTCGCTGTCGGGGTAACAGGATTCGAACCTGTGACCTCTTGGTCCCAAACCAAGCATACTAACCGGACTGTACTATACCCCGAAAAAGCGTTGCAAAAATAAATGTATTTTTTGTATTTGCAACTTTTATTGAGAAATATTTTTATCAAACGGCTTAAATCACGCGTAAAAAATAGTATTTTTGGAAATCTTATCAATTTTACGTTGGAACAGTCACGTTCTTATACATACAGATTTTTGTTTCTTGCGGTAGCCTCATTCGCCGTGGGCACGCTGATGTTGCTCAATAATTTCGGGTACCACAAGAAAGTGTCCCCTCGTGATGTGGTTCAATTTCAGGAAGTTATAGTTGAAAAGCAGAAATTTGCGCAGTCGTTGCAGGAGCAGCTTGTGTCGCTTCCCGACAGTGCCGATTTTGGTGTGTTCGAAGATTTCCGAATGAAACATTCTGCGTGGATTGAAAGCCAGAATCTTTCTTTTTTCATATTTGAAAACAAAAAGATTTTGTATTGGTCCGACAATTCCATTCCGCCATATTTTCAACTTTTGAGTCAGGAAAGTAAACTCTTTTTTAGTGGGAATGCGTGGTATTTGCTTGAAAATAAGCAAAAAGGGAATCGGACATTTTTTGTTTTGATGCTTATAAAAAAGCAGTTTCCATTTGAAAATTCGAATATACGAAACGAATTTCAGCGGGATTTCACCATCAACAATTCTGTGGAAATTTACAGCGACGACTGCGACAATTCCTTTCAGATTTACGATGCAGAGGGAAAATTTCTGTTGTCGCTTTCCGATACGATAACGTCGCAAAATGACACATGGAGAAAGGTTTTGCCGTTTATTTTGTACGTGTTGAGTTTTGCCTTCTTTGCCTTATTTTTAGGTTCATATTCGAAAATAAACGTTTATTTGAAATATGCTTTGTTATTCGGCGTGTGGGCTCTGCTGATGCATGATGCTACTAATCTGGATGTTGATTGTTCTATTTTGTATGTTGATAGTATAGCTCTTATTGTTTATGCTTACATTGTATTCACATTTGGGAATAGAAGTAGTGTCGATAATGATTTTTCTAAACAGAAAATGAGTGAGATACAATTGTATTTCATATTTGGCGTTCTTTCATTTGTTTTTTGCGGCACGGCTACGGGATTTATCAAGTCATTGGCTCTTAATTCTAATATTGAATTAGAGCTATTTAATCTATTGAGTACAAATGTATTGAGCTTTGTTGCTTATTTTGAAATAGGGGCATTCTTGTTTCTCTATTTTGCATTTTGTTTCCGTTTTTCAAGAAAATTTGAATTTAGCAAAAAATATTCTTTGCCTCTGTTGATTGGCATTTGTTTGTTGACACCAACAGTGACATATTTTCTGATAAACTCGCCTTCGGAATTCTTCCCGTATTTGTTTGTCTTTTATTGTGTTACGGTGATTTCGATTGTGCTGTTTTCATATTTTCGTCGTCACGAAAGTCCTACTTTTGCATTGAAATTGGTGTTCCTTGTGGCAACGGTTATCTATACTGAAACAGCCATCAGCATTTATCTTGGCAAGCACAAGGCTGAAAATCGGTATGAACTTGCGAAAGAATGGGCAAACGAGCAAGACCCTGTGGCAGAGCAATTTTTAGCGTCGGTTTATAAATCGACTCGTTCTGACATTGCTTTGCAAGAAATGATGAAAGGTGTTGATAATCAGGATATTGATATAAAAAATTATTTGCAGAAAATGTATTTTAACGGCTGGCTCGGGCAATACGACCTGGAATGTACTGTTTGTGGAACCGACAGTGCGTTCGCCGAGTCGAACCGTCTGCCCAACTGCGAGGCCTATTTCCAGCAAATGGTTTCATCCAGCGGCAAGCATATTTCCGATACTAACTACTATTATATTAATAATCAGGACGGCAATATCACCTATTTCGATGCCATTGAATTCAAACGGACAAATTCCTCTGTTACAAAGCTATACATTGAACTTCATTCAAAGAACAATGCACAGATTTTTGGTTACCCGACAATTTTGCTCGATAATGTCGAAAACAATGAGTTCCCAGAAAATTACTCGATGGCAAAATATAAGAATGGCATTCTTATTTCGAAACGGGGGAAATGTCCTTATTCTCAAAAACTTGCGTTATGCAGCGACCAAGAACAGGCGACGTTTATTGACGAGCAACATCATACTGCGCATTTGGCATATAAAATCAACGACCAATATACTGTGGTTGTGAGTAATAGAACGTATCAGTTAAAGAATTACGTGATGTGGTTCCCTTACATTTTCTTATTATTTTTCTTGTTGATGCTGATTTTCATAAAATGTTTCGATCGCTCTCCAATTCAAATCACACATTCGCTTTCGGCGCAGATTAAGCGTTCGCAGGTTGGTTTGTTGATAGGCTCGTTCATTCTTGTGGCTGTGAGCGGGACGCTCTTTATAAAATCGTACAATTCCCGCCAGCAAAGGCAGTTCCTTGAAGAAAAAATTGCCTCGGTGGCAAAAGAGATTTCGCAGCAGTATAAAGATTTTGCCATCATTCCTGCCGACGACAAGAATTTTATACAGAATAAACTCACAGAGCTGGCGAATATTTATTCTTCGGATGTGAATTTATACGACACCAACGGCGATTTGATTGCATCGTCGCGACCAGAAATTTTCCAATTCCGCTTGGTGAACGAGAAAATGGCAACACGCGCGTTTTATCAACTCATCAAACAAAGCCGTTCAACGTTCTCGCAAGAGGAAACAATTGGTAATCTGCATTTTACGTCGGCGTACATCTCCATAATTAACAGCCAGAATACGGTGTTGGGATACCTTAACTTGCCGAATTTCAACAACGAGGAAGACTTCAAACAGCAATTCGCTGGTTTGTTTGTGAGTTTGCTGAATTTGTTTGTCGTGTTCTTGCTGATTGCCACAATTTTCTCAATGTTCATTGCAAAACGAATTTCGGAACCCCTTGTGGTTCTGCAAAATAAGATGACTAATGTGGCTCTCGGCGGCGAAAACGAAAAAATCTCGTTAAACGCTCCTGATGAACTTGAAGGCGTGATTCAAAACTATAACGAGATGATTGACAAGTTGAGCGTGAGTGCGGAAAAACTCGCTAAGGCGGAACGCGAAATGGCGTGGCGCGAAATGGCACGGCAAATTGCGCACGAAATTAAAAATCCGCTCACACCAATGAAATTAAGTTTGCAGCTACTCAATCGCTCGTGGGACGAAAAAGACGAGCGATTTGAATCTCGCTTAAAGTCTATCTCCAAGACAATGATAGAACAGATTGATACACTTGCCGAAACGGCGACTTCGTTCTCCGATTTCGCGAAACTATCTAAAGTGTTGCTTGAGCCAATAAATCTTAATGGATTATTACAGAATTGTATAACGTTGTTTGAACAGGAGGATAATTGCACTATAACTTCCGAATTTTTGGAAGAAAATGTGATTGTATGTGCCGACAAGGAAAAAACAATCCGAATGTTCAATAATCTTCTTAAAAATGCCATCCAAGCAATTCCGTCGGATAGGGAAGGGCATGTTTCCGTCGTGCTGAAAACCGAGCAGGACTTTGCTCTCGTGGCAATACGAGATAATGGGCGAGGAATCGACGATGACGTGAAAAAACACATATTTGAGTTGCATTTCACAACAAAATCAACAGGTAGTGGGTTCGGTCTTGCCATCTGCAAAAACATTGTGGAAGGTTGTAACGGTGACATTTGGTTTGAAACCGAATTGGGCGTTGGTACAACATTTTTCGTAAAACTACCGTTACAAAAAGCGTAAGTTTCAACGAACTTTTATATCTTTGGGACAAACAAGAAAGTATGATACCATTGTTCATTTCGTTTAAATTTGTTGACTTCGTGGACATTTTCCTCGTGGCATTTTTAATGTACGAAGTGTATAAACTTATTCGCGGAACGGCGGGAATGAACGTGTTCCTTGGTATCATTGCGTTTTATGTTATTTGGCTCATTGTGAGGGCGTTGCATATGGAAATGCTCACGCGGATTATGGGGCAATTTATCAGTATTGGCGGACTTGCGTTGGTGATTTTGTTCCAATCGGAAATCCGCAGTTTCCTTACAATGATTGGCAACCGGTATTTACATTCGCAAAGCCGAAAATATTTGCCGAAAGTGTTTCGTATCAATCATACGGTGATTCCACCTGAATCAATTGAGGAAATTTGCGATGCGGTATTCAGTATGGCGCAAACGCAGACGGGTGCGCTTATTGTCATTTCCACTCGCAAAGAGACATTGACTCCATATATCCAAACGGGCGAAATCATAGATGCGCGGATTTCATCGGCGCTGCTTCAGAATATTTTCTACAAGAATACACCGCTTCACGATGGTGCCGTGCTGATTGTCGGGAAAAAAATCATAGCCGCGAAATGCGTCCTTCCAATGACTAAACGCACTGAATTGCCTATGGGCTACGGTATGCGGCACCGCTCGGCGTTGGGAATGAGCGAAGACACCGACAGCCTTGTGTTGGTGGTGTCGGAACAAACAGGTGGCATTTCGTACTGCCAACGCGGAGAAATCACTCCTGTTGAAGACAAGGAAACACTTGTGAGAATCATCAATCAAAACCAAGAAACGCTATGAGTCTTCAACAACCATTGGCGGAACGAATGCGTCCAAAGTCGCTCAACGATTATTTGGGACAGAAACATCTGGTTGCGAAAGGTGCCGTGCTTCGCAATGCGATTGAGTCGGGGCGAATCGCTTCGATGATTCTTTGGGGACCTCCCGGCGTGGGAAAAACTACGCTTGCACAGATTATTTCGCATAGCCTGGAACGCCCGTTTTTTACGTTGAGCGCCGTGAATTCTGGCGTGAAGGAAGTCCGTGAGGTGTTGGAAAAAGCAAAACATTCACAGTTTTTCGATTCGCCGAATCCGATTCTTTTTATTGACGAAATCCATCGTTTCAATAAATCGCAGCAAGATTCGTTGCTCGCAGCTGTGGAAAATGGTACTGTCACGCTTATTGGCGCAACCACCGAAAATCCTTCGTTCGAGGTTATTTCACCTCTGCTGTCGCGCTGTCAGGTTTATGTGTTGAAATCTCTCGAACGTGAAGATTTACATTCTTTAATAGATAAAGCATTACATGAAGATGTGGTGCTTAAGAATTTGAAAATCAATATTAAAGAAGAAGAAGCGTTGATGCGTTTTTCTGGTGGTGATGCCCGAAAAATGTTGAATGTGCTTGAAATTGTGGTAAATTCACAAAATACTCAAAAGACGATAACTATTACCAACGATATGGTTACCACCACGTTACAAGAGAATATCGCTTTGTACGACAAGGGTGGTGAGCAACATTACGACATTATCTCGGCGTTTATAAAATCAATTCGTGGTAGCGACCCGAATGCTGCCGTGTACTGGCTTGCACGAATGCTTGAAGGTGGTGAGGATATTAAGTTCATAGCCAGGAGATTACTAATTTCCGCTTCGGAGGATATCGGCTTGGCAAATCCCAATGCATTGCTTCTGGCGCAAAGTTGTTTTAACGCAATCTCGGTAATCGGAATGCCTGAGGCGCGGATAATCCTCTCTGAAACAACGATTTATCTTGCCACATCGCCGAAAAGCAATTCTGCTTATTTGGCGATAGATGCCGCTTTGGCAAAAGTCAAACATGATGGAATGTTACCTGTCCCGTTGCATCTCCGCAATGCGCCCACAAAACTGATGGAGGAATTGAAATACGGCGACGGTTACAAATATTCTCACGATTATCCAGGGCATTTTGTGCAACAAGATTTTCTTCCGAAGGAAATTGCCGGTACATCATTCTGGAAACCCGCCGACAACAAGCGGGAAGACGACACCAAACGGTATATGCAGTCGCTGTGGAAAGATAAGTATGACTTTTAGAAAAACTTATTTTTCTTCATTCAAATTAATGATATAATCCGAATAGATTTTTTGGTACTGTGGTTTCAGTTTTACGCTGTTTTCCTGCAACACATCGTCGTATTGTTGTTTTTCGGTGTCTGTTGGTTTGAACATTTTCTTAGCGCTTTCCGACGGCTTTTCCACCGCAGTTTTCGATTCCCGTTCTTTGTCCATGTCG
The DNA here is from genome assembly GCA_002371705.1 of Bacteroidales bacterium UBA3754. Classification (GTDB taxonomy): domain Bacteria; phylum Bacteroidota; class Bacteroidia; order Bacteroidales; family UBA1715; genus UBA1715. The sequence continues at coordinate 57,968 of DFGI01000019.1, forward strand.
CGCTCCCGTTCAGATTTGTCGGCTTCGAGCAGACGGGTTAGGATTTGTTCTTGCCGCATCATCGTTTGTGGAGTTATGTTTTGGTTGATAATGTCACGCTCGGTTTGGTCCATAAGCCTCTGAATATCTTTTAGTTGCTGAACTCCTTCGGGCGATAGTTCGCCTTCTTTCATCATTTGGTTGCCAAGTTGTTTCAACATTTGCTCTTTCATCAGCATTTCGCTCAGCTGTTTTTGCATTTGTCCCGACGGCATTCCGCCTTCCTTCATCTGTTGCATCATCTGCTGCATTTGTTCTTTCAGCGATTGTTGCATTTTTTTCATTTGTTGGAACGATGGTTTCTGTCCCTTGCCGCTGTTTTTCGGGTTTTGACATTGTTGCTGACCTTCCATTTGTTGTGCCGCTTGTTGTTGCATTTGTTGTAAAACTTCCGAAAACAAAAGAGCGAGATTGTTGGCCGATGTCATCATATATTGCTGGTTAATCCGCGCAAGTCCTCGTTGTTGTTGTTCCAAATTAGTGATGACAGAGCGTCCGTTTTTGTAGATTTCAAACACTTCGCTGTTGATTGTCTGTGAGATTTGCGGCACACGCAGGCTGAGCGCATATAAAGAATCTTTTATCACTTTAAAGTTTTCGCGCAACACATTCTGTTGGAATGCTACTTCGGCGTATTTTGGGTCGGCGTGCGATAGTTTGCCCGTTTGCGTCATCAGGTTTTCCTGCTGAAACGAGAATGTCATTAAATTTTCGAGGATTTGGCGCATGTTTGCCATATCCTCCATATTTTGCTGAGCCATTTGCTGTTGCATCATACTCTGCATATTGTCGGCAAGTTGTTGGGTTTGTTCCGCCGCCTTTTTCATTGATTTAGAAGACTTTGACTGTTGCCCTTGTTGTTGCTCCGACTTGCTTTGTTCCATTGAATTTTGAATGTCTTGGAATTCTTGGCTAAAATTTTGTAAATCAAATTTTTGCTGTAATTCCTCGTTTTTCATTTGAGCGTCTTGGTACTCTTTTTCGATTGATTCAAATTCTTTTGAAAGGTCGTCTAACTTTTTCTGTATATCTTCTTGATTTTTAGAGTTTTTTAGTTCTTCGGAAAGTTTCTGCTGCTCGTCGGCCAGTTCCTGCAAACGGTCGGTTGTTTTTTGCACCGATTCCTCCACATCCATTCGTTTAAGCAATTCCAAATCGCGGTCGAGTTGTTTGGAAAGTTCCTCAAACGACATCTTCATTTCCTCCGATTTTTTAATGAACTCATCTTTGTTGTAATTATCAACCATTTGGTTGAATTCCTCCATCATCTTGCGTAGTTCATCGTCCATCAATGCGTTCAGCAATTCTTCTATTTCTTTTTGCTTGCGCAGAATTTCCTCGTCGCGTTCCGAAAGTTTGTTTTGCAGGTCGTTTTTCTGCTCCAAAGATTGAGTAAGTTGTTCAACTTGTTGTTTGATTTGTTCTTGTTTCTGCTTCATCTCGTCGAGAACCTGCTTCCGTTCCCAATCTGAAAGATTTTCGTTGAGCAATTTTTGTTTCAGTTTGTCGAAATCCTTCACCAGTTCTTGCGTAATCGACGATGACTGCATAAACGACGACTCGATTTGTTTGGAATATTCCTCTTGCATTTTTTCCAACTCTTCCTGTGTGGGAATCACAAAATCGTAGGTCGCTGTCCGAGCGGATTTTTTACCGTTAACTGCGTCATTATCAAATACTTCAAAGTAATATTTGATTTCATCACCTTTGGAAAATTGTGAGAAATCAAACATATAAAAATACTGCTGATGCGAATTTGCTGGCGAAAATTCTAGCGGAATTCTCTGAATGTCAGATTCTTTGTCTTTCAAAAAATATACGAAGTCCAACGATGAAAATCCATAATCATCTTGAATTTCTCCCTTAAAGTAATAGGTAAAATATTGTAGGCTATCTTGCTTTTGTTCAACTTGTATTGATGGTCGTAAATCGGGAATGACGGTAAATGTGTAGGAAATGATTTTCATTGTATCGAGAAATTTGTTTTTTCCAACCAATGTGAATGGCGTGGTTTGTGTAATCCGTTGACTCAGAATATATTGATTGTCTTTTTTCTCGAATGGCGTTTGTCCGCCTGTTTCTGTCACAAAAAATAAAGAGTCAGCGTCGGCGGTTTCCACGTTCCACGAAATACTTGTGCCGGCAGGTACGGTAATGTCGCCCGTGTTGGTTGCATTTATATTTTCGAGCGCGGTGTATGGCGGAACTTTCCCAACAATGCTGAAATTCAGTAACTGTGGCAGTGGAAATACTTGTAATTGAAACTGTTGCGAGGCAATATCATCAGCATTGAATGAAAATGGAATTGAATTGTTACACCCTCGCAAAACATATTCGAACGAGGATGCTGTTTTTTTCGTCATTACGAAGTTATTACTGCCTATTGATATGTTCACCCGTTCAGGGACAATTCGTCCTTCCACGTGCATCGAAATCGTGAAATCGTCGCCCTTTATCACCGACAGAGTGTCGTTGTCCAAAACGAACGAAAAGGGAGCTGGTTTTTCGAAAAACTCATTGTGTTTTACAATTCGTGTGGCTCCATCGGCTATGGCTCGAGGGTAAAATATTGAAACTAAAATAATTATTAGTATCAAAGCAACGAAATATTTCCAATAACGAAGCAACTTTTTAAAATCAATGGCTGTTTCGAACGGAATAGGGCGGAGTGCAGCGATTTTTTGGTTTATTGCCGCAATTGCAAGAGAATTGTCGGCTAACGATGCATCGTTGGCAAGTTCCAGCGTATTGAGCAATGTGTCTTTTATTTCGGGGAAAAACTGGGTCACAATCCGTGCCGCTTCAGTGTGGCTAAGTACGTTCCCGATTTTGTGCATTTGAAAAAAGGGAATCGCAATATATTTCACAAACGCTGCAATCGCCAGTACTATTGATGTGTAGAACACAATGGTGCGGACTGTGGTGGGGAAAAATGCAAAATATTCCGCACAACTGATAAGTAAGAAATAAAAAATACCAATTAGTATAAATAAAATGAGTCCTTTGGCAAATTCATTTAAATAATACCTTCGTGTGAATTTATCCAACTCGCTGATAATGATATGGATATTGGATTTCTCCATAGACATTATTTAGAAAGCCACTGTTCAGGATCTAACTTTTCGAGTTCGCGCCAAATCTGTAGCTGAAGTACGGTGGAATTGGTTTCTGGGTCGGTGTAGATTGTTCCGATTTCCTGTTTTGCCTTAACCTGTTGCCCAGCCTTCACGGTAACTGACGTAAGATTGTCGTAAACGGTGTAGTAGTTTCCGTGTTTTATCAGCACTGCGGTGTTTCTACCAGGGATAAGCACGATTTTTGAAACGGTTCCGTCAAAAATTGCGCGCGCCTTCGAGCCTTTTGATGTGGCTATTGACACTCCATTGCTTTCAACTTCAACGTATTCCAATGTCGGATGCTTGTGGCGACCAAAATGTTCCGTGATTTTTCCCGTAACTGTCGGCCACGGAAGTCGTCCTTTGTTTTCAGCAAAATTTTTCGACACAAGTTTTTCCTCTGGAGTGAGAGTGCTTTCCGTTGAGGTTTTGTTTGTCGTTGTTGTTTTATTTTTTGCGGCGGCGGCTTTCTTTTTCGCTTCAAGTTCCGCTTTAATTAAATCTTCTATTTGCTTGTTAAGTTTGCGTGCAAGTGCTTGTTTTTGAGCAAGTTTCTTTTGTAATTCGTTTTGCTTTGCACTCAATTTTTTGATGGTAATATCTTCTTGATACTTGTCTTGTTCCAATTTTCGGGCTTCCGATTGCTTTTCGCCAACCAAATTTTTCTTTTTGGTGAGTAAATTTTCCAACTCGTATTTCCGCACGCCAAGGCTGTCCTGCAACGATTTGATGCGTTCCGATTGCTGAATCATGTAGTCGGAGTAATATTGCAGATATTTCAGTCGGTTGAAGGCTTGGTTGAAATCGTCCGCCGAGAGCACAAAAATCAACTGCTCATATTGGGAATGAACTTTGTACAGTACAAACAGCGTTTGGTTGTAGTCCTTCTGAACCTCTTCCAGTTGGGCGGTCAACGTGTGGATTTGCGCGTTTGTCGAGAAAATGTCCTGTTCGATGAATTCAATCTCTTGTTGCAGGGAATTCACGTATTTGTTGCGTTCATCAATTTGTTGGCTCAACAATGTTACACGTTCAATTGAAATTGACTTGCTTTTCTCGGTCTCTTTCAGCAACTTGCTTGTACGCTCAATTTCCTTTTTGGCTTTTGCGGCTTCTGCTTGCACTTGCTTTACAGTCTTTTTCCCTTTTTGGCAAAAGCCGTCGAACGAGACGCAAACAATCAATGCTAACAATATGAAACAGACCTTCTTCATCAATTCTTCAATCCCATTTTTTGATAGTTGCTGCTTACATTGAACGGAAACGACAATGGTTCGTTGAACATAATCTTGGAATATGTCACGCCCCAGTCAATTTTTTTATTTGGCATTTTCGCTTTCACATACCATTTTGTTGGGAACGACGTGACATTAAGCTCTTCATAATCTTCGTAATCAATCTTAATTTTTGCATCGTTCATCGCATCGTCGGTTGCAAAAATCGTCACATTATTGATACGATAATTGTCGTTGGAAACTTGCCATTTTTGTAACAACGTCAGCATGTTATTTTTCTTGAAAGCCTTTTTCGATGTGGTTTGGAATGAATATTTGTTTTGCTCAAACGTCCGAATCAACGCCATTGTGTCATGCACAGGTTCGTGTTGGACGAAAAACATCTCATTCAGCAAAATTGCCTCGATTGTTTTGTAGTCGAATTCCCCGCCAGTTTGTTGTGTGAGCGAATCCAAACGACCGGCATAGTATGTTTTTTGCAATTTTGAATAGAATTTCACGCTGTCCTTTGTAATCAGGCAACGAAACATTTCCAGGTTCAGCGTCGGAGCAACTGATATCCAGATGGCGCTGTCGCGTTTTATGCGAATGGAGCCTTTAATTTGCATAGGCAAAAATTTCAGGTCTTTCGATTCCACCGAAAATTTCATTGAAATTGTGGAGAAATTTCCATAATGGCTTGTTATGGAATCATATAGCGAAACCATATCAATTTCTTTTGAGTTCGCCACATTCACCGTATTCTTCGACGAATGGCACGATGTGAACAGACTCACAAGCAACAGTATGTAAACAAGTTTACGCATACTAATTTTTTACAAAATTATCTTTTTTTGCCCATTTTCACGTATAATTCGTCTAAAAAGCGTTTGTATTCTGAATTTTCGGAATCAAGTTTAATCGCTTTTTTGATTTGTTCCTCGGCTTCGGAGAATTTATTTCTATAAAAACTGACATTTGCCAGTTCGTAATATACCGCCGCGCTTGCTGGTTTCAACTTCAGACAATCGTAGTAAAGTGCCGAAGCCTGCTCGTAATTTTTACGGTTTTTCTCGAGATTCGCCTGTACAAACATTTTTTCGAACTGCATCATTTTTACATCATATTTGAGCGAATCGTCGTGGTTTTTCAGTTTTTGCGAAAAACACGATGCCGGCAACAGCAAAAAAGTAAATGGTAGAAAAATCTGTAAGACCGTGTGTTTCATTTCTTAAGTTTCAAAAATGGAGATACACGATTGTATCTCCATTTTGTTATACGAGCCGAATGTTGTTTTATTTTGCAAGCGCTTGTTCTATATCGGCAATAATATCGTTAACATTTTCAATACCAACAGAAAAGCGGATTAAGTCAGGTCTCACACCTGCGGCAATCAGTTGCTCATCGCTCAGCTGACGGTGGGTGTGGCTTGCTGGGTGAAGCACACAGGTGCGGGCGTCGGCAACGTGCGTAACGATACAAGCCAATTTCAGGTTGTCCATAAAACGGATGGCACGTTGGCGGTCGCCTTTCAAACCGAAAGTCACCACTCCAGAAGATTGACCGTTAGTAAATTGTTTTTGTGCCAATTCGTAGTATTTGCTTGACTTCAGACTTGGATAATTAACCCATGCAACACTATCGTTTGCTTCGAGGAATTCGGCAACTTTCTGCGCATTTTCGCAATGGCGTGGAACACGTACGTGTAATGTTTCCAAACCAAGGTTCAACAAGAACGCATTTTGCGGAGCTTGAATTGAACCCAAATCACGCATCAACTGTGCTGTTGCTTTTGTGATATAGGCACCTTTGCCAAAAGCCTTGCTGTATGCCAATCCGTGGTATGATGGGTCTGGTTCGGTTAATCCAGGAAATTTGTCTTTGTGGGCTTCCCAGTCGAAGTTTCCGCTGTCAACAATACAGCCGCCAACGTTGGTCGCATGTCCGTCCATATATTTTGTTGTGGCGTGGATAACAATATCGGCACCGAATTCAAACGGACGGCAGTTGATTGGCGTTGGAAATGTGTTGTCAACAATCAGAGGAACGCCGTGCTTGTGGGCGATACGGGCAAATTTTTCAATGTCGAGCACACTCAACACAGGATTTGCTATAGTTTCGCCAAACAAAGCCTTTGTGTTCGGACGGAATGCTTTTGAGATTTCTTCTTCGCTTGCGTCAGGGTCAACAAACGTACACTCGATGCCGAGTTTTTTCATTGTCACGGCAAACAGATTGAATGTGCCGCCGTAGATGGTTGACGACGATACAAAATGGTCGCCTGCCTCGCACACGTTGAATATTGAGTAGAACGAAGCGGCCTGTCCCGACGAAGTTAGCATTGCGGCAACACCACCTTCGAGGGCGGCAATTTTTGCTGCAACCATATCATTTGTCGGATTTTGCAGACGTGTATAGAAATAGCCACTTGTTTTCAAGTCAAACAAGTCGGCCATATCCTCGGTTGAATCATATTTGAATGTTGTACTTTGAATGATGGGCATCACACGGGGTTCACCGTTTTTAGGCTCGTATCCAGCCTGAACGCAGAGCGTCTCTATCTTTCGTTTTTCCATTTTTGTAAGAATAATCAATGTTTTCGCAAAGATAGAAAGATTTGGAAATTTCGTGGCGTATCACCACAAATTCTGCAAAACAAAAAGGCTCGCTTAAGCGAGCCTCCATATAAAACAATATTGATGAAAAAATTTTTACTTTATAAAGCGTGCTGTTCCTTCAGCTGCTTTTATGAAATAAATTCCGGCAGGAAGGTCTTTTATGCTCAGTTCTTCTTTGCCTGCTTTCACAGTTTTTCCTAAAATGTCGAGCACTTCAATCCGACCTTCGGAATACACAACTCCGTCAACAATTTCCAATGCATTGCCTTCCACAACTGAAATGGCTTCTTGGTTTTGGAAATTTTCAGCTTGGTTTTTCGTTGCATTACCAACGGTTAAGTCCTTGATGTACAAATCATAAATGTTTTCGTCAGCCATAGAACTTGGAGCTTTTTCATCATTTATGTATATTTCCACACCAATGATTCTTGAAGAATCTAATAATATTTTCAATGATTCAGGAGCTTCGCTTGTTGGCATCTGCACGCCATTGAACCATGAATTTGAACCGTCAGCAAGAGGACCAGTATATGCATCGTTCGAGATAAATCCTTCAAAAATATCATCACCTAGTTCTTCTTCAACGCCTTCATCTTCATTGGAAGCAAAAAGAATACATACCTCGTTCCATTGTTTTGCAATAGATGGCTCGTAAATCGTGCTTCTTTCTGTTGAGAATTTGTATGAACCGGAACGTGTGGTTTTACGACCTTTAATGTCCCATAAATCAACGCGTATGTTCATAATCAAAGAAGATACAGCTTGGTATTTGAAAGAAATCATACGGTTGGTTGGCTCGGAGAAGTCAATGGAATACCCTTTTGCCGTACGGTGGCAATCTTTTCCGTCAGCCCATTGCTCACCTGTGATGGGATTTACAAGTTGCCAATTATCTGACTCGCATCCAGCAGGATATGCCCAATACATCCAGCTCAGTCCAAACTTCTCCCATTGAGATGTTTTTTCATAATGCACGTTGAACACATCGCCATCGGTGGTGATGGTATATGCATTGTTTGAAATACTACCTTCGGCAACTTTCATTCCGTTTTCAGGAGTAAGGCCAGTCAAAGCTTTCACGTTCTGCGTTTGGTCGTCAACATTCCACCACGCGTCGTATTGTTCGTAATTTTGTTCGAATTTTTCCCAATAATCTGCGGGAATTTCTCCTATTTGTGCCGATACACCAAATGACACACAAAGAGAAGCAAAAATCATTAACCCTTTTTTCATAATCATTCGTTTTAAAGTTCAACTTACAAATATACACATTTTCTTAGTGTATTCAATACACTATTGAACAATTATTTTCTTTACCACAAAGGCAGAGCCGTCGAATAGCCTTACGGAGTAAGTTCCCGTCGAATTTAATGAAAACTCAAAATTTTTGTTGAATGAGCCTGATTTTACTATTGTTCCGTTATTTGCGATTATGGAATATGTAATTTCGTTATCAATATCCGTCGATATGGTTATGGTTTCACCAATGTTTGCTGGAATTGGCGAAATTGTGTATGCCGACGATTCAATAGTGGAAATTGCATCAGGTTTTTGCGGAACATAAATCTGTGATGAACTGTTCTTTACGGTAAATGTTGTGTCGCGAACAAGTCCGCCATCAATGGTTTTCAAATCAGTGCCAATGTGCATTGTGATGTTATCGCCTTGGTAGATTGTTGTGTCCAATTGGAATGTGAGTACAGGTTGAGTATTGAATCTAACTGACTCAATTGGTATTACAACGTTATCGTTACAGGTGATTGTAATGTCTTCAATATTAGGCAGTTCGGCAATTCCTACATTAAAATACACCGATAAAGAATTCCCTTTCTTCATTATATTTGTGCGCACAACGGTACCATTCATATATTTTTCTTCTTCAACAAATTGTATATAGTTGATATTGTAGCCACCTTCTCCAATTTTAAGAACAAAGTCATGTTCTCCTGCGGTTAGAGGAATGGCTCTGTATGCTTCTTTCCAAGTGTTAAAACTTTTTGTTGCAAGAATTGTCAAATGATATGATTCGCCATCTACCACAATATCTAAATCACCATCACGTTCCGAAGCATATCGGAAATACACGGTATATGTGGCATCTTTGGGAACGTTGATTTTATATGTGTAAGCATCGCCTGCGCCAATGTATCCAAGGTGTTTTCCTGTTCCCAATTCCGAATCGTCGGAACAAACTTCAACAACAGGGTCGCCGATACGAATCCAATATTGTTCCGCTTGGATTACTTCTTCAGGAATGGAAACAACGGTTGCTCCCATATCTTCCAACTTATTGTCAAGAACTTCCGAGAAGCTGTCCAACACGCCGTTGTGAATTGTCAGCACTTGACTATCGTCAACATACGACAATGTGTAATCCACACCAGCCATCATTTCTTTCTTTGTGACTATAGCCAATCGTCGTTCAGATTTATAATATCTTGTTGTGTATTCCATTTCCTTACCCTCCGAATTGGTGATTTTGAATCCCACATTGTTGAAATCCGTGGTTGGAACCATATTCGTGTTGAAATACACATAAATAGTGTAGTTGTCGAAAACTATCATTGAATCAATCACGGGTGCGAAGTTTGCGCCCCCCGTTAAATTCATTGTGAAATCTGAAAGCATAGTTCCATCTTTTGCCATAATACTTTCATTGTTTCCCGATTTCAAAATGGTGTTTTTGTACTTAAATAAACGGCTTGACGGATAAATTATCAATTCGTTTTCAGACTCTTCCGATATTGAGATTTCTTTAACGCCCACTTCTTCGTCATCCTGCATTATTGAAACACCTTCGTTTGCTACGGAAGATATTCCCTTGGAAACCAATAATTTAATGTATCGTCCCAATATGTCGATTTCGCCAGATACCGCACGGATAGGAGCGGCTTCTTGTTCGTTGAACACATACACAGTGTCGAAACTTGCAATTGGATGGTTGTATTCTCCAATCACGTTTGTCCCAAGATACGAAATTAGAATTTGTTCGTCAGTTGGCAAAATTGCGTTTGCGAGTTTCAGAACCGCATTTTTCCCGTCAACGGTAATTGAAGAAACAGCATTAGCCTCGCCGTTCACAGTAACCGTGAATTCTTGGACTGCATCGGTAGCTGATTCCAACGTAAGATTTCCATCGAACGCAAGGACAATCTCGTCGGAGTTCGGGTCAACAACTTTTGCCTTCACAAGTTTTGACTGTTGAACAGCGTCCAAAATAATATGTACTGCTGAATATGTAGGAACATCGTAGTTGAACGATGAATTTTCTATGTTGGAGATTCTTTCCAATTGTAAAATGTTCGAAGTCGCTTCGCCAAATCCATACACGATACCATTTTCGTAAATACCGTTTGCAATGTTGATTTTCGTTTTTTGTACCGTGTTAGTTTTATTCACAATAATTATGTGCAGATTTCCATCATCGTCCAATGAAGCGAAACTCGACAATGAAACCGTGTCGCTTTGCATAGCGTACACCGATGTGTTTCCAAACTTGGCGCCGTTTCCATCATAGTTCAAATATAGGTTGTAAGCGGCTTTGGAATAGCTTTTGAACACATCCCATTTGCAAGCAAGATACACATCTTCGCGTCCCAATACACCAAGCACATCAACAAGGCTCAAACCGCCCGACCAATGGTCTTCTGCATCATATTCAAATTCTGTGAACGCTATCTTTGTACCAGGATAAAAGTTGTTGATAGATTTCTTTATTTTTTGGATAATGGCCTTTCCGCCTTGAATATCAACGTATGAACGCTGACCGTCGGCACCATAATATTGATATTTACTGTCCCATAAAGCGCGTGGAGCCTGAAGACGTGCTTCAATCATATCTTCCGCAATCAGTTCCGACGGACTTGCAACGTTGTCGAGGTCAACCACACGTTTTCTGGTGATTTTTCCGTATGATTCTGGATACCAGTGGAATGCAATCGCATCAATTGAACGATGGCCAGTTGCTTCTTCAACTTTGCGCAATGTGTCCAAATAATAGTCAACAAACCAAGCATACGTATTTGTGTATCCTTCACGGCGACTTAAATTATAAATAGTCTTCCATTCCTGATTATCCATACCCCAGTGATAGGCATCAGTCCAGCCGAAAAACATTGGGCCATAAATGTCTGCGCCAGGAGCTAGTTCACGGATTACTTTTGACAAACCGACTGTTTTTTCTATCAATTCCTCAGGAGTAGTTTTTTGAGGGTGAAGACGGGCATGCGTTTGGCTCCACAAATATGGCTCATTATCAATTGCATACGCTGAAACACCACCATCGCCGGCACGGCCAAGCTTTGCCGACAAGTAATGTACTAATTCATCAATATAAACAGTGTCATCTTTAGGATCAGGAGTTAACGTGTATGGCTCACTTTTGTGGAATGAAATAGGTTTCCAACGTTCACTTGGAGCAGCTTGCTCTTCGGAAACAATACCGTTTTTGTCGGCGGCAACATAACCAGCCGCCTGCAACGAAACCAAATTATATTGCCCCTTGCTGTCAGCATCTTTTGTAGCATTCAAAATAGGAAGTGCAGGAACCGTGCTTCCAGAATAGTCATAAAAATTATCGGATGTGAATTTTGCATCGTTTCCACCATTTGAAGCATTGTTTTCCCAGTTGTAGCTGGTGCTTCGGTTTCCGCCCCAACGAGCCGCAGTCGCACCTTCGTAGGATTCATTCGTGCCATAAATGTACGGACTAATACTGTGAACGTTCGATTTTACATCGATTTCAATTGTTTTTTGCGAAAATCCCACCATAGGAACTATGGTTACAATTGCAAATAGTTCTTTTGTAAATCTTTTCATATATAAATTTTGATTTGTTCTTACGAACGGTTTATACTTATCCTTTGTCTGTTTTGAATGGACTGTCGGTTGTGATGGTGCCGTCAGCCAGTTCATAATATATTTTTCCGTCAACGGAATACACAAGAGGAATACCTTTTTTTCGGTTTTCTTCCTGAGCTTTTCGAACCGCTTGGTTGCCAATAGATTCTATCTCGAAACCTTTCAAGTATAAATTCAAGTCTGAAAACTTTTTTACTTCCATACTACATTCTTTAACTACTCGAAAATCAAAAATGCCTTTTTGTAAAATTGCCACTTTTGACCAATGCAAATATATTATTTTTTTTCAAAAAATACTGATTGTTGATAAGTTATTAGATGAAATGAAAAGTAGTCTGATTTTCAGTAAAATAGAAGTTTTTCTGTCGTTAGACAAATCAGAACTTCGACATAAATTTGTAGAAATAGTCCTTATTTTCAATGGAGAATTGATTTTTCATTCCCAAAGCTATGGGAATAAATTTATTTTCGGAATTATAGACCAAAAACCATTTGTCGGCTTCATTTTTATAGTTGTTCCAAAAATTTTCCTTGCTTCGGTAGTAACGGCGGATTACATCGCGGTCTGGCACAAAGTGACCGCCTTTCAGCACACGCTCCTTAATACGCTCAATGCACACTTCGGGGGAATATAGAAACACATACACGAGTGTCACATCGTAGCCTTCTTTGTGGAAATCGTCCATCATTTTCGTTAAATATGTGCCCGACAATGTACTTTCTATTAATACACTTTCTCCTCGTTTTTTATATTCTTCAAGTTGTTTGAAAAAGATTTTTCCCGCGCTTACACTCACTTTGCTCATATTCACAGGGTCAATGGTCTTGGCGATTTCGTCGGCATTGAGGCACGCCATAGGATGCAGCTCTATGTAGCTTTGCGTAAATGTTGTTTTTCCCGAACCATTCGGACCTCCAATGATAACCAATTCTTTTGCTTCTGCCATATACCTGCATTTTCATTACAAAGATAGGAAAGTTATGGCAGAGGTTACACAAAAATTGAAAAAAGTGGTGTTATAATGATACATTCCACCAAATTATTACAATGATTTGCAATGCGAGAATCACGGGAATCCCAATTCGGAACTTGTTGTGCAAAGTTTTGTGTCTCCAGATTTTCATCCCTGCCAATGCGCCAATGCTACCGCCAAGCACTGCCATTGTGAGCAACGTTGATTCCGGAATACGCCATTTGTCGCGCTTCGCTTTGTATTTGTCGATGCCAAAGGCAATGAATGCCGCTATGTTAATGGCAAGAAGATACAGTATGATGGTTGAAATGTTTGTTTCCATACGTGTTAAATTTCTTTTGCGAACATTGCATCGAGTGCGTTTTGTGGAAACGGACATGGTTCGTGGCGTTCTTTTGCGAGTTGGAATTGCTTGCAGGCATTTCGTATCGAAGTCTCTTCATAACATTTGAAAACGGTGTCTTTCACGCTGTCAAGATGCGGAATATCGGTGTCGGCGAATTTGCCGTAGTGTTTGTAGCTGACGTTCTTTTCGGGCAAAATGCCGTGGTAGTAGTACGACCACACAAGAAACTGCATACAAGCATCGGGAGTCATTACGATTTCGTCCATAGTACTGTTATTTTAGTCGTTTGGGGAGTTTTTTATATACTTCGTCGTATGCGTGGTCAATCAAGGAGCGTATAAGTTTGTCATCGGCATCTTGGTTGAACCAAACTTGATTCCAAAATTTCTTGTTCCAATGGAATGCGCCTTCAACGCTACTGTATTGTTCGCGAAGTTCGAGAGCTTTCTCGGGGTCGCATTTCATAGTGGCGAGGTCGGGGTTGTCCATTGCTACGCAGGCGAAAATTTTCCCATGAAGCCGAAACACCAGCACATTTTCGTCAAACGGCATATCTTCGGTTACGTTGGGCAACGAAAGGCAATATTCACGAAATTCTTCGATGTTCATGTCTTTTTGTTTTATTGTTATCAATTAAGAACCTTCATTTTAGAATTTTATCCTCTTCTTCGTCCTTTGTAAATCACTAAAATAACGATTGGTGCACCGAAAATTGCTGTCACCGTGTTGATTGGCAACATTGATTGCATTCCCGGCAGTTGGGAAATAAGGTCGCAAATCAGCAGAAGATTGATGCCGATTAGTACCGAATTGATAATGAGTGATTTATGATTGTCGCTTTTGCAAAGAAAACGAGCCACGTGCGGAACTGTCATTCCCACAAATCCGATTGGCCCAGCAAAGGCTGTGACGATTGCGGCAAGAATTGCGGAGAGTATAATCACAACCACACGCAAAGCGTCGGTTTTTACGCCCAAGCCACGGGCGTAGTTATCGCCTAACAATATGGCATCCAATGGTTTATGCAACGCCAATGTGGCAATTACTGTAGGAATGATGCAACATGCCATCAATGTGAGTTCGGTAGTCCCGATGTTTGAAAAACTTCCCATTGTCCAAAGCAGAAAATTGTGCACTTCATCGGGTTTGGAGAAGTATTGCAGCACGTTTACAATTGCGGCGGTTATGCTGCCGAGCATAATGCCGATAATCAGCAATGATGCGTTTTCTCGGACTTTCGTCGCCACTGAGAGAATGAAAAATATCACGATTGTGGAGCCAATCAGTGCAGAAATTGCCACGCCAACGCTTCCCGCTATCCACGACCATGCCGCCACAGCTGCTCCGCCTGAAAGCGAAAATAGCGCCACGCCCAAACTTGCGCCCGTGCTCACGCCGAGCACATACGGGTCGGCAAGTGGATTGCGGAACAATGTCTGCATCAGCAAGCCGGAAACTGGCAGCGCCATTCCTGCCAAAATTGCCGCTATGGCACGGGGAAGACGGAGATTCATTATAATATTGTACCACAAGGTATCAGTTTCGTTCCCCCGAAGCACGTCAATACAGCTTTGCAACGGAACTTGCACGCTGCCGAACACAATGTCGGCGACGAAACAAATCGGAATACAGATGCAAAACAATATTGTGGCTATTTTTATCTTCATATTATTTCAAGCTGTCAAGAAAAACGGTTTCGTAGTTTGGCAATAATTCTGGATGAATGATTTTTATGTAATCGGCAAGAACAATGTCGGGACGGACGTAGCCATATTCCCAATAATCGTTGCCGCCGTTGGCATTGCATCGTTTTGAGCGATTATAGATTGTTCGTTTTTGATACACTGAAAGCAGTTTGTAGTTTTTATTGATTGCGTCTAAATCCTCATAAGATTTCTCATCGCAGCCAATCCAAACGTCGGCGTTGGCGGAGAGCTGCATTACTTGTTCGAAATTTAGTACCACACTGCCTGTGTTTGTGTTGTTTTTCCCAATAAAATTGCCACCTGCGTCGGCAATAAAAGTGGCAATATAGCTTGCGCCGCCGGGCATATACCAAATGTCGTTACTTGCTGCTCCAGCAAGCACCACGGGCTTGTTCGCAATTGTGTCGGTGAGCGATTTCATTGCGTTGTATTTCTTTTCAATGCTGAAAAACACACTGTCTGCTTTGTCCTGCACGCCAAGAATCATTCCAAGGAAACGAATCCATTCCACCCGTGCAAGCGGCGACACTTCCTGCCAGCTTGTTGTGAACACCACGGGACATTGCACGTGTTGGTATTTCTGAATGTCGGCGCGGTTGAATGCCGAAGTGATGGCAATGTCGGGATTGAGAGCAAGCAATGCCTCAATGTTCACCTCCATACTTGTGCCCACGTTTTGTATATGTCCGTCGTCGTAGCGTTTCCGCACTGCCTCGTTCGAGATGCGGAAATAGTCGCACACGCCCGAAATGTTGTCAACCAACCCAAGTTCCGAAAGCATGGCAATGTCGGTTGTGGAAAGAGCCGCAATACTTGTGTTTTGTTCGGGAAGATTTTTTCGGATTTCATTCAGGCAATACACCATACTATCGCGACCGTCGGTCCACGGAAAATATACTACAACAGTGTCGCTTCCTTGTCGGGAATAGAGGTTTTGGGCATATTTGAAGATGTTTTCTTCGTTTGGCGCAGCCGTTTTTTGTGGCGAACTGCACGCAAACAATGAAATAACCGCAAGGCAAAAAAGAAAAACTCGCTTCATTTATTTCATAAATTGTTTCATCAAATCAGCCATTTGCAGTTGCAATTCTTTTGATTTTTCGGCGGCAACTTCGGCGAATTTGTCGGTTGAATCGGCGTAAATAATGCCACGTGAGGAATTTACCAACAAGCCACAATCCTTATTCATTCCATATTGTGCAACGGCTTCGAGGCTTCCACCTTGTGCGCCCACGCCTGGAACGAGCAAGAAATGATTTGGAGCAATCGCGCGCACGTTTCCAAGCATTTCGGCTTTTGTTGCGCCAACCACATACATCATATTTTCTTCGTTACCCCATTGCTGCGATGCGGAAAGGACGTGTTCGTACAGACATTTTCCGTCGCTTTCCTTGAATTGGAAATCAAATGCGCCTTTGTTCGATGTGAGAGCGAGCAAAATCGCCCATTTCCCTTCGTAGGTAAGGAACGGGGTAACCGAGTCCTCGCCCATGTACGGCGCAATTGTCACCGCATCGAACGGAAGATTTTCGAGGAACGCTTTGGCGTACATTTTCGATGTGTTACCAATGTCGCCACGTTTTGCGTCGGCAATTAAAAAGATTTCGGGATATTTATTTTTTATGTAATTGACCGTTTTCTCCAAACTTTTCCATCCTGCGATGCCGTAGCATTCGTAAAATGCAATATTTGGTTTGTAAGCAACCGCATACTGCGCTGTTGCGTCAACAATTGCTTTGTTAAACGCAAAAATCGGGTCGTCGGCAGACTTGAGATGTTCTGGGATTTTGTTTATGTCGGTGTCCAAACCAACGCATAGGAAACTTTGTTTTTTTACAATTTCGGCAACTAATTCGCTCTTATTCATTGCAGTAGATATTTTAATATTTCGCTCGTAAAGATATGGTTTCTATTTGAATTTGTGGCAAATTAAATGCAAACATTCACAATCTATTTTTCAAATAAAACGAAATAGGCTTAGTGTATTTTTTACACTAAGTAATAATTTAAGCAAAAAAATCGTAAAAGCATCAAGAAATTTTCAAATTTTTTATATGCTTGAAAAAATGTTTACTTTACTTTTGCGCCATAAAGTAGAAAATTGCTAAAAAATGAAAAAACTATTACTTGTATTATTTACACACATTGTAGCTACTCAAGCATTGTTTGCACAGTTAGAAATTGAAACAACGGTTCCGACGGGATTTGACGAAGCCATAAACGTGGGCGTTGGGACTGGGTATTTTGAAACCATAATAAAGAATAAAAGTGGTGTTGAAACCATTACAGGAATAAAGGTTACTCCTCTTGGTGGTTTGGACGGCTTGGAAATACTGGCGAATGCAACGTATGAGTATAACGGCACGGTTTATTCTGCGAGTGTAACAGGCGATTTAATAAAAACCAATGGCTCAATGCGGTTGATGGCTGGCGAGCAGATAAAATTCCTATACGAGAAACGAGCAAAATGTAGCATAGTTCCCCAAGCTTCTTCGGGCTATTCCATGCAGGTGGTTGACGATATATCAGTATTGGGAACAGATTACTCGGAGCAAACCAACTCATATCCAGTGCTATTTCCAGGACTTTCAGTTATTGTTCCCGAATCGCCATACAACAATGTAGATGTTGAGTACCGAGAAGAATATACGGATACTGTAACTATCAGAAACGAGGCAAATGCAGGAAGTGTTAATCATCTTATTTTACAGATGGAACGTGCAAAAGATGTTCTTGCTGTATATAATGTAGAATTAACTCACAATGGTCAGAGTATTTCATTTCCTTTTACCAGTTTGCAAGACATTAGAATAGAACTGAACAGTTCTGATTTGGAACAATTAGGTTTTCAAAATGGTATAATGCCAAGCAATAGCCAGTTCCAGATGATAGTTTCTGGACGGGTTGAAAAATATGCGGCGACGACACAAGTCAGATATTCTGTTGATTATAAAACATTTGGTATTTCTTGTGGTCGTTTAAAAAATGCTGAAGGCGTAAAATATTTTCAGCAGGCATATCCAAATCCTCAATTATCAATTACATCTCATATTCTATCTAAGGGAAATTTTTGTGGAGAAAAACTTATTGTAGAGTATTTAATTGAAAGTATCAATATTCAAAATCCTTCAAATCATTTGTTAGATTTATACCTTAATGCTGTTTATTCGAATGGCTATTCGATAGATGCTGTTTATTGTAATGATATACTTCTAAGTACATCGGCATCTCTCTCGTATTATCTGTTAGGGGTGGGTAATATTGACAACAATAATATAACTGCGGATTATAAGGGGGACAGACCTATCAAGTTGAAAATTATTGCAACCCCCAAATATTATACAACAGGGTTCGCTTGTAAATTTTTTGTCCGAATAGAAGGGAAGAAAATAAACGGAGATTCCTTTATGGCTTTCCCTGACAGTTGGGAAGAAAGTCAAAAAAGAAGTAGTTCGTACGTTACAGGTGATGCCACTATTGACGATGTAATAAAACCAATAGGAACTTATACCTATGATTACAATGTTCTGATGAATACTAGTGGGAAGGAAACAATGAACTATTATCTTTCCGTCAAGAAACCTGATGGAGAACTTGAACCTATATCGGGAATTGTTGATAACGATATAATAACATACAAGGGAACTTGTTCCGCAACAATCACAGCTTGTGAGGATCCAAGTCCTAAGTTTCAAGTAGTGTTATTAACAGAAAATTGTGAAGAGAAACCTGTTATTATAACAGAAGCAAGACCAGATGTTTTACAAAGATGCCATACTGGAGGTGGTAGTGGTGCGTGTTATGCAGGAGACGTAACAGAAGCATCTTTTAACAGGGAAGAGATCAATACTTGCGATGACGTAATGTTGCAAGCAAAAGGAACAGTATCTTACCGTTGTAGTTCTGAATGTCCAAGATATAAATCAGTTGCTGTTAGTGTTGAAGAAAAAAGTAAGCAACTACCAATCGAAATGAAGGAAACTTTCTTAGAAAATGTTTCATCAACTAATTACTTTGACTATAGAGAAGGAACCATTGCATACGAATTTCCTATACAAATGGGTTGTCCTGATAAGGATACAATCATAACAAAGGAACTAAATTTCCAAGGAAAACTATTTGTTAATGGGCATATTAACGCAGAACGTATAGATGCAAACATTCAAGTGAGATATATGTTGATTGGAGAAAATGATTCCATTTACGATGGCACGTTAACATGGGGAGATATGCTTACCGTATATGACCCCAAACCAACATTTGGAATAACTGTTCCTTTAACATATTGCAATCCAGGAGAAGTTATTGCGAAAATGGGGAAAGGTGCACCAACGGGAAATCCTGCACGTATTCAAATAACCGAAGTTACCCTTCCTGCACAACCTGATTTTTATTACGAACCCAATGGTATCTATGCTACGGAAATGCCTTATACCATTGGGAATCTACAATGGGAGGTGATTCAAGGGCAGAATGAAAGTATGCCTACGTATGGATTAAGACCTAAATGTGCTGAAGATGCTAAAACCAACAGTCGGAAAGAGGGGTCTTTAACCTATGTTGATTTTTACGGGACATCCTGTGCAGAAGAAAAAACAGTCCCTGTCTTTGGAATACCAAATGTACCTTATGAAATGCCCCAAATAATACTTCATCCTACCGAACGCCAACAGAGTGTTGAATCAACTACTACGTGGACTTTGTTAGTAGAAAATACGGGACACTCAACAGCACGTCATGTAATGTTACGTTTGACACCAAACGAGGAGAATTCTATGACTATTAAAATAGAAGAAGTTCGAATAAACGGACAAGTTTGCTATGATATAAGAAGGCGAGGTGGTAGTGTATATGTCCCCATGCCAAGTAATTTTTTGAAATCAAGTCAAAAAGTGGTTACAGTAACGGCTTCATACAAAGATTGTATTGAATACGGAATAAGTGCCATAGATGTTGAATCTGCATGGAGTTGTGAAGAACTAACAGAAAACAATTTTGATGATTTTAATTGTGGTGGTACGGCTGTGCTTGAATTGGAAAATATGGTGGCGGTTCTCAATGTCATTGAAACATATCCGAAAAAGTATTTTAATCTTTGTGAAGATATACCAATTCATTTAGACATAAGTAATATAGGACGGGCAGATTTATCACAAATGGGATTTTGGTTTGAAGCATTGTCCAATACCTATAATATATCAAATGACGCTCTTATATGGAATTATGATGGGAGAACCAATGTGATTACAGGAATTTCATCTGTTCTGGTTTCTAATTCCATATTGTCTCAAAACGTACTTACATCAAGCCAAGAAGTGTTAAAATCATCATATTCTATGAATCTTGATTTTAATATACAAACAGCATGTACAGAAGATCAATTGGGAATTGATAAGGTTTCATTTGTTATAAGAGGTTATTCCAATTGTGGAGAAATTCAAGAACGAAAATTCGGCTTTAGTCCAAAACTAAAAGGTTTTGAAGCATTAGACTCTATTTCTATTTCAGGCAGACAAATCTCTGAATTTGAGAAACCTCAAGATACCGCTTCTTTTATTGTATGCATTCAAAATAATTCAAGCCGTTTGGTTGATAGTGCTTTCATTTCGGTACTTATTCCTGTTGGGTATGAAATAGTTGGTTATACGCCATTACAAGATGGTACGGTATCTATGATGACAGAAAGTATTTACAATGATACCTTAATTCTTTATCAGTGGGAATTGACAAAACATTCTAACATACAAGCAAACGATTCTGTCGCTGTTAAATTTGACATTACGAGCAATTTAGATTGTCCGCCATCTGGCAAATTATCATATTATGGTACACTTAAACGGTATATGTTTGACTGTACTGGAGATTCTTGTTTAACTTCACGGAGTACCAATCCAATTTATGTGGATTTAAACCCAAAATTTTCACTATTCTCTGCCGAAATGATAGGAAATAGTTCTACATGCGTTGGAACAAATACAAACTATCAAATACAAGGACAAGGCATTCAATCTATACAGTGGAATTGTCAATTTCCATATATAGAAAATGGGAATGAAATATCCATCACCTATGAAAATACTGGAGAATATACCATACAGGCATTGGTGACAGGTCAATGCGAATCAAAGACCGTACAAACAAAAACCGAAGTCCTTTCCATTCCCGATATTTCGATTGACGAATCTAAAAATGTGACATGGAGAAAATGGGAAGAAGAAGGAGTAACATGTATAGATAGTTCCTTAATCATTGAGAATTGGACAATTCCTCTAATTGATACTTGTGGAACATATACATTGACCTATACAGAGAGAAATCAGTGCGGGCAGTCATCACAGGATATGGATTTAACAATTTATAGGTGTTGCGAAATAGAACCAATAGTTATTCCCGATACGGTTTTTATTCAGTGGTATGATGAATGGAATGAAGATTTAGCACAACATATTGATTGCCAACCCAAAGATGGAGTATTTGAGCTCATTGAAGGCGAATCCCATAATATGTGTGGAGAATATCTTTTCCGATATACAGTTAGTCAATGTGATACGGTTTATTCCGACAGTGTCGTAATTATTGTTGAGAACTGTTGTGGTGAGAATCCTATGGGTGACATAGTGATAACAGACAGACAAGGTGTAACCACATTTGACGTGGAAGTCCTCAGATATTATCTGAAACATCCAGAATCCTTAGTGAAAAAAACAGACGAATACGAATCATACTATCTACAAATGGAAGATTGTGGAGGAAAAATAAAAAAGGTTGATTTGATTCGTTGTTTCCCACAATGGATAGACATCAACGGAGACGGTTCCGTTGATGAAAAAGATGTAAATGAGTTAATAAAATTGGTACATTAAAATATTGGTTATGAGAAAGATTATTCTTAATAGCATTTTTGTTTTGGGGTATGTGTTCTCACTATCAGCCCAGACGACCACTATTGATATTACCCCCAAGGGGTTCTTTGGCAATTTTGAATTGGTGGAGCGAGTTTTAGACAATGAATTGCTTGCATTGTCCGATTTAGGGTATGTATATAGAAGCAAAGATTTTGGAAAGACATGGGATGTCGTAAATACTCCGTTTGATAATGTGTGGTTTATGAGTTTTCAGGAAGATAAAAAACGTGGTTATTTGACAGGTGGATATAACTTGGCATTTACAAATGATGGCGGTTATACATGGGAAAACATACCTCTGACAGGAATTCCCCAAAATCTAAAAATCCAAAAGGCATTTCCTAAAAATGAAGATACTTTATTCGTTTCCGTATCGGGAAAAGAAAATGGAATGAAGATATATATGAAGAGTCGTTTTGCCGAACAATGGGAGAAAGTTGTTGATGAATTATATAACACTCTGATACTGAATCTATCTACAATTTATTTCCCTACGCCATCACACGGTTACGCTTTAGGACGAGGCTATTATGCGGAAACTTTGGACGGCGGAAAAACATGGAAAAAGAACCTTTTGGATGCAAATACCATATTCAGAGGTTCAATTTTGTTAAACAATGGTTCTATTCTTCAAACATATAGTAGTACGTCGGAAATTCCACCTCAATTAGAAGGAATTAAATGGTGTAATTCTGTTATGTATGGGTTAGAGAGGCAGAGTAATGTAATTGTTGGTACTTCTGATTACGAAATGTATTATTCAACTGACGAGGGGGAATCATGGACAACAATTCCCTTTGACTTTTCTACTTTCATATATGACATTTCAATTTATAATGATGAGACATTTATTGTTGTTGGAAATTATCTCACTTCATACATTACTACAGATGTGGGAGAAACGTGGACAAAATATGTACATGGAGGTGGAGATGGCTTCAATAATATTTATTGTAAAAATGAAAATGAATGCCTTATTACAGGGAAAACAGGACGTGTATTTTCCACAAAAGATGGCGGAGAAACGTGGGAAATACAAAATGTACATGATGGCGCATTGTATGAGATAGAATTTCCGTCAAATGAAGTCGGATATATTGTCGGTCCCCAAATATTGTTTAAGACAACAGATGGTGGTGACACATGGGAGAAAAAGAAACTACGAATAGTAAACGCACAATATATTGATTTTATTAATGAAAACGTCGGTTATTTAGGTTATTCAAGTATTATACCAAGTATTCATAAAACAACAGATGGTGGAGGCTATTGGGATAGTAGAGATGGTAATGTACCTGCCATATATCGGAATAATGCTTCAGGAATGACAAAATTTTCCTTTCGTGATGAAAATGAAGGTGTTGTATGTGGTGTAAGTACATTGCTTCATACAATTGATGGCGGTGAGACATGGGAAGTTAAAGATTGTGTACCTGAAAATACTTATCCCCAAAGTATATTATCAATAGGTGATAAAGGTTGGCTTTTACATACAAACAACAATGCGAAAAACTATTCTTTTGATAGATTCTTTTTTTATGACAATGATTTTAACGGTACAGAAATTTTTTCTGGAGTAGTATCTGATGACTCAGGGAATCTACAGAAAATCAATGACACAACGTATAAATTTTCTTATGATACCCTTGATTTCATTTCAACGGACGAAGGACGTACATGGGAGCCAATTTACACAGGAATGAAAGGGCAACGTTTTTTCGTAAATGAAAATCTTGGATATTCCATCACGAATAACCAAATATACAAGTATTGCGTCATGCCAACAGAGATACAAATGGAGATTATAAAAAATGATACATACAATTATTCAGTAACACCAATATATGATGGAAATTCGACAACAATTGTCCTCTATCTTATAGATGAAAATAATATAAAACATAAAATTACAGATGAGATAGGAATTTCCAATGGGGAACCAATTATAATAGAGATACCAGCCTCATTGCCTATTGGTTCATATACCCTTTATGCGGAAGCACAAGACAAGAACTATCTCTCTACCAATGTTGGAATTATTGTATTGGAGAAATCCAATGCAATTACGGGTGGTCAGGTACAGTCACCTATCTATCGTGTCAATGGCAAAACATTGTATATATATGACTCAAATGCGAAATTGTATAGTGCATTAGGCATAGAAATCCCTGTCCAACATGGTTATATAGAGTTAAAAACGGGAGTATATATACTTGTAAATGGAAATGAGACATATAAGATAGTAATACGATAATCGAAACAAATCATAGGATTTATACAATGTACAATAGTTTCTTTCCATATTACAGTATTAAGGCAACCCCCGAAGGTGGAATTTGGGATACGCTAAAGACAGAAAAACATGGCATGTGCGGAGAATACAAGTATAAATATACTGTAACTAAATGTGATAGTACCGCAACAGACAGCATCGTGATAATAGTTGAGAATTGTTGTACTGAGAATCCACATGGTGACTTGGTTGAAACAGAACGAATAGGTGTGACAACATACGATGTTGAAGTTCTCCGACAATATGTAAAGAATCCATCTTCATTAGTTCAAAATATGGATTTATATGAAACATATACAATAAAAATGAATTATTGTGGAGAAGAAAAAGAAATACAGGTGATTCAATGTTTTAAGAAATGGGCGGATATTAATGAAGATGGGAAAATAGATAATACTGATGTTGAACTTTTAATGCAGATGGTAAAATGAGACTAAGAAATCATATAATGACATTGATATTGGGGTGTTCTTTTTTCAATACCATAGCACAGTCGGTAGAAGTACAAGATATAACCCCTATAGGATTCTCGGGAAACTTTGAACATTTACAATTTTCCCAAACAAGGGGCTTGCTTGCCATATCCGATAAAAATGTTTTGTATATAAGCACAGATACCGCAAAAACATGGAAAACGGAAAAGTTACCAACCGATACGGTAAATCAGTTTATTATGTATAAAGATGGTTTAACAGGTTTTATTACAAATAGTAAAGGAGCATATAGGACCTTGGATGGTGGCATAACATGGAAAAAAATGCTTTTAACAGGCATTCCTTCAAAAATAGATGGTTATGAAGTCAATTTAGTAAATCTCTATTTTAAGACCAAAGATGTTGTATTCTATATTTTAACAAATAAAGTTAATGGAAAGAGAATATACAAAAGTAGCGATTGTGGAAATACATGGAAAGAAGTTGCAAAAGACATATATCCCAACTACGGACTTCCAGTAGGAATACTTGTATTTAATATGCATTGGAACGGCGAGACGGGTTATTTATATGGCAATGCTTTTTATGCGAAGACAGAGGATGGTGGAGAAACATGGGAAAAATATTGCTATGATGAATCTTTGTATGAAGTGGAACAGGAAGTGATATGGTCGTATGATAACGGTGCCGCTATCATATCAGAGGATCAACATACTACAAATAGAGTTTTTTTTAGCAAGGATGGAAATCCAACAGAAAAATATAATGTGCAATTAACAGGTGATTATTATTTAACGATGGCACAAGACATAAATGGTCATTTATATGCATTAAACGACCATGGTGATTTTTGGCATAGTACAGACAGTGCAAAAACATGGACAACTCAATCTATAGGTGAAGAAAATGATTATTTAGGAATATCGGGAATGCACTTTTTTAACGAAAAGGTCGGAGTTGTAGTTGGTTATAATCTCACATCTTATGTCACCACCGATTGTGGCGAAACATGGACGAAGTTTGTACACGGTGGAGGTGAAGGATTTAATGACATATATGTAAAAAACGACAAAGAATGCTTTATTACAGGAGAAACAGGTAGAATGTTTTATACAAGCGATGGTGGGAAAACATGGACATGGCAGGATTTATATGCAATGGGACTAAAAAGCATTACATTCCCCACTCAAGATACAGGATATGTAGTTTCTAAGAATATGTTGCTGATGACAATAGATGGTGGAAAGACTTGGATTCAAAAACCAAATGAAGAAAATTATAATTTGATAGATTTTGTGACTTCCAAAGTAGGCTTTGGTTACGATATGTATTCTCCAGTCAATATTGCCAAGACAATGGATTATGGAGATACTTGGACTACAAATTTCAATAAGACATTTTGGGAAAACGTAAAATACAGGAGTCTTGATTTTCGTAATGAAAATGATGGACTTGTTACAGGAAAGAACAATCTTCTGCTTCATACCATGGATGGTGGACAGAATTGGGAGATACAAGAAGTCATTCCCAATAAATATTATGTTCGTTATATACAAAATGTATCAGATAAAGGTTGGTTGATTGCAGCAATTGATGATACCGTTTCTGACATTTTCTTTTGCGATAACAATTTCAACTGTCAAATGGTTTTTGAAGGAGATAATCGTTCGGGTTCATTTTATAAAATCAATGATTCTGTGTACTATATACCTATAAATGGTACATGTTATATTTCTCATAACTATGGAATGACATGGGAAGATGCCAATTTTGATATAAAAGGACATTGGAGTTTTGCAAATGAACACTTGGCATATTCATTTGATTCTGAATATCATTTATATAAAACATGTATCAATGTTCGTGATATAGAGATAACCATAGAACAAATAGAATATAGGCAAATTGAATTTACCACAAACATAGAAGAGAATGTGTTTGCTAATATCTATATTAAAGACGATAACGGGAATTTACATGGTTTATTCCAAAATTATGAGATAAAAAAAGACATTCCTTGTGTAATTGATTTACCACAAAATTTGTCTGATGGTTCGTATAGCTTGTTTATTGAATCACTAAATTCAGCATACAAAGACACAGAATCGGAACCGTTTGAAGTTTCTGATGAAACAGCAGTGTTAGATATTTCAAAGAATCAAACATATAGAGTTCAGGGAAAAACATTGTATATATATGACTCAAAAGCGAAATTGTATAGTGCATTAGGTATAGAAATCCCTGTTAAACATAGTTGTATAGAGTTAAAAACAGGCGTATATATATTAGTAAATGAAAATGAGACATATAAGATAGTAATACAATAAGAAAGATTAACTAAAAAAATAAAAACAATGAATACAACACATCTATCAGTCAAGAAAACGGTAATAGCACTTATAGTAGGTCTGTTATCAAGTTTTGTGGTTTTTTCACAAACGCCAACTATGGAGTGGAGTGTGAATGTGGAAAATCTAAAAGTTGGATATAGTGGGCTTATAACCATTCGAGGAGAAAATAACACAAATGCTTCAATTGGAATATCAAATATAACTTTGCCAAGTTATCAGGGAGTGGAGATTCTACAAAATCCTCCAGCAAAGGTTTTACTTAACGGAGTGTCTTCTAATTTCTATGCGGCAGAATACCAGTATAATCCGTATGGTGTTGTATATGTGCAACCCCATTCTTCCATAGAATTGTCCTATCGTGTTGCGGCGAAGTGTGAGGCAATCTATGAGGCAGGAGATTCAATTACGGTGCTTGAGCAAGGAAAAATCAAATATTCAAACGGCACGGAGGAAAATCTTGACAGAGCGTCATTCTCAATATCATATCCAAGATTACAACTTGTTGATAAACGAATGATTATTGGCGAAGAGAATCAGGCAGATTTGATTCTAAAAATCGTAAATCTTATGCAGGGAGTTCCTGCTCAAAATATCCGATTCAATATAAACTTCACCAATGATGCACGCCCATTGTCACAAGATATGTACGCTCAAATTTCAAAAGACGGAGAACATTGGTCTAACTCGATTTGGACAGGGGGCAGTTACAACAATCCTTCGGAATTTAATTTCACAAATGCAAATTTACAAAATATTGGATTAGAAGGTTTGCAATATGGCGATACGCTTTATGTAAAATATGCTTTACAATTAACGCCGTCAATTTCATCCTATCCACTTGAATATGAATTACTTTTTGCTGATAGTTTAGGTAATTATTGTTCTAATCAAACAGAACGAGGAACTATCTCTATACTTCGACAAACAGGCATACCAAATTTAACAATTTCACAAAAGGATATTGAGCCATTTGATTTTTGTGGTACGCAAAACGGAAGAATGGCAGTTACCATTAAGAATATAGG
Source organism: Bacteroidales bacterium UBA3754 (assembly GCA_002371705.1). Lineage (GTDB taxonomy): Bacteria > Bacteroidota > Bacteroidia > Bacteroidales > UBA1715 > UBA1715. Next base: position 85,849 of record DFGI01000019.1, read on the forward strand.
CGACGGAGTTGCATATATAAACACAATCAGTCTTGGAAATGGATACGTAATACCTCAATCCGCCCAAATTGCAGGAGTAAATGTATTGGGGGCATCGGGACGAGTATCCATGCCAACCACCAACATAGACGGTGATGGCGGGTTGGAAGATGTGAATAGGGATAATAACTATTCTGAATTAGCGGCAGGAGATTCCATCACAATAGAAGTAGAATATGCTTTAAGTTCAAGTTACATTTTAGGAGCAAGTACAACATATTCACTTACCCAAAAAGTTGAATATGTATCATCAAGCGATGATATGTTAAAAACGGTAACATCAAATCTATCAGGTGGAATTTCCGTATCAAGACACGAGATTACAGGGGCGGATATTGTTAATTTGGAACAATCCAATAGTTATGAATATAACCTAAATCTACGGACAACGGTTTTACCCAAACTAATGTATAGTGATTATATTTGTTATTTCTCGGCATGGGCATCCGATGGAATCACTATAAATGGTAGTTCAGATGTTTATCATGGCACATTTACCTCTGGTAATTTCAGTGAAACATTGCAATTGAAATTTGATGAAAATGCGTCTCCTTGTCACGATTATTATCTAAACATTTCTTATGGTGTTAAAAATGAGGAATGTGGACGAACAAAAACATTGGGTAATATTAATAAATTGATTACAGTTGAAAACAACATTCAATTGAATACAAATGTCAATGATGTTCTATTAACAGATTTTACGGCTTATAGAACAAATTATGGCTGGAAACTTTCAGATGTGAACAATATGATTCCTTATAAAAGAGAGTTGGAAAAAATTCAAAAACTTACAAGAGAAGAATCCTCCGCATCCAATGTGGTAAGCCGAGGGGATACTGTACACATGACTTTACTTGGTGAATACAATATCATTGACAATTCATACGATTTTATATCAGCAACAATTTCTAAGTCTAATTACTCGCCATTGCTGAATTATATAAGGGGGACATATCAAATAGGCAGTCGTCAAGGGGTTTTGACAAAAGCCCAGAAACCATTCTCAGACGATTTTTATTTTAAAATACCAATAGAAACTATGGAAAGTTCGCACGATTCCATACGTATTGATGTTTGGTGTTTAGTTGAAGACCTTTCCACAAACGAAGATGTCAACCATCTTTCTGCATACCTTCAGATGGAGAAATCAGAAGAAACAGCGGAGATACCTTGTATCATAAAAAAGCAAGACATTATAGGATTTAGAAGAAATATTAATAAGAATTCATCAACATCGTTTTGTAGGTCTAATATAAGACTTTCTACAACAAAGGGATATAACGGGGAATACAATCCAAACCTTCAGGTTAGTAAAATCACTATTTTTCGAGAAGGAGGACTTTCATTGGATAAAGATGGGTTGAGAGTTTATTTTCAAGTTCCTACAATGGAAATTCCAATTCATCTTTATGAAGATTCAGACAAATATGAACTACGTTTCGGTAATGATGATACTTTATTATTAGATGTTTCCACACTCTCAAGATATCTTTTCGTTGACTTTCATGTACGATATTTAAATTATGAAACATCTTCAAAAAATGTTCCCATACAGATAGAGGGAATGCCACTATACTATCTTAAACTGTCAGATAATCCCATTGTTAGCATATCCCAACCAAATGTCGCTTCAACACAAACAAAAACAGTTTCATGGGATGTTTCCGTTTCAGGAAACACAAATGGTAAAAACTTATATTTTAAATGGAGATCAAACCAAATGCGTCTTATAGATATAAGGAACTTAGATGGTACTGTTTTAACAAAAAATGATTCTAACAAAGACTCCATATTTTTTAAGTTTCCTTTTGAGGAGGGAACATCTACACTGACTTTTACCGCCGAAGTTCAAGATTGTGCAAATAACGACACGTTGCGTTCTTTATTACAGGCAGCAATTGAATGTGATGAAATAGATGAGACCGCATTTGACACGTTGGCATTGGAATATTACAACAGAAATCTTGATGCGACGGTAAACTCAATCTCACTTCCTGTAACACAACCAACATTTGAAACACGATATATGAATTTATGCGACACTGCGTATTATTCATTCCAAATCAGCAACTTAGGGGCAGACACTTCAAACATTTCATTTTGGTTGGACAACATTTCCGAGAATGTCAATGTGAAAACAGTGGAAGCAAACATTGATTCCGATACATATCAACTCGGTAATTATAATACTCCGTCAAGCAGAAACATTACAACAGATGTATTAAGAAATTCTTCGACTGATAATATAGATGAAGCCAATACGATTGTAAATATTGGGTTATCTGTTGAATGTGACCCAACAAAAAATCACATAGATATTACCAAACCAATAAATGCTCACGTTTTACGATACGACATTTGTAACAACCCTATACAAGAAGATTTTTCTATTAAACCCAATATAAAGGGGTTTGAAAATATGGACAGCATACGTTTTACCGCCATTGCCGATGATTTCAACAATCAGGGAATAGGAACGGTTTCGGTGTCGTTGCAAAACAACGATTTACAATTGATTGACAGCGTTGATTTTACAGTAATACTGCCAGAAGGACTTGAATATGTTGAAAATTCAACCACTCCTAATTATTTCAGTTCTATACAGAATGACGGACAAAGTGTGGTATGGGCGTTTGAACGGAATAAACATGTGGATGGAAATGAAAACTTGCAGTTTACATTCCAAGTCAGAAATGCGAACAGATGTGAACGGCGCAATGATACCCTAAAAATGGCAACCTCATTGGAACGTACTCTGCATGGCAGTTGTGGTGACGCATGTTTAGTTAAGAAAACAAGTGATACCATTCAAATAACTATGCAACAAGAACCAGTCAAACTGATAGAAAGTATTACGACGGACAAAAATTCCGTTTGTGCAGGAGATTCGTTCATTGTTTCCGTTCAAGACAACAACAACGGCATATACACGTTATCAGCCGAACCGACGGGCATGGTTTCGATAGATGGAAATACCATAACAACAAATCCACAAGTTTCGGGACACGTGACGATAAAAGCGACCGCGACAGACGGTGATTGTCAAGACGAGGCACAAACAACAGTTACTATAAAGGCTTTGCCACATCCAGCCATTAGCCCATTGGATACTTCTATTGTTGAAAAAGGTAAAAGTATTCCATTGTTTGCGTATCCTGCTGGCGGAGTATGGTCGGGAACGGATGTGAAGGAATATGGTGAGTTCAAAGCAAACCATTCGGGAGTTCATACCATATACTACACCGTAACGAATGGAGAATGTAGTAACACTGACTCCGTACAAATCACTGTCGTTTCGTGTGATAAGGAAATATTTATAGAACCAGAGACTTTGAATGTTTCGGAACAAGCGTCTATAATAACAATTCCTGTTAGCATTTCGCCAATCGAAGAGTGTGGTTATTGTTCAGAGTTGCGAAGTATGAAATTCAATATAACATTTGATGGCGATGTCCTTGATTATAGCGGTGCTGAATTACAACAGCTGCAACAATCTGTCGATATGTACGACAGACTTGAAAACAATACTGTTGTAGTACAGCTATATTCAAATACAGTGAATGGTTTTGTAACAGATGGTGGAGAACTTTTGTATCTTACATTCAACGTAAAGCGGAATGAAAACACAGATGTTTCCATATCTAACGGATATTACAACGGAGAATACGCTTCCGATAACTTGACAGGCGATATGATTAGCATATTCTACATGCCAAAACCTACAGTTACACTGCACGATACAGTATTCTGTGCAGGTGGTCAGGTAGAACTTGTTCCTGTGGTTGATAATCCATCTAATGGAGAACTACGGTATGTTTGGAATACTCGTCAAAGTACACCAACCCTTACTGTTTCAAGGGCAGGTGATTATGTCGTAACGGTTTATGACAGTTTTGATTCGTATGATAGCAAACATGTTGTCGTAAGCGAAGCCCCTGCGATAATTGCGGGACTTGCCGACACTGCATTTTGTGAAGGAATGTCGGTTACACTTCAACCCGATGTTACACAGGGAGAAATATCTCAATATGAGTGGAACACAGGCGAAAATACCGCCGCTATCAGCGTATCTTCCGCCGGCACATATACGGTGACAATGACCGACATTTACGGCTGTACATCGGGCGTTCCCGCAAATGTGACAGTGAATGAGAACAGCGAGATACCTGTATTTACGTATAACAGAAATAATATGGACAGTTATACGGCTACCATTTCTAATGCTGTTGAAAACAACGTGTATATGTGGCACGGTAGCGAGGGCGTTACGTTTGATTCAAATCAGTCACCGTCTGTAACAATCTCTGTCGCGTCATATCCTGCGGCAATCTGTGTGGAATCCCAAGATGAGAACGGATGTACATCCGTTTCCCATTGCGATACAATACCATTGACACCGCCGATTAGTATTGCTGGGAATAGAGTGATTTGTTTTAGCCAACAGGAGCCAGTCGTTACCACTGATTATCGCATAAATGAGCCAAAATTCAATGCTCAATATGAATGGGAGGTTACAAACAATGCCCAACTCTTTCAACATAATGCTCAAGAAGCATCCATACAATTCCGTGTAGGTATGGGTACAGTTTCATTGACTGTTAGAGAACGAATAAATGGAGAAATAACCAGAGAAACCACGATAGCCATAGAGCAACGCATACGACCAAACGATTTGAACTATCAAAACTTGGGAGATAACAATGTGTGCAACACTGCCGAGAACGTGATATATACCGTTTCGGGCAACGCTTCGGAATACCATTGGGAAGTTCCTGCAAATGCCGAAATCGTTTCGGGGCAAGGGACAAACCAGATAGCGGTTAATTTCAACGGGACATCGGGTAACATTGTGGTACACGCTCAAAATGGAGAAGGTTGTTTGAGTTATGGTGGTGTCTATTATAGTGTGAATGTCAACGGTGATTGTCCTCCGCAGGAATATTCTCTAAAATCCTTGACGTTGAGCGATGAGGAACAAAACGAAAATGACGGAACATCACTTGACATAGCGGAAACATATTTGAATGTATATCCTCTACCTGTAAAGCATATTTTGACAATATCGACAAATGCAACTATTCAACGAGTAATCGTATATGATGTAGTCGGCGGTATTGTTATGCAGAAACAAAACGTAACTCAAATAGATGTTTCCAACCTGTTGGCTGGTAACTACTTTGTACAAATAGAAACAGACAAAGGCACGTTTACCAAACCGATAGTTGTGGTGAAATAATAACTATTCATTGATAAAGATAAATACAGTAAACACATCTAAATGATTTTCGACTGAAACTGTTTTTCGTTTGTTGATAGTAGTAAGCGAATCGTTGTTTTTTGAATATTGAGATTATTATATTGCAATATCCAACAAGTCATTTTCGTGGTTATTCGGTAAACATTCACAATCTATTTTTCAAACTCTGAGAATTTTTGTACTTTTGGGAAATTTTCTGGTATGGATAAGACAGTTCAATCGGTAAAGCAAAATTTGGGCATTATTGGCAATTCGCCCCGCTTGGACAATGCGGTGGAGATTGCGCTTCAGATTGCTCCCACTAACCTTTCCGTCCTTATTATGGGCGAAAGTGGCGTTGGTAAAGAGGCGTTTTCGCAAATCATCCACAAAAATAGCTTACGAAAAGATAAAAAATATATTGCAATCAACTGCGGTGCAATTCCCGAAGGAACTATTGATTCGGAGTTGTTCGGTCACGTAAAAGGTTCGTTTACGGGTGCTGTGGGCGACCGCAAAGGTTATTTTGAAACGGTGAATGGTGGTACGATTTTTCTTGATGAGGTTGGCGAACTTCCCAAATCAACGCAGTCGCGGTTGCTTCGTGTGCTTGAGTCGGGGGAATTCATTCCTGTTGGCGCATCGAATGTGCAAAAAACCGATGTGCGCATTGTGGCGGCTACCAATGTTGATTTGCAGAAAGCGATAGAAGCGGGCAAATTCCGCGAGGATTTGTATTATCGTCTGAACACAGTTCCTATTCGGATTCCGCCGCTCCGCGAGCGACAAGATGACATATATGCGTTGTTCCGCAAGTTTGTGAACGAAACTGCCGCACAGTACCGTCGTCCACGCATTGATTTGAGCGAAGCGGCCAAACGGATGTTGCTGTCGTATCGGTGGCCGGGAAATATTCGCCAACTGAAGAATATTTCCGAACAAATAGCCATGTTGGAGGACGGGCCAATCGTTTCCGAAGAAGATTTAAAGAAATATCTTCCCGACTACGGTCAATCGCATTTGCCAGCGGTGAATCCAGCCGCGTCGGATGCCACGTATGCGTCGGAACGAGAAATCATTTTCAAGCTGATGCTTGATATGAAAAAAGATATGGACGACCTTAAAAAGCTGGTGAACAATATGATACAGTCGGGCGGACAATATCATCCGTCGTCGTTGCTCAACGACCAACCGAAAGACAAGGATTTTTATCCTGAAGATTTTGTGGATGTGCGGCAGGAGGAAACGCCAATCAATATAGTTGGCTCACCCACAACACGTTCCAATATTGCCCGTGACGAAACTCATATAATTGACACGCAGGAAATTAAAGAAGAATCATTATCTTTGGCGAACAATGAAGTCGCGTTTATAAAGAAAGCGCTCCAAAAGTTCAATGGCAAACGGAAACTTGCCGCCGAGGAACTTGGCATTTCAGAACGAACGTTGTACCGAAAAATTAAAGAATACAATATTCAGTGAAAAAACTATTCATATATATATTGATTTGTGCGTTGGGTTGCTCGGGCTGCTCCATCAACTATTCGTTGTCGGGAGCATCGATTTCGCCTGACGTGAAAACATTTTCGGTTGCGTATATCGCCAATCATGCGGCAAACAAGCAGGCCACGCTCAGCGATGTGTTCACCGAAGGTTTGAAAGATAAATTCCGTTCCACGGCTGGTTTGTCGCTGGTTTCATCGAATGGAGATTTGCAATTTTCAGGAAATATTGTTGACTATTCAACGTCGTACGAAGGTGTTACAGCAAGTCAATTGGCGGCGCAGACAAGACTTACGATTTCCGTCCAAATAAAATTCGTGAACAAAACCGACGAAAAACAGAATTACGACAAACGATTTTCCGCATACCGTGATTTTGACGCGACGGAAAGTCTCTCAAATGTTGAAGATGTATTGATAAAAGAACTTTCCGAGGAAATTATTGAGTCAATTTTTATGGAAAGTGTAGCAAATTGGTGATATGGGATTAAACAAGAAACAAATTAAGGAACTTATCGGCAATCCCGAGGAAATTTCGGCAGACGAAGTAAAAAAATTGGCTTCGCTGATAAAGGATTATCCCTATTTCCAAACGGCGCGCCTATTGTATTCGAAAGGTCTGCAAAATGCTGAATCTGTTGATTTCGATGCTTCGTTGCAACTTACCGCAACGTACGCCGCCGACCGAAAAAAATTGTACGTGCTTTTGTATGGCGAAAACACTGAAACGTTTGTCCATTCGGAATCTGTTGAGGTGAAACCTCAAGAACCTGTTGCTGAGCCTGTTTCACCGACAAATGAAGAAAAAACAGAGCCCGTTTCTGAAACACCAATGGAAGAAGAACCTGTTGCCCAGCAAGTAGAAGAAGTTCAGCAGGTTGCGGAAGTAATTGTGGAAAAAACGAAGCCAGAATCAGTTCCAACAGAAAATGCAGCGGTAGAAGAACCTACTGTTCAACAAGTGGAAGAGGTTCAACAAGTTACGGAGGACATTGTGGAAGAAATCAAAACAGAAGTTGAAGAAAATGTTGAATCTGCACAGTCTGTTGAAGTTCAAAATTCTACGGAATCCTCTGAAGAAGTTGATTCGTTTGTTGTAAACGAAATCGTGGAAACTACGAACCAACCTGAAGAAAAAATCGACGCTGTTCCTGTTGTTGACGAACCAAAACAAGAAAATGTTGCTGTTGAGCCAGTTGCAGAAGTGGAAAAAACAGCTGTGCCAACAGTAAAACCAATTTTCTCCGAGCCGATAATCAAGGCAGTTACTGAAGATGCTCCGAAAAATGAGTCGCTGGCGGAACGAATTCTTCGGGAATGCCGCGAGCGCAAAGAACGTGAGGCAAACAAGCAGAATGAGCCTGTTGCGCAAGTCTCCAATCCAGAAAAAGAAGAAAAACAACCGCTCGCGGAGGATGAATTGTTGGATGTTTCGTTTGACAGTGCTGCCACGCCGGAATCTGGAAATGACGCACAGTCAGAACAAGCTCCGCTCGTGTTTGAAATGCTTGACGAAGAGCTAAAGGTTTCAAATCCAGTGGAAAAAAACGAAAGACACGATTGGTTTGAACGTTCGGGCGGTTGGAAAAACACAGAGTCCGATTTCAATTTGATTGACAAGTTTATTTTGGAAAATCCAAAAATGCCAAAATTTGATGCCCATTTAGCAGAAAATACCGAAGACCTTGCGCTGGAATGCGTTCCAGAGCAGGAGTGCGTAACCGAATCTATGGCGAAAATCTATATAAAACAGCAACTTTTTAACAAAGCAATTGAAATCTACGAAAAATTGCGTTTGAAATATCCAGAAAAAAGTGTTTACTTTGCGAACCGAATTTCAGAAGTACAAGAATTAAAAAAGTAAAGGAATATGGTAGTCATTAATGTATTGTTGATAATTGTAAGTGTATTATTGGTTTGTATCGTGTTAATCCAAAATTCAAAAGGCGGCGGTCTTATGTCGTCACGATACGAAATGGGCGTGGCCCGCACAACCGACTTTGTTGAAAAGGCAACGTGGACTTTGGCGGGAGCGTTGGTGGTTCTTTGTATAGTCCTTACAGCTTTGTTGCCAACACAAAACGGAGTGAAAGAATCTCGTTCAATGTTCGAGGACAACGCTCCATCGGTACAAATGAACGTTCCTTCTGATGTGCCAACAGCAGAAGATTTTCAAGAGTAAAGAGTAATTTTGTTTTCATAAGGTTTTTTGGTTGGAGGTGTCAATATGTCATACTATTGACACCTTTTTTGTGTCTTGTCATATAGTTTTTCCTGTAATTCTGCCAATATTTCAAAAAAAATGAGTTGGCACAAAATATGACAAGTCAACGACGAAAATTAAAATGTTTAATCTAAAAATTATATAATTATGGCAGATTTCAAAGGTAAACCATTGGCAGGAAAGGTTCTTGTAAAACCAGACACAGCCGAGGAAAAAACAGTTTCGGGAATCATTCTTCCTGATTCAGCAAAGGAAAAACCACTTCAAGGCAAGGTGATCGCTATTGGTAAGGCTAAAAAAGACGAAGAAATGGAAGTTGCAGTGGGCGACATTGTTTTGTACGGAAAATATGCGGGGACGGAACTTACGTTCAACGACGAGAAATATCTTCTTCTTTCACAATCAGACATTCTTTTAATATTGTAATCATTTAAAATTTAGATAATCATGGCAAAAGAAATAAAATTCAACATTGACGCCCGCGACTCTTTGAAAAAGGGTGTTGACGCATTGGCAAACGCGGTAAAGGTAACGCTTGGTCCTAAAGGCCGCAACGTAGTTATTGAAAAGAAATTCGGCGCTCCGCAAATTACAAAGGACGGCGTGACCGTGGCTAAAGAAATTGAACTTCCTGATGCATTCGAAAATATGGGTGCTCAAATGGTTAAGGAAGTTGCTTCTCGTACAAACGACAATGCTGGCGACGGTACGACAACTGCCACCGTTCTTGCTCAGGCAATTGTTGGTGTTGGTTTGAAAAACGTCGCTGCTGGCGCTAACCCAATGGATTTGAAACGTGGTATTGACAAAGCCGTTGCCGCTATCGTCTCAAATCTTAACGCTCAAGCTGAACAAGTGACAGTTGACGGTGAAAAAGTTGAACAAGTTGCACGTATTTCGGCAAACAACGACGAAGAAATCGGTAAATTGATTGCCGAAGCAATGAA
>DFGI01000001.1:0-175 GCA_002371705.1 Bacteroidales bacterium UBA3754
TTGTGCATTTAAGAATGCTTTCCCATAGAAGTTCTGCCGTTTTGTCCCACGTGAATTTTTGCAACTGTTCTTGGGAATGTGCTATTAGTTTTTGGGGTAAATCTTTGTCGGAATAGAGTTGAATCATTGCGTTTGCAATTGATTCAACGTTGGTCGGGTCGCAGAGTAGGGCGGC
>DFGI01000001.1:240-17762 GCA_002371705.1 Bacteroidales bacterium UBA3754
CCAGCCACTTCGGGCATTGAGGTGCAATTCGATGTGATGACGGGAATGTTGCAGGCGAACGCTTCCAAAATCGGAATTCCAAATCCTTCAAAAAATGGTACATAGGTCATTGCGAATGCACTGCCTAACAAGTAGTTGAGGTCTTTGTCGGACACCCGTCCCGTGAATACAATGTCTTTTTTGTACGGATGTTTGTCGTAAGCTTTTTGAATGGTTTTCGCCAAAAACATTGATTCACCCACAATCACCAATTTCATTGTCGATTGCGTTTTCTCTTTGAAAATCTTGAATGCGGCAAACAGTCCTTCGATATTTTTTCGTGGATGGAGCGTTCCGGCATACACAAAATAATCGGTGCTGTTGGTGTATTTTTGTTTGATGATGAGTTTTTCCACATCCAGCAATGGTTGGAACGAACTGCTTACACCGTTGTAAACCACATCAATTTTATCAAGTGGTATAGTATATAATGTATGAATGTCGTTTTTCGAAAACTCCGAAACTGTGGCGATTCTGGTCGCTTTCTGCGCATATTGCGGAAAATATTTTTGGTAATATTTCCGAACCAAATAGGGGAGATGTTCGGGAAAATGTTCAAAATTCAAATCGTGGATAACGTCAACAACGGGCGTATCGCCAGTAACCACGCTGTATCCGTCGGTCGAAACAAACACGTCGGGTTTCAGCGCATTCAGCACACGGGGAACCTGCGAGTGGAACCAAAACCACCACAAAAACGGATGGCGGGCTTGAAACGGCACAATGATTGGCTTTACGTTGTCGCCAAAAATAAATTCCTTGCTGTACATTCGGTCGAACAATAAGTAAAATTGATGCTCGGGATGGTTTTGGCAAATCCGTTTAACCGTTTCGTAGGTGAACCGCGAAATCCCGTCGATTCTACCTTTGATGAGTAACCGTGTGTTTATTACAATTTTCATAGTTGCAAAGGAACGAAATTTTATGGAAAAATCTATTTCGATACAACAAATGTTGAATCGGGAAAAGATGTACTTTTGTGGTCGAATAAAATGTGGAATTTTGAGAAAAACGTTTGTCACAAATTTATTATTGTTGCTGTTTCTTAATCTGCTGATTAAGCCGTTCTACATTTTTGGCATCGATCGAACGGTGCAGAATGTTGTTGGCACCGAAGTGTATGGTATGTATGCGGCAATGTTCAGTCTTTCAATTATTTTCAACATAATTCTTGACCTTGGAATTGCCAATTTCAACAATCGGAATATTGCGCAAAACAATGATTTGCTGCCGCGATTTTTTTCGAGTATGGTGGTGCTGAAGTTTTTGCTTGGATGCGTGTATGGCTTTGTGTTGCTGATAGTTGGATATATTCTTGATTTTACGCTCGAACAATTCAAAATCTTTGGCGTGTTGGCGTTCAATCAATTTTTGTTGTCGTTTTTGTTGTATCTCCGCTCCAATATTTCGGGGACGTATATGTACAAAACCGATAGTTGTGTTTCGGTGATGGACAGGACGTTAATGATTATCATCTGCGGATTTTTGTTGCTGACTAAACGAGAAGATTTCAGAATAGAATGGTTTGTATATGCTCAAACGGTATCGTATGCAATTCCTTGTGGGGTGGCGTTTTGCATTGTAGCAAAGAAAGCGAAAACATTCCGTTTCCGTTTTGATATGCCATTTTTGTGGACAATTTTGAAACATACTTATCCATTTGCCTTGCTGTCGTTGCTTATGGGGCTTTACACTCGAATTGATATGGTGATGATAGAGCAAATGTTGCCCAATGGTGCGGAGCAAGCTGGCGTGTATGCTCAGTCGTACCGAATTCTCGATGCGGTGAGCATGTTTGCATATTTGTTTGCGACCTTGCTGTTGCCTATGTTTGCAAAAATGCTGAAAGATAAAGAACCGCTTGGACAATTTACAAAATTTTCGTTCCTGTTGCTGATGGTTCCCGTTATTGTATTTGTAATAGCTTGCTGCACAAATAGTTATGAGTTAATGGACTTAATGTATAATGAGAATGTTGATGAATCCTCGGTAATATTTAAAGTTTTAATAATCGGTTTCATACCAATTGCGTCTTCGTATGTATTTGGAACGTTGCTCACGGCAAATAACAGTATGAAAGTGATGAATTGTATGGCTGCGTGCGGAATGGTGTTCAATATTGCGTTCAATGCAATGTTCATTCCTCGTTACGGAGCACTTGGCGCTGCGGCGGTTTCTGTTGTGACACAGTTACTTACAGGGCTCATTCAAATAGTCCTTTCGGTGCGGTACTTTTCTTTTCACATTCCCTATAAGGATATTGTAAAAATGTTGTGTTTTATAGGCCTCAATATCGGCTTGTTTGTTTGTTTGAAAAACTACATTTTTGAAAATTGGATTTGGAATGTTCTGACTCTCTGTGTGATAGGGTGTGTGCTGGCATTTGCAATCCGCCTTCTTCGTGTAAAAGATATATTGTATGTGCTGAAAAATGAGGATTAGGTTGCTTTGTAGGGTTACCTTAAAAATTTTTTCACGTCGGTAAGGTTTCTTGTTAATCTCGAAACAATTTCAATCGATAATTCGTGCAGTTTTGCCGAAAAATGGCAGTTTTTTCAAAAACGCCATCCGTTTTCTCCAATTTTTTTATATATTTACACAACAAGTCTTTTGTAGAATAAATTTTTAACAAACAGATGCGTATGAAAGCAATGATTTTTGCCGCAGGAATGGGTACAAGATTACAAGCGTTGACCGCAAATACGCCCAAAGCATTGGTGAAATGCAACGGACGTACGTTGTTGGAATATGCCATTCGCAAGCTGAAATATTCGGGTTGCTCCGAAATTATTGTGAACGTGCATCATTTCTCGGAACAAATCGTTGATTTTGTACAATCGCACGATTTCGGGATTCCAATTCACATATCCGACGAAACCGACCAGTTGCTCGATACGGGCGGCGGATTGTTGCACGCAAAACGATTTTTTACTGGCAACGAACCGTTTATTGTTTGTAATGTTGACATAATTTGTTCCATCGACTACAAAAAAATGGTTGATTTTCATACAGCGCACAATGCGTTGGCGACTTTGGCGGTAAGCGACCGAAAAACTTCGCGTTACCTGCTCTTCGACACTGAGTATCAACTATGTGCGTGGGAAAACCGCAAGACGCAGGAACAAAAAATCGTTCATCCACGGCAGTCGTATATACCATTGGCTTTCAGTGGAATACAAATTATAAGCCCTCGTATATTTGATTTTATCACAGAAAGTGGCAAATTTGCAATTATGGATTTGTATCTTCGTTTGGCTGCAGACCATTCAATTATTGCATACGACCATACGGGCGATTTCTGGCTGGATGTTGGTAAGTTTGAGGAATTTGAATCCATTGAAAATCAAGTAAAAACACGCAAATTTGATTTCTTGGAATGATTGAAAATATTTGGCAATTCCCGAAACAAGAATTCAACGAAGTTGATTTCGGGGTGGAATTATATCCGCAAATACAACATATATTAATGTCACGCGGCATCACCACAAAAGAACAATTTCAAAAATTGGTGCAACATCGTTTCGATGATTTGTACGACCCGTTTTTGATGAAGGACATGGACGTGGCGGTTTCCCGTTTGGGCAAAGCTCTTGATGAACATCAACGGATTTTGGTGTATGGCGACTACGATGTTGACGGCACCACTGCAATTGCGTTGGTGTACTCGTTTTTGAAAGATAGAAACGCGGATGTTGATTTTTATGTTCCCGACAGATATTCAGAAGGTTACGGAGTATCGGAAAAAGGAATTCGTGAGGCTATCGAACATAATGTTCAATTGATAATCACGCTTGATTGTGGTATTAAAGCGTTGAGTACCATTGCAATGGCACAATCGGCAGGGATAGATGTGATTGTGTGCGACCATCATAACCAAGGACAAAAACTTCCTGACGCTTACGCCGTGCTCGACCCCAAACGCCACGATTGTGAATATCCGTTCAAGGAGCTTTCGGGTTGCGGTGTTGGCTACAAATTGCTGTCGGCATTTTGTAGAAGGTACGACATTCCTGAAAAAGAGAATCTCAATTGCTACCTTGACTATTTGGCAATCAGCACTGCTGCTGACATTGTGCCGATTGTGGGAGAAAATCGGGTGTATATGTACTATGGTTTGATGAAAATGATTCAAAAACCATTGGTGCCTATAAAAACAATGCTGGCGTATTCAAAGTTGATTTTTCTCTATAAAAACGGAGACGGCGAGGAGCAAATCATCTGCCCGAATGGATCGCTTACCGTGAGCGATATTGTATTCAAAATTGCTCCCAAAATCAATGCTGCGGGACGAATGAAAAATGCCCGCGATGCAATCCATTTGTTGCTTGCAAAGGACGAAACCGAAGCATTGCAGTATTTCGCTACTGTTGTGGAACAAAATTCCGAGCGACAGAAAGAGGAAAAACGTATCTGCGAAGAAGCGTTTGCTATGATTGAAGAAAATTCCGCGGCGCAATCGTTGTATTCAACGGTATTGTACAGAGACTCGTGGCACAAAGGTGTTGTAGGTATTGCTGCGGCAAAAGTTATTGAACAATATTTTAAACCGACGGTAATTCTGTGCGGCGATGGTGATGTGATTTCTGGGTCAGCCCGCTCGGTTGGCGACTTCGACCTATATTCCGCCATTGAGAAATGTTCTTCCTCATTGACTGCGTTCGGTGGACATCGGCACGCGGCAGGACTTTCACTGCGAAAAGAAAATCTGGAAACGTTCAAACAACAATTTGAGGAGGCGGTGAAAAGTACCATTACACCGTCGCAGCAACGACCTACCATCTACGTTGACGAGGTATTGACACTTGTTGAGGTGACTAACGAGTTTTATAATCAAATTCAGTATATGGCACCTTTCGGTCCCGACAATATGGATCCTGTGTTTGTTATTCGCAACCTGGTCCCCGATACAATATATATAATGGGAAACGACAACAACCACGTAAAGTTGAGTTTCAAACAAAACGAATCAAGTTATATTTCGGCGGTTGGCTTTGGTATGGCGGAAAAATGGCGTAGTTTGCCACCAAAAGCATCCATAGATATTTGTTTCACTATAGGACTTAATGTGTTCCGAGGAAATGTGTCGCTTCAGTTGCAATTGAAGGATTTTCGGGAAAGCGGAAAGTAGTGTTATTTTCGATATAGCCGTTCGTTGCGGATTTTTGAAATAGGACGATTTGCCGCTGATTTATTGCGGATAGGGGTCATAAAATCATCACCGTAGATTGTTCTAAGCCACGATTCTGTTTTTTCAGGAATGTACAATTCATGTCCGAGAAAATCTATCGTTACCAAGTCGGAATTTTCGTATTCCCAAGTGATACAGGGAAATCCATCGGTTTGGTTGGCTGTTCTCCAATCTTTTGATTCGTGTTGTCGGCAGATGTATGAATAAAGTGTGTTTTCGTCTTTTTCAAATTGATAGAAAAAATCAATTTGGACACCTTTGTATTCATATTGGTCTTCGGTGATTTGACCTGTTTCCTTTACATAAAATGTCCGTTTGCGCGAAAAACCATATTGAGCCATTATTTTCTCAAAATTCTCGGGGCGTTCGTTTGCAAACATACCCACATCAAGGTCAAAGTCGTAGGGAATAAAATTTTTTTCTCGGAAAGCGCCAAGCAATGTGCCGTAGGCAAGAAACATTCGTGCGTTTGCGCTTTTCACGGCTTCGTTTGCCCGCAACAATGTTTCCAACCCATGCGCACGGAAACATTTTGCCAACCGACGTCTTTGAAAATCGGTCGCTATACGTACGAGAAAATGAAAAATTCCTAATTTTTGGAATATTGACGCGAGAAGTTTTCTCATTGCTTGTATTCAAATTTTTGACAAAGATACATTAATTTGATGAATTGGAGAGCGGTGGACGGTCGTCTTTGTTGAATTTTGGGAATACGTCCATTGTTTTTGTCTTCATTTCCTTTCGCAATCGCTCATTGTTTCCTCCGCAGCATACGTCAAGCAGGGCGTAGAAATCCTTGCTGTGGTTCATATATTTTGTGTGGCAAAGTTCGTGCAGAATCACGTAGTCGATGAGGTTGAACGGCAATGTCATTAAATACAACGAAAAAATGATTCTGCCTCTTGAATTGCAGCAGCCCCAACGGGTCTTTGCGCTTGAAACTGCAATGGTGGCATACGAAAATCCAAATTGTTTGGCGAGAAATGCAACTCGTTGTGGCAGATAGAGTTTCGCTTCTTTTCGTAACACTGTTTGCAAGGTTTCCGTCATCTCATCTTGGATTCGTTGGTCATCAATTGCAATATTATTGGGAACAATGACTTTGATGATACCGTTTCTGACTGAAATTCTCAGTGAATTGTCGATGCCGTGGGCAATTTCAATGTCGTGGAAGTGGGTTATGTTTTTCTGGCTTTCGGTGATTGTTTTTGTGTTAGCTTTTCGCTTATGTTGTTGGTTTATAATCCATTCCGTGTTTGATAAGACAAACGACTCCGCAAGTTTTTGCGCATACAGCCAAGGCATGGTAACATACACCTCGTTGTTTTGTTTCACTTTGACAATAACTTTTCTGCATCCTTTTTTTTTGATGAAATGCACGACGCCGATTTCGGGAAAAATTTTGTCTGTCATTTATATTTGGTATGAAAGTATGTAGCGGTCCATTTTTTCGGAAACAATGTCGCTGATGGTTACGAGAATTCCCGTTTCTTCAACTGCTCCAAAGCCTTTGTTCAACGATGTTCCGAATGTTTTCATCGTGTCGGTCAGGTTGATGTATGAATTGATGAGTGGTGGAATGTTGTGCTTCCGTTCGCGGACTTTAGTGAACAGAATTTTATAGTCTTCTTTTAAATTCTTTCCTGTGAAAATGTTTGCCAATTCGCTTTCGGGGTGATGATAACTTAGTGGTTCAATGGTTGTTACTAAATTATCGTTGTCTTTGAAATGCTTGTTTAGAAAATATAGAATGTAGTCGCGGGCAAGTTTGTCGTAGTTCAGATACATTGTTACTTTCCCGAACAGATATCGGATTTGTGGATTGAGGGCTATGACTGCGCCGATTCCTTCCCATAGATTGTCGAGTGTGAAAATGCTTCTTCGTGCCGAAGCGCCCGAATGCGTGTCGTAATAGACAAATGAGCGTCCAAGTTCAAGCGTGTATGGCAGATAATTCTTTTTGAATGTTTCCGAAAATTTGAATAATTCGGTTGTCGCAAGGTCGTAGCTTCCATTGCCGTTGCTTGAGTCGGCACATAGTATATATCTGTAGCCACCGAGAATTTGCTTGCTTTCGGGATTCCACACGATAATTTGTTCGTAGGGATGCGTTGGATGTACATCAAATTCATCAATATCAATGCTTTTGCCCGTGCCGCCGCCAGCCCTGCGAAACGCAAGTTCGCGCAAACGACCGATTTCACGCATCACATTCGGCGAATTTGAATTGTTGAGTGTGTAGATTTTATTTGAACCAAAATGAGAATCACGAAGAAATTTGTCGTCGGTAAGTTCGGCGATGATTGCTTCTCGGTCAACAGGGGCAATGATAGGTTCCATAATATTATTTATTTGATAATGAGTATGCTATCTGTTTGATTTCGTCTGCCCACTCGGTGTCGCTTTTGTCGTTTGTAAGCGACTGGTAGGAAATAGGTTTCCCGAAGTATATTGACACGCTTTCTTTTTTGTGTTTATATAATTCGTCAACCAAATATAGTTGTTCAATGTTTGCTTTGATTCCCAGACGTTTACGCCAATTTGCCAGATTGTAGAAGAAATTGGAATTTTTGCCGCTGATATACACCGGAATTATGTCACGCTCGTAGCGTTTCGCATACGCCACAAATGATTTTTTCCACTCCAAATCGACGATTTTCCCTTTGATTTTTCTGGAAACCAGTCCAGCCGGGAATATAATTATCTGATAATCGGACTGCATACTGTTTTCAAAAATCTCGGCATAGTTCCGTTTATTTCGTCCGAAACGGTTTATCGGAATAAACACATCTTCAATGTCGGGTAAATTCATCAGAAGGTCGTTGACCATTAGTTTTGTCTTTGGAAATATTTTTCCAACTGCCGAAACAATCATAATGCCATCGGGACCGCCCATCGGGTGGTTTGCTGCAAAAATGAACCGTCCTTCGGCAGGAATGTTTTCGGTGTTATGGCAGTCAATGACTATGTTATTGATTGCGAGTTGCTTATGAAACTTTGGCACACCTTTTTCGTCGGAAATTTTTTCCAAATCGGCGTTTATTTCGTCTTGGTGCAGCACGCGCGTAAAATAACGGACAACAAACTTCGGCAACTTCTTATATAAGTCGGGAGCCTTGGTTTTGAGAATACGTTCAACGTTTATGAATTCTTTTTTGCTCTGATCTTCGTCCATTTTCTTTCGATTCTGTTACAAAGATATGAACAAATCCGTATAAAAGAGGAAATATTTGTCTAATTCACAATTTTTCTAAAAGGCCGAAAACCTCAATCTGTTGCGAATTTGGAACGTTTTACCAAAAAAGTTATTAACAAAGTGGGAAAAAATGGTAAAAAATGTGAAAAAGTGGGAAAATTGTGCTTACTTTTACCAACGAGTTTTAGCTTGATTAATTATGCTGACATTTGTAGGCGAACATACTGGTAAAATCGACGCGAAAGGGCGGGTTCCGCTGCCTTCTCCGCTGTTCCGCCAATTAGGTGAAACGGGCGAAGGGGCGCATTTTGTGTTGAAGAAAAGTATCTACAAGGACTGCTTGGAGCTACATCCAATTGAAACGTGGCAGGCTATGATGCAACAGCTGATGAAGAAGCTGAATCCCATTCTCAACAAAAAACACAATCTTTTTATGACGGAGTTCAGCAAAGGAACGGCGGAACTTTCGTTGGATTCGATGAACCGTTTGTTGGTCCCGAAAAAGTTGGCTGATGTGGCTGGCTTGTCGAAAGATGTTGTGTTTCTTGGTGTTGAGGGAATCATAGAAATTTGGGATAAGGACAAATTCGAAGCTGGCAAAATGTCGCAGGAGGATTTTGAACGCTTGGCTGGAGAAATATTTACAGATGATTTTAATTTGAATGAGTAGAGCAATATGAAATATCACGTGCCTGTCCTTTTGAACGAATCTGTTGAAGGACTGAATATACATCCGAAAGGAATATATATTGATGCCACGTTTGGTGGTGGAGGGCACTCGGCGGCAATACTCAAAAAGCTCGATGGCGGTCATTTGTTCTCGTTTGACCAGGACTCCGATGCGAAGCAAAATGCGTTTCAATCCGAATCGTTCACGTTCGTGCATCACAATTTTGCATACGTGAAGAATTTTATGCAGTTCTTTGAGATTGCGGCTGTTGATGGCATATTGGCGGATTTGGGCGTTTCTTCGCACCATTTTGACGAGGCGCAACGGGGATTTTCGTTTCGATTCGATGCTCCGTTGGATATGCGGATGGACCGCTCGGTGAAAAAAACTGCGGCGGATATTGTGAACGAATACGATGAGCAAAATCTCACACGTGTGTTCAAAAATTACGGCGAAATAGCAAATGCTCGTCGTCTTGCGCAGGAAATCATATCCCGTCGTTCTGGTGGCGCAATTCGTACAACTGAAGACTTGAAACGGATTGGGCAGCGTTTTTGCAATCCGCAGACGGAAAGTAAATACCTGTCGCAGATTTTTCAGGCGTTGCGGATTGAAGTGAACAACGAAATGCAGGCACTGAAGGATTTTCTCGAAGGTGGACTGCAAATTTTGAAGCCAGGAGGTCGATTCGTGGTGATAACCTATCATTCATTGGAAGATAGATTGGTGAAGAATTTTTTTAAGACTGGCAACGTGGAAGGCGAAATGGCGCAGGATTTTTATGGGAATGTGCAAACGCCGTTCACGGCAATTTCAAAAAAGGTGATTGTGCCGTCGGAGGAAGAAATAAAAGAAAATAATCGCGCCCGAAGTGCGAAATTACGGATAGTGGAGAAAAATGGCTGAGAAGGAAACAAATGAAAAATTGACGCTGAAAGGCGTGATATATGGAGAAATATTGGAGACAAATTTCTTCAAACGCCATTCGTTTGTCTTCATTGTCTTGCTTGTCATTGCGGTGGTCTATATCGCCAATGGCTACCATGTTCAATATATTGAACAACAGAATGAGCGCCTGAACCGCGAGATAAAAGAACTGCGTGCGGAGTTTGTTGCTACGCAACGGCAGTATATCAATAAAATGAAATATATCAATATTCAAGAACAAATAAAGGAAAGACAATTGGGCTTGAAGGAATTACAAAAACCGGCATATACAATTTCGGCAGATGGGAAATGAGAAAAATAGAAATATTGAAACTGTGAGAAACCGCTTCATAGTGGTTCCGATAGTCATATTTCTGGCTTCCATTGCTGTGCTGTATGAAATTTTCGACATTCAGATGAACGAGGAAATTCCCACACAATATACTCAGAAGATTGTGCAGCCGCGCCGTGGCGATATTCTCGACCGAAAGGGCCGTGTGCTTGCTTGCTCTGTGCCAGAATATACGGTTTCGTTCGATGCTCGTATTGCCCATTTCAAGAAAAATCCTAATCTGATTTCTGAAAATATTGACTCAATTGCCGATGGTCTCGCTCGCATTTTTGTTGACGATAATCGTGACCGCCAATACTATTATAATTTAATAAAAACTGCGGAAAAGGAACATAAACTTGTGCGTTTGCACAAACAACCGATTGATTACAATCAGTTGCAGAAAATCAAAAAATTGCCGCTGCTGCGTAACGGAGCCTACAAAGGAGGGTTGAACGTTGAGGTGGAAAATAATCGTGTGTATCCGTATGGCGGCATGGCTACAAGAACAATCGGTTTTTTGCCAAAAGGCGAATATCATGGCAGAACAGGTCTCGAAAAATCGTTTGACAAAGAATTGTTTGGCGTTTTGAATATGGATGCCGTTGAAAATGAAAATGGTGAAGGAAATATTGACGGGTACGATTTGGTGACGACTATTGATGCTGATATTCAAATAATTACGCACGAAGAGTTGGCAAAAACTTTGCGTGCATACGATGCGGAATGGGGGTGTGCTGTGGTTATGGATGTGAAATCGGGCGATGTGCTGTCAATTTCAAATCTCTCGCACAACGACAATCCATTGGATTCTAATTTCTATGAAAACTGGAATTATGCGGTTTCAAACGTGTGCGACCCAGGCTCGACTATAAAACTTTCATCGTTGATGGTTGCGTTCGAGGATAAATATGTTGACTTGGACGACACAATCGACACGGGCGATGGCTATATTTATTATGACAAAGCACAACTTGGCGTAACCGACTGGAATCACAAAACACAGGGCGGATTCCATAAACTTTCGGTGTGCGATGTGTTTGCAAACTCGTCGAATGTGGGCGTGAGCAAAATTATTGATAAACATTATGTCCGCGAGAAACGGGAATGGGACTACATCGACCGTATAAAATCAATGAATCTTGACCAACCTTCGGGAATTGATTTGGTCGGTGAACCACATCCAAAAGTGAAAGACCCCAGTATGAAGGAGGGTGCCGACAGATGGTCGGGAAGTACGTTGCTGCAAATGTCGTATGGTTACGAGATTGAACTCACACCGTTGCAAATCCTTACATTCTACAATGCTGTGGCGAACAATGGCAGAATGATGCGTCCGCATTTGATGAAGGAAATTCGTAGCGATGCAAAGACTATCAAAAAATTCAAACCACAGTCGGTGAAAGGGTCGATTTGCAAAAAAGAAACGTTGCAGAAGGCTCATAAAATTTTGGAAGCGGTGGTCGAACGGGGAACAGCAAAAAAATATGCAAGCACATATTATAAAATTGCAGGCAAAACTGGTACTGCTCAGACGTTTGAACGTGGTCGCTACAACAAAAGCAAGTGGCGTGGCTCGTTTTGTGGCTATTTCCCAGCTGACAATCCAAAGTATTCCTGTATCGTTGTTATTCAGGCAAAAGAGGCTGGCGAATATGGCGCTGTGGGCGTTTTCAAACGAATTGCCGACAGAATTTATTTTATGGATTACGACTTGCGCAACCAAATGGCTTCCGATACTACGTCAATACTCAATATGCCGCCGACTACAAATGGGTACGCTGATGATTTCAATTCGATTTATAAAAAATTGTCAATTGAAACAGAAGGACATCCATCGTCGGTTTGGGTGAAGGTATCGCCTGATGTGGAAAATAACCGTTTGAAAGAGAATGCGTTGCATTTCACAAAAGGCACAGTTCCAAGTTTCGAACGGATGGGAATGCGCGATGCATTGTTCTTGGCTGACAGCCTGAAAATGAAAGTGAAGTGTGTTGGCGTGGGACGAATCACTCGACAATCGGTTCGGGCAGGAACGCCATATAATCAAGGTGATGTAATTGTTTTGAATTTAGAATAATGAGAAATTGTGATTTACATAGCATTATTGAGCAGGTTTCCACTAAAAAAATAGTCGGAGAAACCAACAAAACGATTGCGGCAATCAATACCGATTCCCGTCGTATTGGCGAAAACATGGTGTTCGTGGCTGTGCGTGGTGTTGCCGTTGATGGTCATTCGTTTATTGAAACTGCTGAAAAACAAGGCGCTGTGGCTGTTGTGTGCGAACAATTGCCAGCTTCGTTGAATCCAGCTGTGACATATATTGTGGTTGAAAATTCAATAATCGCCTGTGGTTATATGTTGCGGGCGTTCTATAATATTGATTTTGAAAAACTTAAAGTCGTTGGCGTAACTGGCACGAATGGAAAAACTACTACTGCCACGTTGTTGTATCGTTTGTTTTCACAACTTGGAAATGTGTGCGGATTGCTTTCGACGGTGGTGAATTATGTTGGAAATGAGGAGTTTGCGGCAACGCATACTACTCCCGATATGATTCAGTTGTATGAATTGTTCGAGAAAATGCAGGTGGCTGGTTGCTCGTATTGCTTTATGGAAGTCAGCTCGCATGCGATTCATCAGCACCGTACGGCAGGCGTGACGTTCGCAGGTGGCATTTTTACTAATATTACGCAGGACCATTTGGATTATCATAAAACCTTTGCGGAATATGTCCGTGTGAAAAAATCGTTTTTCGACGATTTGCCAGCAACGGCATTTGCACTAACCAACGATGACGACCGTAATGGACAAATAATGTTGCAAAACACTCGTGCGCACAAGGCCTCATATTCGTTGAAAAGTATGAGCGACTTTAAATGTCGTGTTCTTGAACAGCATTTTGACGGTATGTTGCTCAAAATTGATGGTGTTGAGGTTGTTGCACGATTTATTGGATTTTTCAACGCATACAATTTGTTGGCGGTTTATTCGGCTGCTATGTTGTTGGGACAGAACAAACAGCGTGTGCTTGAAATCATTAGCACGCTTACTCCTGTGGCTGGAAGAATTGAATTTTTCAAAAATGCCAATAATGTAGTTGCTGTGGTTGACTACGCCCACACTCCCGATGCGTTGGAGAATATTCTCTCCACGTTGCGCGCGTTGTGTCCGAAGGACAAGAAAATCATCACGGTGGTTGGCGCTGGTGGAAATCGTGACAAAGGTAAACGTCCAATTATGGGAGGTATTTGTGCCAAATTGAGCAATCGGGTGATTCTCACCTCCGACAATCCCCGCAATGAGTCTGCCGCTGACATTGCCAACCAAATGATGGCGGGAATTGGAGCGGAATATGCGGCGAATGTGCTGACAATCCTCGATAGGGAACAGGCAATCCGCACGGCTGTGATGCTTGCTGAAAGCGGCGATGTGATTCTGATTGCTGGCAAAGGGCACGAAACGTATCAAGAGATTCAAGGTGTGAAACACCATTTTGATGATAGAGAAATAGTTAAGAACATTTTTAATCTGAAGTAATATGTTGTACCATTTATTCGATTATTTAGAACAATTCAATTTCCCGGGGGCTGGCGTGTTCCAATACCTGTCGTTTCGGGCTGGTTTTGCGTTTATCACCGCATTGTTGATCTCAATTTTGTTTGGTAAACGTTTGATTGAGTTTTTGCAGAAAAAACAAATTGGCGAAATCATCCGCAATCTTGGTCTTGAAGGACAAATGCAGAAAAAAGGCACGCCCACAATGGGTGGAATCCTTATTTTCCTTGCCATTATGATTGCCACGTTGTTGTTCGCAA
This sequence comes from Bacteroidales bacterium UBA3754, assembly GCA_002371705.1. Lineage (GTDB taxonomy): Bacteria > Bacteroidota > Bacteroidia > Bacteroidales > UBA1715 > UBA1715. The sequence goes on from DFGI01000001.1 coordinate 14,413, forward strand.
ATCTTACAAATGTCTATATCCTGTTGATGTTGTTCACCACACTGTGGTTCTGTCTGCTCGGGTTTATGGACGACTACATTAAGGTGTTCAAGAAAAACAAGGAGGGGATGCCGGGACGATACAAAATTGCTGGTCAGGTAGTATGCGGTTTTGCCGTTGCGCTTACGCTCTATTTCAACGACGATGTGGTTGTGGTGCAAAAAGGCGATGTGATTCCGAATATGCAACAACAGTATAGCCAAGAGCAAATTGAGCATACTCGTGTGGAGTTATATGGTGAAAAAACAACAAAAACAACGATACCATTTGTCAAAAACCATGAACTTGATTATCATTCGATTGTTGGTTTTATGGGCGAGAATGCTGAATGGCTTGGTTGGATTTTATTTGTGCTTGTTGTGATTTTTATCACCACAGCGGTGTCAAATGGTGTGAATCTTACCGATGGGTTGGATGGACTTGCCACGGGAACCACTGCAATTGTCGGGGCGGTGCTCGGTATTTTGGCATATCTGTCGGGTAACGTAATTTATTCTAACTATTTGAATATTATGTATATACCATACTCTGGTGAATTGGTGGTGTATGCAAGTGCGTTCTTGGGTGCGACCATCGGTTTCTTGTGGTATAATTCTTTTCCTGCTCAAGTGTTTATGGGCGATACAGGAAGTTTAATGCTCGGTGGAATCATCGGTGTGTTTGCCGTGTTGATTCGCAAGGAATTGCTGCTTCCGATACTGTGTGGTATTTTCTTGGCAGAAAGCGTTTCTGTTATTATTCAAGTTTCGTATTTCAAACGGACAAAAAAGAAATTTGGTGAGGGAAAACGGTTCTTCTTAATGGCTCCGCTTCATCATCATTATCAGAAAAAAGGCGTGCCTGAATCGAAAATTGTAGCCCGATTCTGGTTGGTTGCGTTGATGTTGGCTGCTCTTACATTGGTAACATTAAAACTTCGGTAATATACAATGGAAAATAAAAAACTTATAGTCGTTCTTGGGGCTGCCGAAAGTGGCGTTGGCGCTGCTATTCTCGCCAAGGAAAAAGGATTCGATGTGTTTGTGTCCGACAATGGCATCATTAAGGAACAATACAAGTCAATGCTTGTTGACAATGGCATTGTGTATGAAGAAGGCCATCATACGGAGGAGAAAATTCTTCAGGCAACCGAGGTTATCAAAAGCCCAGGAATTCGTTCTGATGCTCCGCTGATTGTGAAGTTAATGGCACAAGGTACTCCTGTCATTTCCGACTTGGAATTTGCGGCTCGTTATACAAATGCAAAATTGATTTGTATTACGGGTAGCAACGGAAAAACTACCACTACACTGCTTACATATCATATTTTAAAACAAGCAGGGTTGAATGTTGGTTTGGCAGGAAACGTTGGAAAAAGTTTCGCTTTGCAGGTTGCTCATAATAATTTTGATTATTATGTATTGGAAATCAGCAACTTCCAGCTCGACCACATGTACGACTTCAAGGCCGATATTGCCATTTTGTTGAATATCACGCCTGACCACCTTGATAGATATGAATATAAGTTCCAAAATTATATCAATTCAAAATTCCGCATTTTGCAAAATATGCAGTCCAACGATACATTTATATATTGTAGCGACGACCAAGTGCTAATTGATGAAATTGGTAAACGGAGCATTGCTGCTGATACGTGGGCGTTTACTGTTACTGACGATACGTCGAAACAGGCATATTTAAAGGATAACACTATTTATGTGAACTTGCGCGATAAGGATTCGTTCTCGTTCTCAGTTGGTGAAATGCAGTTGCAGGGGAAACACAACTTTGGCAATTCAATGGCGGCGATGCTTGCGGCAAAGGCTGTGGATATAAAAAATGAAAAAATCCGCGACAGTTTGAAGTCCTTCGAAAACGTGGAACATCGTCTTGAAAAAGTTCCATTCCAAGTCAACGGTGTGGAATTTATCAATGACTCAAAAGCTACTAATGTAAACTCGGTTTGGTACGCACTCGACAGTATGAAATCGAAAAATGTGATTTGGATTGCGGGCGGCACAGATAAAGGAAATGATTATTCTGAATTGTATGAACTTGCAATTCAGAAAGTTAAAGCCTTAGTTTGTCTTGGTATCGACAACGAAAAATTAAAAAAATCGTTTGGCGACAAAATCGAAACAATCGTGGAAACACGCAGTATGAAAGATGCGGTTGAAACGTCGTACAAACTTGCGAGTCCGGGCGATGTGGTCTTGCTTTCGCCTGCGTGCGCAAGTTTCGACCTGTTTACGTGCTACGAGGACAGGGGCGAGCAGTTCAAGGAGGCTGTCANNTTCGCCTGCGTGCGCAAGTTTCGACTTGTTCAAAAGCTATGTTGACAGAGGAAAACAATTTAAAGAAGCAGTGAGGAACCTATAATGGAAGATTCGTTCAGAACAGATATTAAAGAACGCTTGTCGGCTATTGGCATTACATCCTTTAGAAGCTTATTCATTGGAAATAAGGTTATTTGGGTGATATTGGCATTGCTTGCCGGTATTTCTTTGATTGCTGTGTTCTCGTCTTCCAGTATGGTGATTTACAAGGGCGGCGGAAACCACTCTGGCGGTGTGTTTCTGAAACAGCTGATTTTGTTGCTGGTGGGAATGTGTATAACCATTGTCGTTTCACAATACGTATATCGTATGAAACCAGGTTTGTTGCGCAAACATGCGTTTTTCTGGTATGTGGTTTCTGTGATTCTATTGTTGCTTACGTTCACCAGTGCGTTTTCTGAAGAAATCAATGGCGCAAATCGCTGGATAAATATTTTTGGATTTTCTATACAGCCGAGCGAATTTGCAAAATTGGCGTTAGTGGTTTATATCGCACGGATTTTTTCGGAAAATCAGGACGATGTTTCCGACCCCAAGAAAGTGTTGTATAAAGTGCTCGCATCCACAGCAATAGTTGCAGGAATTGTGTTGATTTCCAACTTTTCGACGGCAATGTTCATTATGCTCATAATGTTTTTTATGTTGTATTTGGGTGGACTTCCGTGGAAACAGTTCGCGGCAATATTGGGCATTGGTTGTGGATTTGCTCTTATAATGGGATTTATAATATTAAAAGAGCCTCAGCTGTTCCCTCGTGGTGAAACGTGGCAAAAGCGTGTGGTTAGCTTTGCTCCAATGTTAGCTCCGCATGCAAGTGGCTACGATGCGTCACGCGATTTCGCTCCTATTGATAACCATCAGGTTACTCAAGCAAAAATTGCTATTGCAAACGGAGGCTTGTTTGGAAAAGGACCTGGAAACAGTGAGCAACGCTATCGTTTGTCTCAGGCATATTGCGATTTTATCTATCCTATCATTATTGAAGAAACTGGTTGG
>DFGI01000086.1 GCA_002371705.1 Bacteroidales bacterium UBA3754
TGGAAACGCCCAAAAACGGACAAATTCCCAAAAATTGGCTCAACACGATGTTGTTTACAAATACAGCCGATATGATGATTAAAACGTATGCCATAGCAATTTTGAATTAAAAATTAAGAATTAATTGTGCATTGTGAATTGTACATTATGCATTATTATTGTTTTCTAATTATTGCGATTAAATATGCCAATACCAAGAATGCTCCCGGAGGAAGTATGAACACCAACATCATTTTTGGTTCTTGTACACCGATGATACTGAATAAGTTAAATCCAAACACTGTTCCTGCACCAAGCAGTTCACGAACAAGACCTAACAGCGTGAGCGCCAAAGTGAATCCGAGTCCCATTCCAATGCCGTCGAACAACGAATCGACCAAACCGTTTTTTGACGCAAAAGCCTCGGCACGACCGAGAATGATGCAGTTTACCACAATCAACGGAATGTACAGACCTAATTGCTCGTACAAGAACGGCACGTAGGCCTCCATAAGAAGTTGGACAATCGTTACAAACGATGCGATTATGACGATAAACGCAGGAATTCTGACTTTATCGGGAATCACATTTTTCAATACGGATATAAAACAGTTGGAAAGAACCAGCACAAACATTGTGGCCAAACCCATTCCCAAACCATTTGTGCCTGATGTCGTCACGCCAAGGGTAGGACACATACCCAGCAGGAGAACAAATATCGGGTTTTCCTTTATAATTCCGCGTGTAAGATTTTTAATGTCTGCCATATTAATTATGTTTTGTGGCACCAGTATCTGCGTCAATGCCTGATTTGTTATCTGTTACAATTGAAAAAGCTTTATAGGCCTTGCGAATTGTCGTACAAAACGCTCGTGAACTAATCGTTGCAGCCGTAAGAGCATCAACGTCGCCACCGTCTTTTTTCACAATCGCTTTTTCCGTTTTGCAGTCAAAGCCAATAAATTGCGAACGAAATTTCTCGGTGGTCATTTGGTCGCCCAAACCCGGTGTTTCCTGATGGGTAACTACCGACGTATTGTAAATCGTGCCATCGGGATTGAAACCGACCATGATTTGCACGTTTCCGCCAAATCCTGAATTTGTAGAACTTAAAATTGCGTAACCCACAATCTCGTCGCCGTTTTGAGCAGTGTAAACCGCAAGACTATCGTCGTCAACGGCTACTTTTTCGCACGTTTCAAGTGGATTGTTGTTGAATGCGGGAACGACGGCTGAAATGGCCTCAATTTGTTTCTGTTGTTTGGAATTTGCAATCGGATCCTTGGTGACTTGCTGCACAAATCCCAACGAAAGTCCTGCAACCAAGGTTATTACCAACAGCGAGATAACCATATTTTTGAGTGAAGATTCTATTTTTTGTGCCATATCGACGTTTTTAATTTCTGTCTATTTTGTTTACAAATATAAGCAATTTTCTTGTATCGTTGAATCGAGACAGGGGTGGTTTTTTGATATTGATTTCCAATCACCGTAAAATTTGTTTTCGTTACAATAGGAACGAAATCAGGTAATTTTTCTATCTTTGTAAAAACGAATTTGTGAAAATTTTAATCTTTTTGCCTATGAAGCAGTAGAAATAGTTAGCACAATATAATTGAAGCGTTTTTAGAAAAACTTGTGTTTTCAGAATCTCGACAATTCAGTAAACATAACAAAATCACCAAGTAAAGCTAAAAAGCATTCACGTCTGTTGGCGTGGGTACTTTAGGCGTGATATTGGTGATTGAAGGTAGTCGAGAACCGTGAAAACACAATGTAACGAATAATAAGTACCACGCTTTTTTTTATGTGCATATAAGAACTAAGGTACTTCAACAATTTGCCTAAGGTTGTAATAATAGACGGCGATATTTAATTATTGATTAATGGTAAAAAATGAAAAAAGTATTAAGTATTACAATTGCGAATGTTTTATTGTTGTTTGGTTTACAAGCATTTGCGGGAGAAAAAGACAAACGTTTTGTAGTTGACGAAAATGGAAATTTACAGGTTGTAGATAAAGAAGCCTTAATTGGTGATGTTGTAATTCCATCAACGTGGGGAGATTACACGGTAACTACAATACAAGAATATGGGGCATTCTCGGAATGTAATAATATGACATCCGTGACATTTCCAAACACATTAACAAGCATTACAAATGTGATTTTTAGTAATTGTGCGAATTTGGAATGGATTTCGATTCCAGAAAGTTTAACACAATTCGGAGGTTACGGCAACCCTGCATGTTGGGATGGTTGTCCTAAATTGACTACAATTTCTGTTGCCGAAGGTAATCCAAATTATGCTTCAGTAGATGGTGTTTTATATAACAGAGACATCTCCACAATCATTCAGTGTCCAATGGGCAAAATTGGAAACATTACTTTCCCAAGTACACTAAAAACGGTTGCTTCTTCTTCTTTCTCGTTTAGTAAATTATCGGAAATAAATATACCAGAAGGTGTTACAACGATAGAAGCGAGTGCCTTTTATGGTTGCTCGGAAAATACAACAATACGTATTCCAAAATCAGTAAGTAATCTTTCGACGGAAAACGGCGGAGTTTTTAATAACTGTTCTGCAAAGCTTGTATTTGCCGAGGGCAATGAAAATTTGATTGACGGCGTGTTTTATTCTTCCGATGAAAATGGAAATCCTACCTTGCTTGTATGGTGTTCTCCAGAGAAAGAAGGTGCTTTGGTTATGCCAAATACTGTGACGACAATAGGAGAACAGGCGTTTAGAGATTGTTCGAAAATCACTTCGGTTACTCTTTCTGATAATTTGGTATATTCCGCAAGTGTAGTAAGTGTAGTAGATGATTTGGAGAATTTAGAAAGTGTTTTAGCTTCTGATAATTGTCAGAATTATAAAGTTATCGATAATGTTCTATATAAATACAATAAAAAGAAGAATACAATTGCTGGACCAATATGGGTTTCCCCAACAATTGAAACATACGTAGTTCCAGAAGGAATATCGTCAATCACACTTTTTAATTTTCGGAAATGTTTTGACTTAAAAGAGATAATACTGCACGAGAATGTTACTAAATGGTCAGGGCGTGATTTGCAAAGCATCGAAAAAATAACGGTGTCGGAAGGTAATTCCACATTTAGTAGCGAGGAGGGTGTTTTGTTCAACAAAGAAAAGAATGCAATCATTTACTATCCATCAGCAAAATCAAATACTGAATATACTATCACAAGCGAAATTGATAGTATCGGCAATTATGCATTTTTGCAATGCAGTTCGCTAAAAACACTTTTTGTTTTAGCAACAAATCCACCCAAAACATCCGAAAATTCTTTTGATAATTATAAATTTACTGTAGTTGTTCCTGACGAAAGTCTTGCGTTGTACAAAAGCGATCCAATCTGGAGCAATTTTAATTTAAAAAGTGAGAAAGAAACATCTATTACAAGCATATCCAACGCCACGGCGGTTACAATCGTAAACGGTCAAATCCTTGTAAACGGCGAAGCACCAGCATTCGTGGTAACCGTTTCTGGTCAGAAAATCGCAAATGCAAACCTCAAGGCAGGGGTGTATTTTGTGGTTGCAGAAGGGGAAACGGTGAAGGTTGTTGTTCGGTAATGAGGTCTCTCACTTCGCTCCGCTTCGTTCGAGATGACGGGGCTTAGGGTGATAAAAGGAACGAAAAGGGAAAATTGCTCCGCAATTTTCCCTTTTCGTTTTTCATCTTCCCAATGGCGTCGTCATGCCGAACGTAGTGAGGCATCTGTCCACACAATCAATGGTTAGTACATTCAAAGCAAGGAATTTGTTTGTTTGATGCACAATGCACTATTAAGGGATTCTCGTGAGGGGGGGGCTTTATTTTGTGCTTAACTAAGCCCAGAACATTTTTATACTGAAAAAATTCGCAAAATGTCGAATTGTTTCAAAAAACACTTATATTTGCATAAATAAAAAGTCGAAAATGATAGTTGTATTCACGCAAGATTACTTGTCGGAATTGTATGAAAAGGGAAGTACGTCAGACAAAAAACATAGATTTCAACCGAATGTGGTTCGAGGATATCAAAAGGGAATAAATTATTTGAAGGTTGTAAATAAAATAGAGGACTTGTTACCCATAAAGTCTTTGAATTATGAGGTTTTAACAGGTGATAAAAAAGGAATTTCGTCAATTCGTGCAAATGATAAATATAGAATTGAATTTATTGTGGATAAGGAAAACGAAATGATAACTGTGTGTAACATATTAGAACTTTCAAACCATTATAAATAAAGGACTATGATAACTTACAAAAATATAGAACCAACAAAAATTGCCAATAATCTATCGTCGTCGTTTGCAATTCATCCCGGAGAATTGATTAAAGATGAGATAGACAGTCGGAATATTACCCAAAAACAATTGGCTGAAAAAATGAACGTGTCATATACCGTTTTGAATGAAGTTCTAAACGGAAAACGTCCTGTAAATACCGAATATGCCATTCTATTGCAGGAAGTTTTGGGGATAGATGCCAAGATTTGGCTCCGTCTTCAAATAGAATATAATCTGCAAGTCGCAAAGCAAGACGAGAAACTGATAAAGAAATTAAATCGCATTCGGGATTGTGCAGCTGTATTGCTGTAATTAGAAGGAATCCCTTTGGATGAAAAACTCTATTTTTTCGCGCCGTAACGATGTGGTTTGATTTTATTGATAAGAGGGACAATGGCGTTCATAATCAATATTGCGAACGACATTCCTTCTGGATATGCACCAAATTTTCTTATGATAATGGTAATCACACCGATACCAATTCCAAAAATGATTTTGCCCAGACTTGTCATTGGTGATGTTGAATAGTCGGTCGCCATAAAAATTGCACCGAGCATTGCTCCTCCCGAACAAATGTGTATCAGTGGGTTTGCATTCAATTCGGGATTTACGACGAACATAATGCCCGATAAGATGAACATTGAACCCAACACACTCACAGGAATGTGCCACGTAATTGTTCTTGTACAGAGCAGGTAAATTCCTCCGATTACAAGGGCTATGACGGAAATTTCACCGAAACTACCGCCAATGTTGCCAAGAAACATATCTTGCATAGATGGTAAGTCAATCTGCGACAATGTTTTGCCACTCATTATGCTTTCTTTTATCAAACCAAGCGGAGTGGCTCCGGTCGTGCCGTCAATTGTGCCGTAATCTTGCACTTTCGACCACGTGGTCATGTCGGCAGGGAACGAAACCAACAAAAATACACGGCCGACCAATGCAGGGTTGAAAATGTTGCAGCCCAAACCGCCGAACGACATTTTTGCAATACCGATAGCGACCAAACTTCCTATAACGACCATCCACAATGGCAACGTGTTGGGTAGGTTGAACGAAAGCAGCACGCCCGTGATTATTGCCGAACAATCTTTTACGGAATATTCTTCGTCTTTGAACAGCCATTTGCTGATGGCAAATTCAAAGAACACACAGGAAATAACTGCCGTGAGCGTTGAAATCAAGGCAGATACGCCAAATACGACTATGGAAAATACAAAGGCGGGAATGAGTGCTATCAACACATTGCACATCAATTTCCGTGTGTTTGTGTCTGTTTGATAATGTGGAGATGGAGAAACTGTTAACATATCTCTAAATCTTTAAAGTTATTTCTTTTCTTGTTGTTGAGCTTTTTCCGCTTCTTGTTTTTTAATCATCTGCATCACGTTTGCCTTGCCCAAGCGGATATAGTCAAGCAATGGTTTGTGGGCAGGGCAGGAGAACGAGCAAGAACCGCATTCAAAACAGTCGCGGATGTTGTGTTCGTTCAGTTCCGTAAGCATTTTCCTTTTCGACAACGCATAGAACAAATATGGCTCCAGACCCATTGGACAAGCGTCAACGCAACGTCCGCAACGAATGCAGTTGCTTTCTTTGTGGCGATGTGCTTCTTCCTCGGTCATGCACAAAACGCCCGAAGAACCTTTCATAATAGGTACGTCGAGGTTTTGAATGGCTTTACCCATCATTGGTCCGCCCGAAATGACTTTTGCCGTATTTTCGGGTATACCGCCAACAGCGGCAAGCACGTCGGCAGTGCTTGTTCCCATACGTACCAATAAATTCGACGGATTTTGCAAAGCCGTGCCTGTAACAGTCACAACGCGTTCAAACAACGGCTTGTTTTTCTCAACGGCTTCGTAAACGGCAAACGTCGTGGCAATGTTGCTTACCACGCATCCGATTGAACCTGGAAGTTGTCCCGACGGAACTTCGCGACCTGTCAATGCCTGAATAAGGTGTTTTTCGCTTCCTTGCGGATATTTCACTTTAAGGGGCACAACTTCAATTCCGCTGAATTTTGCGGCGGTTTTGGTCATATTTTCTATTGCGTCGGGTTTGTTGTTTTCAATGCCGATTTTAGCAGTAGAAACGTTCAGCACTTTTTTCAACAATTCAACGCCGATGCATATCTCTTCGGCTTTCTCAAGCATAAGAGCGTGGTCGGCGGTAAGATACGGCTCGCATTCCGCACCGTTTATCAGAAGTGTGTCGATTACGATGCCCGGAGGAGGTGATAGTTTCACTCCAAGTGGAAATGTGGCACCGCCCATTCCCACAATGCCAGCTTCGGTGATTTTTGCCTTAATTTCGTCGGCGGTGAAATCCATATTGTTCACAATCGTGTCGGTACGGTCAATAGTATCTTCCCACGTGTCGGTTCCGTCGCTTTTGATGACAATCATCTGTTGCTTGAATCCGGCGATATTTGGGAAAAAATCAATCTTTTCGACCGTTCCAGAAACCGAAGAAAAAATGTTGGCTGAAACAAATCCGCTGCTTTCGCCGATTTTTGTTCCTACTTTTACCGTGTCGCCAACAGCCACTATGGGATTTGCCGGCTTGCCGATATGTTGCGCCATAGGTATTGTTACAACCTGTGGGAGAGGAGCAATCTCAATCTTTTTACCTTTTGACAGTTTGTTTTCTTTCGGGTGGATACCACCAATATGGAAGGTTTTCATACGCAAAAAGATTTAGTTTGTTGTTTCTTCTTTCTTCTTTCGAGGAGGAAAGTTTGTTTCTATAATCGCACCTGTAGGACATTCTTCAACACATTTCCTACAGAGTTTACACTTTTCAGGGTCGATGTATGCCAAGAAATCCGTGACGGTAATTGCCTCGTTTGCACAGACTTTCGCACATTTTCCACAACCTATGCAGGCGGCGGTACATGCTTTACGGGCAACGGCACCTTTGTCTTTGTTGGAACAGCCGACGTAGATTTTCATATCTTTTTTGTTCGTCTTGCGTAGTTCAATTATATGACGTGGACAAACTTCAGCACATTGACCGCAGGCAGTACATATTTTAGAATCAAATTCTGGCAGTTTCGTTTCTGGATTGATTTTGATTCCGCCAAACTGACACGCTCTTTCGCAGTCGCCCAAACCGATACAGCCGAATGAGCAGCCCGTGTCGCTCGAAATTTGCGTTGCGACAAAAGCACACGACGAAATTCCTTCAAAATTCACCGTCTTTGGCCGTTTGTCGCACGACCCTTTACATTTTACCACAGCGACACGCATTTCGGCTTTTTGAACCGATTTGCCAAGAAATTCACCGATTTTGTTCATCGTCTCCGAACCTCCTGCTGTACAATTCAAACCTTCGAGCGATGGGGAATCGACAAGCATCTGTGCAAATTTCTTGCAGCCGGGGAATCCGCAACCACCGCAGTTTGCTCCGGGCAACATCGATTCTACTTCGCCATAGAGGGGATTTTCATCCGTCTTAAATTTCTTTGCGACGAAATACAATGCAAAACCTGCTATTACGCCGATTATGCAGAGAAGTAATATGGAATGTACTATCGTCATATTGTTATTGTATTAGCGAGAACGAGAATTTTCGTTCCAACAGGTTATTCTTTTTATATAAAACCACATAATAGCAAACAACAAATGTGAGTGCTATCGCCGTGGCTATCAATTCGTTAGAAAATTGCAGACCGATGAATAGGGTAGCGACAAGAATAACAAGCGGTAGTATGTATGCCCATACCACCGCTTGTGTTCCTAAGGAAGAATCCATTGATACATGGACTTCATCGCCGATGTTTATGTTTTTGTAGTTGTTGTTTTGAACGTGTACTACTTTTTCCGATATTTCAATGAACCCACAGATGTTTTTTGCATGACAATCTCCACACGCCGATTCCGTAGCAATCGCTACGGTAATCATATCGTCAGCGACTGATTTGACGATACCTTTGTGTGTGACGGAGCAGTTCATGGTTTCATCTTATCTAAAAATTGTTTTGTTTCTGTCGGGACCTACTGAAACGATTTTTACAGGAACTCCTGTCTCTTTTTCTATAAATTCAATATAGTCCTTGATTTCTTTTGGCAAATCTGCAAAGTTCGTCGTCGTCAATTCTTGTTTCCAACCTTTGAATTCCGTGTAGATTGGTTTTGCGTTTTCCAAATCGTTTGGCAAATAATCTATTACTTTGCCTTTATATTTATATGCAGTACAAACTTTTATCGTGTCGAAGTTGTTCATCACGTCGATTTTCATCATAAACAATTGCGTAACGCCGTTCAACATAATGGCATATTTCAACGCAACCAAATCCAACCAGCCACAACGACGGGCACGACCTGTCGTTGCACCAAATTCGCCACCGTTTTGACGGAGCGTTTCGCCTGTTTCGTCAAATAATTCGGTAGGGAACGGACCACTGCCGACACGAGTGCAGTATGCTTTGAAAATTCCGAACACTTCACCTATTTTACTTGGCGCAAGTCCAAGTCCTGTGCACGCTCCGGCGGTTATTGTGTTCGAAGAAGTTACGAAAGGATATGAGCCGAATTCTATATCCAGCAATGTTCCTTGAGCTCCTTCGCACAACATTGTTTTTCCGGAATTAAGAGCTTTGTTTACATAAAATTCCGTATCCTCGATTTGGAGAGATTGAATCAGTTTTATGCCTTCGAACCATTCTTTTTCGTATGCATCAATGTCGAATGTGTATTCGTAATTCTTGAGAATGTTCAAATGTGTCTGTTTGCATTGATTGTATTTCTCTTCAAAATTGTTGAGCAAATCGCCCACACGCAAGCCCGTTCGTGCAATTTTGTCGGTGTATGTAGGACCGATTCCTTTTTTCGTAGAACCGATTTTATTTGCTCCTTTTGAGTTCTCGTATGCCTCGTCCAGCGCTTTGTGCGACGGAAGAATGATATGTGCACGGGTTGAAATGATGAGTGTTTTCTTCACATCAATACCTTGTTCCGCAAGTTTGTCAACCTCTTCTTTGAAAATAAACGGGTCAATCACCACGCCGTTGCCAATGATGTTGATAGCATTCGGACGGAAAACTCCCGACGGAATAGTGTGGAGCACGTGTTTTACATTATTGAAAACCAACGTGTGACCAGCGTTCGGACCACCTTGAAACCGTGATATGATATCGTATTTCGGAGTTAATACGTCAACAATTTTACCTTTTCCTTCGTCGCCCCATTGCAAACCCAACAACACGTCGGCCGACTTACCATTACATTTTGTATTCATTTTTTAATGTTAAATTAACTTATTTCTAAATCCTTGTAAATATACGTAAAAAAAGCATTCAAACTACGAAGAACTGCGAATGTTGAAAAAAAATTTACGCATTTTATAATTTATTGATTTTCAGATATTATTTGCCAATTCTTTTGTTCTATACGTTCAACTTTTTCAACACCTTTCAATTTTTGAAGGCTCACCATAATCAGATTTAGCTGCTGACTGTCGTGTATATAGAGGTCAAAATAGGCTGTGAATTCGTGTTCCACAGTCTCTATATGCACGGTGCGGATGTTCACATTCAGCTGTTTTGCAATTATGCCCGAAATTTCATTCAAAATGCCGATTCGGTCTTTCCCTTTGATTTGTATGGATGATAGGAACACTTGTTCCTGACGGCTTATCCACTTGATTTTTTGGGCAGGTTCCTTAAGTTGTCGTTCTATTGCAATCGGACAGTTTTGTTTATGGATTTCAATTCCGCTGTCTGTTTGAAAACCAATAACTTCGTCGCCCGGAATCGGATGGCAGCAGTCGGCAATTGAATAATTGGTTGAATGACGAATGATTTTTACGTTCGGCGATTCTCTTTCTTGTTCTTCATCTTTGAAACTCCAAAACAGTATTTTCTTGCTCTTTCGTTTGTGGGTCGCATATTCAAGGATTTTATCCTTGTTGATTTCGTCCGCTCCTAATTTTTCAAAGAGTTCGGTTTTGTCAACCACGCCGTAGCCTTGAATCAGTTTTTCCAAAATTGTCTGGCTGACGTTTATGCCTTTTTCTTCAAGGGTTTCGGCAAGAATTTGCTGCCCGCGCATTATGTTGCGCTTTTTCTCATATTTGAACGCTTGTTGGAGCGCATTGTTCGCTTTGACTGTGGAAATAATTTTAAACCATTCTTTCTGAGGCTTTTGTGATTCCGATGTGAGAATCTCAACTTGGTCGCCGCTTTGCAGTTTGTAGTCCAAAGCCACGATTTTTTGTTTGTTGATTCTTGCTCCAATTGCATGGTGACCGATTTCTGAATGTATATCGTATGCGAAATCAAGTGCGGTCGCTCCAATCGGGAAACGGTGCATTTCGCCTTTGGGCGTGAACGCAAACAAATCGGTGGAGTACAAGTTCATTTTGAACTCGTCCAAGAATTTCAACGCGTCTTCATCGGGATTTGTCAGCGAAGCCTGTACTCGTTTCATCCAAACTTCCAACTGGCTCTGTTCAAATCCGTCGATGTTTTTGTATTTCCAATGGGCTGCAAATCCGTTTTCTGCAATTTCGTCCATTCGTTGGGTACGAATCTGCACTTCGACCCACGTTCCGTCTGGTCCCATCACTGTTGTGTGCAGGGCTTCGTAGCCATTGTCCTTCGGGGTAGAAATCCAGTCGCGCAATCGTTCGGGATTTGGCGTGTATTTGTCTGTAATATAGGAATATACACGCCAGCACATTGCTTTCTCTTCTTCGAGTGGCACGTCCTGCAAAATGATTCTGACGGCAAACACATCATATACATTGTCGAATGTGACGTGTTTTTTTTGCATTTTAGCCCAAATGGAAGATATTGATTTTGAACGACTTGTGATTGTGTAGTTAATGTTATGCTGTTCCAATGTCATCATAATTGGAATGCAGAAACGGTTCAAATAGTGGATTCGTTTCTTTTCGCTTCCTTTCAATTGATGCAAAATATCGTAGTAAACGGTTGGATTTAAGTATTTTAGACATAAATCCTCCATTTCCATTTTTATTTTGTAGAAACCCATTCGGTGGGCGAGTGGCACGAACAGCATACTTGTTTCCTCGGCTATTCTTTTTTGTTTTTCGGGTGGCATCGAGTCGAGCGTCCGCATATTGTGGAGACGGTCGGCAAGTTTAATGATGATGACCCGCACATCTTCCGACAGCGTGAATACAATCTTCTTGAAGTTTTCTGCTTGACCTTCTTTATTTTTCAATACGCCGCGGATTTTCGTCAGTCCGTCAACAATTTGTGCGATTTTCGGACCAAACATTGATTCAATGTCTTCCAGCGTGATGTCTGTGTCTTCAACCACATCGTGCAACAATGCGGAAATTACTGATTTAGAGCCAAGCCCAATTTCGTCAGCCACGATTCTGGCGACCGCAATAGGGTGAAGAATATATGGTTCTCCCGACCGCCGCCGGGTACCGTAATGCGCCTCATTCGCCACATTGAATGCTTTCCGCACCAATGCCGCTGTTTCTTCCGTCTTGCGGCACTTGGGCGCACCGTTGATTAAATCCTCAAATTGCTTATTTATATTGTCCTTTTCTTCCTGCGAAAATTCTGTCATTGTTCAAAATTTACAATCCTTACAAATGTACGCTTTTATTTAGAAAAAGCCTAATAAAGATTGTTTTTGTATTAACCAGTTATCAAATATTTTCCCAAATGCATGAAATCTTATTTTCGTCAAAATAATAATGTATGGTTATGGATTGGTAAATTTGACTACATTTGCCACCAAATTGTACTGACAATGGCAGAAATCTGCCAATATGGCTCTAATTTTTGCTTGGCAAACAATTTGACATAAGAATATATAAAAATATATAAATATGAGCGATAAGGAAAAGGAAGAAATTGATAATCAAGAATCTACGGAATCTGTGGAGAACGTGGATGGGCTAAACGACGAGCAGGCGCAAAGTCAAACTGAAGAAAATCAGGCAGATGAAGATTCAGAAAATTCGTCGGAACAAGACGAATTGTCAGTCGTGAAAAATGAATTGGAAGAATTGAAAGACAAACATTTGCGTCTTCAGGCGGAATTCGACAATTATCGCCGGAGAACGTTGAAGGAAAAGGCTGAATTGATTTCGTCGGCTGGCGAAAAGGTTTTGAAGGACCTGTTGCCTGTGATTGACGATTTGGACCGCGCAATGGAATCAACGGCCACAGCTCAGGATGTTGCCGCTGTTCGCGAGGGGTTGGACTTGATTGTGAATAAGTTTCAGAATTTTTTGAAAAATAATGGTGTGAGCGAAATCGAGGCGAAAGAACAGGATTTTGATGCCGACAAACACGAGGCGGTGACGAAATTTCCTGCTCCAAGCGAGGATTTGAAGGGCAAGGTAATTGATGTTGTGCAAAAAGGATATACGTTGAACGGCAAGGTTATGCGTTTCGCAAAGGTTGTCGTTGGTGAATAATTATAAAGGCAATGGCGGAAAAAAGAGATTATTACGAAGTGTTAGGGGTGTCGAAAAATGCCACTAAGGATGAGCTGAAAAAGGCTTATCGTAAGTTGGCTATTCAATATCACCCTGATAGACAGCAAGGTAAAACTGATGCGGAGAAAAAAGAAGCGGAGGAGAAGTTCAAGGAAGCTGCCGAAGCATACGATGTGCTGAGCGATGATACAAAACGTCAACGGTATGACCAATATGGTCACGCAGGTGTTGGAGGCGCAAGTGGCGGCGGTTTCTCCGATGTGAATGATATTTTCTCTCATTTCGGCGACATTTTTGGCGATTTCTTTGGCGGAGGTGGCTTTAGCACTGGGTTCAGCGGCTTTGGCGGAGGACGCGGTGGCGCGGTTCGCAAAGGATCGAATCTGCGTGTTCGTGTAAAACTGAACTTGTCGGAAATCGTTTCTGGTGTCGAAAAGAAGATTAAAATAAAAAAGAAAGTTACCTGTACCGCTTGTAACGGTTCTGGTGCGGCTACATCGAACGATATGCAGACATGTCCCGACTGTAAGGGCTCTGGCTATGTGGTTCGGGTGGTAAATGGAATTTTTGGCAGAATGCAACAGCAGTCTCCGTGTCCACGTTGTGGAGGAGAAGGAAAAATTATTACCCATAAATGTCCACATTGTAACGGAGAAGGTGTTGTTGACGCAGAGGAAACGGTTACCGTGAAAATTCCTGCCGGTGTTGCCGATGGTATGCAGTTGAATGTGCAAGGTAAAGGAAATGCGCCTCGCCATGGTGGTATCAATGGCGATTTGCTCGTGCTGATTGCCGAAGAGGAACATCCTGAATTTGAACGTGATGGTAGCGATTTGATTTATGATTTGAATATTAGTTTCCCTGACGCTGTGTTAGGAACTACAGTGGAAATTCCAACGGTTGAGGGAGCTGTGAAAATCAAGATAGAAGAAGGTACACAGTCGGGAAAAATTCTGCGTTTGCGAGGTAAAGGTGTTCCTGAAGTCAATGGTTACGGACGGGGAGACTTGCTTGTAAATGTACAAGTGTTTGTTCCAAAAGATGTGACGAAAGATGAACGGAAAGTTCTTGAAAAACTTCAAGAATCTCCATCGTTTAAACCCAAAAACAAAAGTGGCTTCTTCGACAGAATGAAGGATTTCTTCTAATAATTAATTGAATTTTTTATGAAAGCCAGGGCGAAAAGCCTTGGCTTTTTTGTTTATAACAACACTTTTACGTCTATTGCTTTCGCAAACGACAATGCGTTGTCGAATATGCCATAATGGATGGCGGATACCGAAAAACCTGCGTAGAGATAAAATTTGTTAGCCAATGGCAATTGTATGCCCGTAGCGCACGAAGTCCCAAGTCCAACTTTTGAAAAATTACTATTCGCATCATCATTCGAATAGTGTAACACGCTCTGATTCAGATTCCCAATGGAAATTTCGTGCGTTTTCATTTCCATAAACGAAGCTGCTCCCGCAACTTCTATAAATGGCGTTATTTGTGCATCAATAGGGAATGATTTGTGGATGCCAACTTCGAATTGCAAACGGTTTTCTTTTCCTGAAATACTGCCTTGTTCAATCACTTCATCTGATAAACTTCCTTTTTTCGAATTGAGTTTTACCGAAAAGCTGCAATGGGTAATGCTTGGACTTAAAAAAATCGCATTAAGATAGATTGCAAATGTTTTGCATGTGTAATATTGCAAGGTTCCCCCTAAGCTGAGAGTTGGTTTGTATTTTGTGTCGTGTGGAAACTCGTACAACGAAAAATCATCGTTGAAGTATTCTTTGAGTTTCGTATAATTTGTTGTGTTACCAATTAATATGGTATTCAGATTCAGCGTGCCTTCCGAACCGACTTCGTATAATTTTGCTTCAGCATTTCCTGCCCATTGCCAACCAATGTGGAAACCATAATTGAGTCCCGTTCGGTCGGATTCCTGCGCCCAAATTGTCAATGGAAATAGGAGCGAGGCAAGGATTGTGGTGGCTACGTGTTTTCTCATAATCCCCAAAACTGACGAGTCGGTTCTGTTTTTGCGTGTTTTTTGTGGTAAATAATTTCAAAACTCATTGGCGGAATCTCTATAAATAGCTGTAAATTACGTAGATAGTATTTGCATTGCGAGAATGATTGTAGTTCTGTGTAATCAACAGCTTGTGGAAGTTTGATTTCAATTTTTTGTAATTCCTTTGATTTGTTGAAGCACACATATGCAAATTCAGAAAAATATTTCCGTCGGTAAACAAGAATTTGTTTTTCGATTTGCAGAAATGTGAAATCGCCATAAATGAATGGCAGGAATCCGCTTCGGAGTTGTCCAAGTTTTTGGGTTGTCGCAAGATTTTCTGTTTCGTGTTCGTTTAGTCCGCTGAAATACATTGGACGACGGTTGTCGGGGTCGCCACCACCAGGTATGCCAATTTCGTCGCCGTAGTATATCACTGGAATTCCTGGAATTGTTGCATTGAAAGCAAGCAACATTGCCAATTTCTTGTAACCAATTGGATTTTTGACAGTTATATGTCGGTTCCAACCTTCATATTCTGCGTTTTGATTTGTCCACAAATCTTCGCCTGCATACGAAATAAAACGTGGTAAATCGTGGTTGCCCGAAATGTTTCCCATTAAATGGTGGCTCCCGAAAAATTCCAATTCCTGCCGTAGGCAGATGCACAATTTTTCAAAATGCACTTCTTCATACAAGAAGGCTGAACGGGTTTCGTAGTACAGATTAAATGAAAACTGGGAATCGTGGATGCCAGAATTTACGTAGCTTTGAAGCATTTCCCGACCTCCAAATGTTTCGCCTATTTGGAATAATCTTTTTTGTTTTGGAACAACGATTTGTTCTTTTAATTTCTTGGTAAGTTTTCTCCAAAATTCAGTCTGAATGTGTTTTGTGGCATCGTGGCGGAAACCGTCAAGATCGAATTTTTCAATCCACGAAACAGCAATGTCGGTCATTTTTTCAATAACCGCAGGTTTGCTGAAATCAAGCGTGGGCAAAAATTCCTCGAACCACGTTGAAAAACGCTGGTCTTCCCATCGTCCGATGTTTTTTGAGCCATCGGGCAAATAGAGCGGCGTGCACCAATTCGGATGTTCCTTGATTATTTCGTTATCTTTATAAACATGGTTGGCAACGTAGTCGAGTATGATGTTTATACCGTGCTCGTGCGCAGATTTCACTAAGCTGTGTAAATCGTTTTCACTGCCGAAATGCTCATCTATTTTGTCTGAGACCAAGGGCCAATATCCGTGGTAGCCTGCCGATAAACGTCCATTTTTTTCAACAGGCTCGTCAGGATTTTTTACAACTGGCGAAATCCATATTGTGTTGATACCCAATTTCTTGAAATAACCATCATCGATTTTTTCTTTGATGCCACGCAAATCACCGCCATGGAAATTCAATTTGGCATGGACTTGCTCAAAATTCTTATTGGGATTTTTTTTCGTGTTGCTGTTGTTAAATCTGTCGATGAGTGCGAAATAAATCAACTGCGCTTCTTTATCGTTACGATTTATCGCATCTGACGATTCCACCACGTTGCCGTTTTCAAGTGGAATGAGCAAATCGTTCGTCATTGTCTCGGTATTGTATCCGTAAACTCTGATATAGCTTCGTTTGAATTTTTTCGCCTCTTTTGGTAATGTAATCACAATTCGGTTTCGATGGCGGAACGTGTTGGTGTCATTGATAACCTTATTTTGCCATAGAACGAGATAGCCAGAAATGGAGTCGGAAGCTGATAGAATTATGCTGTTTTCAAACACTTGGATTGTTTCCAATTGCATTTTTTCATCATCGCCAAACGGAACACGCATTAGAGAATTGTAGCCGCCGTAGCCGTTTTCCAGCACCTCATTGTTGAGCGGGTCGTTAATCCAGTTCCCGTCAACAATCAATTGGTAGGAATAATTTCCAGGCTCGATGTTGAGTGTATATTGCCAACAATTATCTTTGTAAGAAAAATTGTAACCCTTTGGGTTCCAACTGTTAAAATCACCTGCAATCTGAACTGAGTTCACGTAATTGTTGGGATAATAGCGGACAACGTATTGGATTTTCTTTGATTTTACCAGCACCAATGACTCTTTCGAACCGTCCTTATATATAATGTCTAAATTGCTAACAGGCAATATGATATCGTTTTCAACGATGTTCAATTTCACTTTTTGCTCCTTGTGGTTCACCCAAACTTCAAATCCTTGCGGGGCAACCACTGACGCAATTTCGTCGCAATTGAGAACGTAGTCTTGCAAGTAAACGATTGTTTCTTTTTGTCCAAGACGAATTTCCGATGCCAAGTTACAAATTTTACTGCTCATATTTTTCTAATGCGTGAATGGTAACTTCGTTGTTTTCAACATCAAGTTCTATGGTCGAGTCGGTTACAGTGTGCGAAAGAATGTATTCCGACAGCGGATTTTCTAGATAGTTTTGTATAGCCCGTTTGAGCGGTCGCGCGCCGTTTTTCTGGTCGTATCCTTTTTCCACAATGTAATTCTTCATGGCTTCGGTTAGTACAAGGTTGATATTCAAGTCTTTAGTACGCTTGTACAAATCTTTCAGTTCTATTTCTATAATTTTGTGGATGTCTTCTTTTGTAAGCGTGTTGAAGTGGATAATGTCATCAACACGGTTCAAGAATTCTGGCGAAAACGTTTTTTTCAACTCTTTTTCAGTGATAGATTTAGCATATTCCGACGCTTGTTCCTCGCGTGTTTTCGCACTGAAACCAACATTGCCTCCAAATTCCGTGAGCGAGCGGCTTCCGATATTCGAAGTCATTATTATAATGGTATTCTTGAAGTTCACCTTTCGTCCATAACTATCGGTCAAATGTCCTTCGTCAAGCACTTGTAATAAAATGTTGAACACATCAGGGTGTGCTTTTTCTATTTCGTCGAGCAAAACCACGGAATATGGTTTCCGTCGAACTTTTTCCGTCAACTGACCGCCTTCTTCGTAGCCAACGTAGCCCGGAGGCGCTCCAACCAAACGGGAAACGGCGAATTTTTCCATATATTCGCTCATATCAATACGGATAAGCGCGTCGCGTGAATCGAATAGATATTCTGCCAAAACTTTTGCCAATTCGGTTTTTCCAACGCCCGTAGGACCAAGGAATATGAATGTTCCGATTGGTTTGTTCGGGTCTTTCAAACCAGCACGGTTACGTTGGATTGCTTTCACAATTTGTTGAATAGCTTCATCTTGTCCGATTACAGAACCTTTCAGCTCGGTGAACATTTGGAGCAGACGGCTTCCTTCCTCTTGTGCTATGCGTTTTACTGGTACACCAGTCATCATTGCAACTACTTCTGCCACAGTATCTTCGGTTACAGGATTTCTGTTTTCCTCCAACGAACGTTGCCAATCTTTCTTGGCTTGTTCTATCTTCAGCTTGAGTTTATTGTTTCTGTCGCGTAAGTCAGCCGCTGTTTCGTAGTCTTGACGGTTTACGGCATCGTCCTTTTGCTCCTTGATTTTTCCCATTTCCTGTTCCATATCAATAATGTCCTGCGGAGCAACAACATTTTGTATATGCACGCGCGAGCCTGCTTCGTCCATTGCATCAATAGCCTTGTCGGGCAGACAACGGTCGGAAATGTAGCGTTGTGTCAGGTTTACGCACGCTTTGATAGCCTTGTCGGTGTAATATACGTTGTGGAAATTTTCGTAGTACACCTTTATGTTGTTCAGAATATTGATTGATTCTTCAATCGTTGGCTGTTCCACAAGCACTTTTTGGAATCTGCGTTCAAGTGCGCCATCTTTCTCAATATTTTGACGGTATTCGTCAAGTGTTGTCGCACCAATACATTGAATGTCGCCGTGGGCGAGAGCAGGTTTCAGCATATTTGCCGCATCGAGTGCGCCCGACGAACCACCGGCACCGACAATCGTGTGGATTTCGTCTATAAACAAAATAACGTTCTGCGTGTTCGATAGTTCCGAAATCAGTGTCTTGATTCGTTCTTCGAATTGTCCTCTGTATTTTGTGCCGGCAACAATCGAAGCCATATCAATGGTTACCAATCGTTTGTCGAATAACGTCCGTGACACTTCGTGGTTCACAATTTTGATAGCTAAACCTTCCACAATTGCGGATTTTCCAACGCCCGGCTCGCCTATGAGAATCGGGTTGTTTTTCTTTCTACGGCTGAGAATTTGTGCAATACGTTCAATTTCCGTATCGCGTCCAACCACAAAATCCAATTTGCCTTCCCGTGCCGATTTTGTCAAATCCGTGCCATATTGGTCGAGCAACGGAGTGGCGGTTTGCGTGGGTTTCTGTTTACTTTTTTCCGTGTTCGGATGTGGCGGATAGTGCGGTTCAAATTTATGAGACGATGATTTAGGCTCGTCCTCTTGTCTGTCGTGCACATCCACGTTAGGAGATCCAAGCAGGTCGCTGATTGCTTGATTGTCCTTGTTTTTATTGTATCGTTTGAGAATGCTGTTTTTTACTGCCGCATACGTGATTCCTTGAATGCGAAGCTCTTTCGCGCAAATTGAATTTTCGTCGCGTAGCACGGCAAGCAGCAAATGTTCCGTGTCGATTTTGTTTATCGAAAGGTTGATTGCCTCGAATTGTGCGATTTTTAACACATTCTGTGCATTGTTCAGAATCGGAATAGAACCTGTTTCGTTTGGATTCAGTGGTTCAGGCTTAATCAATTCGTGTTCGATTGTTGATTTTATAGCAGTGATATCACAATTCAGTTCTGTAAGAATATCTGTCGCAAGACATTGATTTTCACGGAATAAGCCAAGACAAAAATGGTCGATGCAGAGAAAGTTGTTTCCCAATCGGATTGCCTCTTCACGGCTGTTCCGCAATATCGCGTTTAGTTTTTCGGAATGCTCCATAGAATTAAAATTTCGTAAATATACCAAAATTCGGTGAATCTACGATGAATGGGGGCATATATTATTTATTTCCCAGCTTTTTCCGCCGAAAAAACGCCTAATTGCAGATATTGTGATTTATTAACAAAAAAATGTTGATAAAAACCCAGTCGGTATGACGGGAAAATAGGGGAATTTTTGGGATTTTTGCTTGAAATGTAAAGTAGGCGAATATGCCTATGCAAAATAGATAAAAATGTCTGAAGAAGTAGAAAAAACAAGTAACGAAAGAATTATTCGATTTGATATCGAGAAGGAAATGAAGTCGGCGTACATCGACTATTCGATGTCCGTAATTGTGGCGAGAGCGTTGCCTGATGCGCGCGATGGTATGAAACCTGTGCATCGGCGTGTGATGTTCGGTATGGACAAGATGGGAAACACTCCCGACCAACCATATAAGAAATCTGCCAGAATCGTCGGTGAGGTTATGGGTAAGTACCACCCGCACGGTGATTCATCTATATATGGTACGTTGGTCCACTTGGCACAGGATTGGAATATGCGGTATCCATTGGTTGATGGACAAGGTAACTTTGGCTCAATCGACGGCGATTCTCCTGCTGCTATGCGTTACACCGAGGCACGTTTGGCAAAAATTGCAACGGAAACCTTGGCTGATTTGGAAAAAGATACGGTTGACATGCAACCGAACTTCTCCGAGGAATACAAGGAACCGACCGTGTTGCCGACAAAAATCCCTATGTTGTTGGTAAACGGTTGTGCTGGTATTGCCGTTGGTATGGCTACAA
>DFGI01000096.1 GCA_002371705.1 Bacteroidales bacterium UBA3754
TCCAAACATTAATACTTTCATATCGACTCCTTTATTTTTGTCCTTCCGATTCGAAATTTTCAATCAATTTGCAAATACGCAATGCCGCGCCAACCGACCATGCCTGCGAAACAGCACCACGCGGAGTGTATGGCGGATTTCCGTCGAACACCTCACCGATTGTTCCCAATCCATATTCACGAACAAGCGGTTCCAAATCTGCATAGATGCGTTTTATTTCCGAAACGCCCGAACGACCGTGCAGCTTCAAATATGCTTCGGCATACGGAGCAAGCAACCACATAAGTACGCCACCGTTGTGGTACGCAATGTCGCGTTCGGTGATTGACCCCGTAATACTTCCTTTGTATTCCGCACTGCGTGGCGACAAAGTTCGGATTCCGCATGGAGTAAGCAATTCTTTACGAACGTGTTCCAATACAGAATGGCGTTTTTCCTCATCAAGCGCCGAGAACGGCAACGACGCGCCAAAAATCTGACTCGGACGCATTGAGAAATCACGATAGCCATTTACGCAATAGTCTGCCAAATAGCCACGCTCTTCATCCCAAAATATTTCCTCGAATGATTTTTCGATTTTTGCAGGAATATCTTTCCACTTGTCTTGGAACGATTTCTTGGTAATCAATTCCAAGGCAAAACAAATCGCATTGTACCATAATGCATTGATTTCCACCACATAGCCCCATCGTTTAACAATAGGAACGCCGTTACATTTTGCGTCAACCCATGTCAATGCTTTGTTTTCGTCAGGCAAGTACAGCAAACCATTATTGTGCATCACCACATTGCCATTTTCACCCGACATATAAGTATTCAGGATTTCCTCAACTTTTTTCTGATACAATTTTCTCGTTTGTTCAACATTTTTGGTGTTCCAATTATATTGCTGAACCGAACGGATATACCACAACGCCGTGTCTATCGACTCAGTGTTGGTGTGTTCTATATTTCCTTTATTGCGATATACATAACCATCTATATCGTGCGACATCGTATCTAGCACAGCACGGCATGTGTCCCAGTCTCCTTGTGCAAGCGTCAAACCTGGAAGCGACACCAAACTATCGCGTCCCCACAAGCCTGTCCAAGGGAAACTTGCAATCACTTCGCAACCTTTTGGCGAGCGGTACATAAACTGACGAGCTGCGTGGCGCAAACACTCCTCAAATGTGTTTTGCGAATCACGACCTTTCGTTTCGTTTTCAAACATTGACTTCAATCCCGTCGATTTCACAGCTGTCAAGCCAGCCGAAAATACCACAGACTCACCTTCTTTCAAATCAACCTCGAAAAATCCCGGAGTAAACAAGTCTTCAGAACTTTCGTAGCCACGTTCGCTTTCGCGGTCGTAGGTGAAATTACGGTACCAATCCGGAGCCGAAACAAAATCGTTTTTCTTCGACAACTGCATATTCAACGTCGGGAAATATTCATAAAGACAATTTGCAATACCATTTTCGATTTTTGTATGACGAGTATTCGCGCACGTGTTTGCGTGGGTCATTTCGTGGACTTTGCGGAACGCGAGAAACGGACGGATCTGCAAAGTGACGCGTTTCAACGAAGAACTATCAATCGTGTAGCGAATCAAAAAACGTTCATCGTTATCGACAAGCACCATTTCTTTGCGCAACACTACCCCACCGACTTTGTACACCAATGTCAGGACTGGAGAGTTTTTAAATGATTCGAGATATTTGTAACCCGTTGGGGCAAATTCGCCGCCAAACTTGTGAGTTGCCAAATTAAACGGCGTTTTTTCCAACACAACCGTTTCGTCAACACTCGACAGCAGCACATAATTTTCACCGTCGATTTCTTTTATTGGACAAACCAACAAACCATGATACTTACGCGTATTACAGTTGATGATAGTTGAATTTGCGTACGAACCTGCCTTATTAGTTCGAAGGAATTCGCGTTGTAGAGAACTCTGCAAATCGGTCACCTGCTGGCGGGAAAACTCTAAATATTCCATTTCTCAAAAGCACTTTTTTAGTCCGATGCAAAACTAATATTTTTTCGCAAAAAATTACCATTATTTATAATAAAATCAAAGAATTAGATTTGTTTCATTTTTAACGTGATTTAACTCGCTATTCTCTAATTAAAGTGCTCAATATTTACGTATTAATTTTATCCAAAAACAAAACTAACATCACTTTACATCCTTGTATGATTCCGTAAGACATACATAATAATGAACTTATTTTAAGATTACTCCACATACGGGGACTCTACATTCGTGACGAATATGCAATAATTCTTGTTTGTTTCAAAAATCATTTATACTTTTGGGCATTGATTTCGCACAAAATGAAAATTAAACGATTCTCATTCAATCCTTTTCAAGAAAACACGTACATTGTGTACGATGAGAAGTCTTTGGATTGCGCGGTAATCGACCCAGGATGCTATTTTCCTGAAGAACAAAACTGTTTGCTTCAATTTTTGCAAGACAACAATTTGCACCCGTCGAAAGTGCTCTACACACACTGCCACCTCGACCATTGTTTTGGAGCAACATTTCTTGCAGAACAATTTCCAGCCCTCAAATTCTATGGACATACCAACGAGCAAGAAAACATCAACATTGCAGAACAACAAGGCGCAGTGTTTGGAATAGATTTTCAACAACCGCCTTCGATTTCCCATTATGTGTTTGACGGAGAAAAAATCACAATCGGAAACAATTCCCTCACCGTCATAGAAACGCCCGGACACAGCGCAGGCGGAGTATGCTACTATTGCGAAAACGAAAAAATTCTATTCAGCGGCGACACGTTATTTGCCGGAAGCGTAGGCAGAACCGACTTATTTGGCGGAAACATGCAAATGCTCATCCAAGCAATCAACACAAAATTGATGACGTTGCCCGACGATGTGACTGTATATTGCGGACACGGCTACACAACAACAATTAACGAAGAAAAACACGGAAATCCATATATATCATGAAACGAATTCTTAGCATTGAAACCGCAACAAGCGTTTGTTCCGTCGCCTTGCACGAAGACGGACAATGCGTTGTGCTTAAAGAAATTAGCGAACCAAACGCTCATTCCGAAAAACTTACCGTTTTAATAGAAGAAGCATTGCGCGAACGAAACATCACCATCGCCGACTGCAATGCGGTAGCAATTTCGAAAGGTCCAGGCTCATACACTGGGCTTCGCATCGGTACTTCGGTGGCAAAGGGATTGTGCTACGCATGCTCTTTGCCTCTCATTACCGTTGACACTCTCGAAGCACTCGCCCTCTCTTGTAAAAACGCAGTCAACAACGATTCAGAGGACAATATTTATATGCCAATGATTGACGCTCGACGTATGGAAGTTTACACATCGCAATGGAATTGGAAAATGCAAAACACAATGGAAACCAATGCGTTAGTTGTCACATACGAAGCAAAAGCATCGTTTGAGCCAACTAAACAGTATTTTCTCTGTGGTGACGGCTGTGAAAAATGCAAAGAAACATTAGAAAGTCCTAACATACAGTTTTTCAGCGAAATACGTGCAACAGCCAAAACCATTGGCGACATAGCATCAGAAATGTTCGACCGCAAGGAATTCGCCGATGTTGCTTACTTTGAGCCGTTCTACCTAAAAGAATTTCAAGCAACCACACCTAAAAAACTACTGTAATATGTCGGAAGCATTTTTGCAGTATGTTTGGCAACATCAGTTGATGTGCCTCAACATGCTATTTACAACCAATAACGAACCTATACGCGTTATAAAAATTGGCACGTTCAACACCAACGCGGGGCCTGATTTTCTGAACGCAAAAATCATGATTGGTGATACCATTTGGGCTGGCGATGTGGAAATCCATAGGAAATCAAGCGATTGGAACGCACACCAACACAACAGCGACAAAGCCTATAACAGTGTGATTTTGCACGTTGTAGCCACGTTTGACAAGGATGTATTCTCCGAAAATGGTCATTCAATACCGACTCTTATTATGCCAATTCTGCCACACGTAACCAATAATTACATACAACTCAAAGATTTACCTGCTGGAATTCGATGCGGCAAACAACTTCGCACCATTGATTCATTCAAAATTTCAATGTTTTTGGAACGGCTTGTCGCTGAACGGTTTGAACAAAAATCAGAGCATATTATTCAACTATACAATGAAAATAATAGTGATTGGGAAGAAACTCTCTATCAACAACTTGCACAAAATTTCGGATTCAAAACAAACAACGATGCGTTTGAATTACTTGCCAAATCCATTCCTCTCCGATTATTTTCAAAACACAAGGACAATCCATTCCAAATAGAAGCCTTATTGTTTGGGCAGGCGAACATCTGGAGCAAAAACCCTACAGAATACGAACTGACATTACAAAAGGAATACGAATTTCTTCGAAAAAAATACTCGCTTACCTCAATCAGTTCCACGTGGTGGAAATTCGCACGAATGCGGCCTCAAAATTTCCCAACATTTCGTATTGCGCAATTCGCACAATTAGCCCCAAAGATTCCACATTTAGCATCAAATATTCTTGAATCCAACCTTGATTCGATAAAGACTTTTTTCGCATGCGACGCAAGCGAATTCTGGCACACGCACTATTCGTTTGGTACAGAATCACCTGAACACGACACAAGAATGGGAATACTAGCAATCAATACAATCATAATCAACACCGTAGTACCATTTCTTTTCTCCTACGGGAAAATTCGTGGCATTGAAACACTCCGCGCCAAAGCTTATGATTTTTTATCCGCATTGCCACCCGAACGAAACAATACGATTGAGCTTTGGAAACAACATGGAATAATTCCCCAAAATGCATACGAGACACAAGGATTGTTACAACTATACAATAATTATTGTACCGAAGGAAAATGCACCCGATGCGCAATTGGTCATTGCGTGCTGAATAAAAAGCTCGAAACAAGATAGAGCAATTTCTCTGTGAAAAACAAGCGACATCTTTTTTATGTAATTTGTTGTAAAACTCAAAAATTCAACGAAATTTGCCGCCGTAAAAAAATCACAGATGCAGGACATTAGAAATATTGCGATTATCGCACACGTTGACCACGGAAAGACTACCTTGGTTGACAGAATTTTACATCAAGTTAAGACATTCCGCGAAAACGAAGAAACGGGAGATTTAATCCTCGACAACAACGACCTTGAACGTGAACGAGGTATTACAATTTTGTCGAAAAATGTTTCGGTTCGTTATAAAGGTGTTAAAATCAACATTATAGACACTCCAGGACACTCCGATTTCGGTGGCGAGGTTGAACGCGTGCTGAACATGGCGGACGGCTGTCTGCTACTTGTCGATGCGTTTGAAGGTCCTATGCCGCAAACGCGTTTCGTGCTTGAGAAAGCAATAGAAATGAACCTGAAACCTATCGTTGTAGTGAACAAAGTCGATAAACCAAACTGCGACCCCGAAGGAGCAAACGAAGCAGTTTTCGACCTAATGTGCAACCTCAACGCAAGCGAAGAACAACTTGACTTCAAAACCGTATATGGTTCATCAAAACAAGGCTGGATGGGGCCAGATTGGAAAACTCCGACAAGCGATTTCACCTATTTGTTGGACACAATCTTGGAAGAAATTCCAGCTCCTAAGATTGTTGAAGGAACTACACAAATGCGCATCACATCGCTCGACTATTCTTCGTACATCGGTCGTATTGCTGTCGGCCGTATCGCACGTGGAACGCTCATCGGCGGACAAAATGTTTCGCTTGTGAAACGCGACGGTTCCATTATGAAATCAAAAATCAAGGAACTTTATACGTTCGAAGGACTTGGCAAGGAAAAAATCAAAACCGAAGTTCAGTGCGGCGAAATCTGCGCAATCGTTGGTTTGGAAGGTTTTGATATTGGCGACACCGTTGCCGATTTTGAAAATCCTGAAGCATTGCCTCCAATCACTATCGACGAACCAACCATGTCGATGGTGTTTACAAACAACGATTCGCCGTTCTTCGGAAAAGAAGGTAAATTCGTGACTTCCCGTCACTTACGTGAACGTTTGTACAAGGAATTGGAGAAAAACCTTGCGCTCCGCATCGAAGAAACTGGCTCTGCAGATTCGTTCAACGTATTCGGTCGTGGAATCATGCACTTGTCGGTGTTGATTGAAACGATGCGCCGCGAAGGCTACGAAATGCAAATCGGTCAGCCTCAAGTTATTATAAAAGAAATTGACGGTCAGAAGTGCGAGCCTATGGAACAAGTCACCGTTCACGTTCCCGAACGTCTTTCTGGAAAAGTCATTGAATTGATGACGCAACGCAAGGGTGAAATGAAGAACATGACCTCGAAAAACGACCGTGTTCACCTTGAATTTTCAATTCCTTCGCGTGGTTTGATTGGTTTGACAAGCAGCATGCTCACCGCAACCGAAGGAGAAGCCGTAATTTCGCACATTTTCACTGGCTTCGAGCCATGGAAGGGCGAAATGCCGAACAAAAACAACGGTGCGCTGATTGCAATGGAAACAGGACAATCATACGCCTACGCAATCGACAAACTGCAAGACCGTGGTATTTTCTTCATCGAACCGGGCGACGAAGTGTATGCTGGTCAGGTTATCGGCGAACACGTGCGTGAAAACGATTTGGTGATAAACGTCTGCAAAAGCAAGAAACTCACCAATATGCGTGCTTCGGGTTCCGACGACAAAGTGGCAATCGCCCCTGCGAAAAAAATGTCGCTCGAAGAATGTATGGAATATATCCGCAAGGACGAATATTTGGAAGTAACGCCAAAATCGCTCCGTCTGCGTAAAATCATTCTTGACGAAAACGAACGCAAGCGCGAAAAGAAAAGCAACGAAAATTAGTAGTTGTTTTCCATAAAAAATAGCGTATCGAAAGGTACGCTATTTTTGTATAATTACTATAGATTTAATTGAGTATCAATTTCATAGCTTCTCCAAACGTAGCATTTCGTCAATACTGCGTTTAGCATCACGGAGCGTATCGGCATCGAGTGAGATTTCTTCTCCACCGATCCCTCTAACGCATTCATACACATCACCTAACGTCGTCATTTTCATATTATGGCAGACACAATTTTTCGACAATGCAAAGAAACGCTTGTCGGGACAATCAAATTGCAAATGCTGCACAATGCTGTTCTCGGTACCAATGATAAATTCTGTTGCTGGATTTTTTTTCGCAAAATCCATTATTTGTGTAGTACTTCCCACGTAATCAGCAAGTTCCACAACTTTTTCAGAACATTCAGGATGAACAAGCAACAAAGCATTTGGATGCATTATCCGCGCCTGTTCAACATGTTTCGGCGTAATCAACAAGTGTGTGGGACAGCCGCCAGGAACAAACTGGAATTGTTTTTCAGGAATTTGTTTTTGAACCCAACTACCTAAATTACAGTCTGGTATGAATAGAATCTTTTCATTTTCAATGTTCTTCACAATTTTCACCGCCGACGACGAAGTAACGCACACATCTGACAGTGTTTTTAAGTTTGCAGTGGTATTGATGTACGAAACCACAGTGTAATCGGGATATTTCGCCTTCAACTGCGACAACAATTCAACCGAGATTTGCTCCGCCATCGGACAGCCTGCCTCCGCATTTGACAGAATCACTCGCTTTTGCGGCGACAAAATTTTCACTGTTTCAGCCATAAACCGTACGCCGCACATTATAACAGTTTCCGCATCGGATTCCGCCGCTTTTTGACTCAAGCCAAAGGAATCGCCAACATAATCCGCAATTTCCCAAATATCGTGACTCTGATAAGCGTGCACCAAAATGCAGATGTTCTTTTCACGCTTGAGCCGTTGTATTTCCGATTGTATTTCGTGTATCAACATATTTTCCCGTATTAGAATTCTTTCAACTTTTCTATCAACATTTTGTTTTCTTTTGCTGTTCCCACCGTAATTCGAAGGCAATCTTCACAAAGGAAAACTTTTGTGCGATCACGGACTATAATTCCTTGCCGTACAAGGAATTTATATACTTCATGGGCGTTATCAATTTTCACCAAAAGAAAGTTTGCATCACTCGGATAAATTTTCCGCACCGACGGAATTTTTTCTAATTCTGGAATTAAATGTTCCCGTTCAGCAAGAATTTCTTTCACATAGTCATCTTTTTGCGAAGCATATTTCGACAGAATTTCACAGGCGTATTTTTGCGTCATACCGTTCATGTTGTACGGCAATTTTATTTTGTTGATGACGGCAATAATTTCTTTTGACGCGAACATCATTCCCAAACGGCAGTTTGCGAGCCCCCAAGCCTTTGAAAACGTCTGTAACACGACTAAGTTTGGGTATTTAGCGAGTTCGTTCAGCCACGATTTTTCTGTGCTAAAATCAATGTATGCTTCGTCAATCACAACGATTCCTTTTGCCGCCACAACCACTTTTCGGATTGCTTCACGGTCATAGGAATTGCCCGATGGATTGTTCGGCGAACAAATCCATGTTATTTTCGTATGAGCATCCATTGCGGCAATCACTTTGTCGGCTTGCAGTTGAAAATCCTCGGTAAGAGGAACTTCCTTGCACGCCACATCGTTTATTTCAGCGGAAACGCCATACATTCCGTATGTTGGCGGACAAACAATCGCATTGTCAACACCAGGTTCGCAAAATGCTGTGTAAAGCAGTCCTATTCCTTCGTCACTACCACTGCCACCAAGAAAAATTTGGTCAACAGGCATTCCTTTAATTTTTGAAACGACCTGTTTCAACTCATGTTGGTATGGGTCAGGATACCGATTGTAATTACCATTTCCAACCGAGCCAAATGAATTTTCATTTGCATCAAGATTGACTAATGCAACCCCTTGGAACTCATCGCGAGCCGTGGAATACGGCGTTATGTTTCGTATATTGTTTCGTAGAATATCGGAAAGAACGAAGTTTGAATCTGCCATATCTGTTATTATTTGATTGACAAAAATAAAAAAAATCAAAGCAAGATACCTTGATTTACACGTCTATTTCATTTTTCCAACGACGAAAACAAATTTATCGTTTGAAATTTTACAGATTGGCATTGTTATTGTAAAAAATTGCATAGATTTGACAAAGAAAGCGATATGAAAAAAATTGTTTGTATCATAATTATTGCATTAGTGCCGTTTATTGGGCATTCTCAAAGCATGTTTGAACTTTCAGGTTTCGGAAAAGTTGGTTTCGACATCCGCACTCAACCAATGTACACCGCTGGAGCTGCGTTTGAGTGGCAACCAAAGTCAGGTAATATTGGACTCAATTACAGTTTGCGTTTCGGTCGTACTGTTGATTCTGAATTTCTGTTCCAATGTCCGATTAGTGCGATCACAAGTATTGTTGCCATTGCATTTCTTGCCGACTGCGACAGCGACCTTCCCGGCCTTGGTTTATTGCTTTGCCTGATTCCCGAAGGACTCACATATAATATTTGGATGAACGAAGATGTGGCAATTGCACCATACGTCAATCCGCTTTTAATTGAATTTTCCAACGATTATGTAGCTCCTATTATCGAGGCTGGCGCAAAAATGAAAGTTTTCGCCGGAGAACACATTTTCGGCTGTGCGGAGGTTGGTTTGCAAATGCCATACACAACACGCATAATTAGTTCGTGGACAGGTCTTTCACTTGGCGTACGTTTTTAAATTTTACAATATGAAAAAAATTATTTATTTGTTTTTAGTGTTGTTGGCAAGTTCTTGTTCGAACCAACCTAACCAACTGAATCCACAAGATTATCAAACAACAAATCCCCAAAATATGGAAGAAGTTTACAATTTTATTAAATCATGCAATTATTATTTTATTGCAACAACCGAAGGAAACCAACCTCGTGTGCGTCCGTTTGGAACTGTCAATATTTTTGAAAACAAGCTCTATATACAAACTGGGCACAGTAAACGTATAGCAAAGCAAATCGCTGAAAATCCTCATATTGAAATCTGCGCATACAACGGCACAACCCAATGGATTCGTGTGGAAGCAACAGTAGCGGAAGATTCCCGCATTGAAGCAAAGAAATCTATGCTTGACGCATATCCATCATTACAGAAAATGTACAGCGCAGAAGACGAAAATACCGCGGTTTATTATTTGAAAAACGCCACCGCTTGGTTCAATTCATTTACAGATTCAACCAAAACGGTGACATTTTAATTAATTTATACCGAAGCAGTTACGGCAATTCTATAAATATTTTCAATATCCTTCGCTTTTAGATGGACAAAACCGCCCGTTTCGCCGTCGCCAATGCCGAAGGTTGC
Source organism: Bacteroidales bacterium UBA3754 (assembly GCA_002371705.1). GTDB lineage: Bacteria > Bacteroidota > Bacteroidia > Bacteroidales > UBA1715 > UBA1715. The sequence goes on from DFGI01000096.1 coordinate 10,255, forward strand.
CACTAATTTCGGAATATCGGACTCTTTTGCGCCCAGCTGATCGAAGTTTATTGGCATTCCAATACTTACAAGGAATTTGCGGAAACAGTTGATACCTTCCTTGGCGGTTACTTCGGGATTTGCAAAATTCATTTGACAGCCCCAAACCCGCGTTGCCACTTGAGCAAAACGCATCACGTTGTGGTTCATAACATATTCCATCCACGACGGCATAATAACTGCCAAACCAGCACCGTGGGCACAATCATACAACGCCGATAATTCGTGTTCTATGCCGTGGCTGTTCCAATCCTGCTCACGACCAACCCCTACAATATTATTATGAGCAACCATTCCAGCCCACATTATATTGGCACGGGCATCGTAATTGTTCGGATCAGCAATCACACGCGGAGTTTCTTTAATCATAGTAAGCAACAAAGCCTCACACAAACGGTCGGTTACTTCAACCTCAGTTGTATTTGTAAAATAGCGTTCAAAAATATGCGCCATAATATCAGTTGCGCCACACGCTGTTTGATATGCCGGCAATGTGCACGTTAACTGCGGATTCAAAATTGAAAATTTTGGGCGAAGGCAATCACCACCCGCACCACGTTTCAACATTCCGTCCTCCTTTGTGATAACAGAATCGCCAGAACCTTCGCTACCAGCAGCAGCAATTGTCAGCACAGTTGCAACAGGTAACGCTTTTTGCGGAGATTTTCCACTATAGAAATCCCAAAAATCGCCATCGTACACAACGCCCATGGCAATCGCCTTAGCGGAGTCGATAACCGAACCACCACCAACGGCAAGAATGAAATCAACGCCTTCGGCACGACAAATTTCTATGCCTTTATACACCAACGAATCGTGCGGATTCGGCTGAACGCCACCAAGTTCCACAAACGAAATGTTCGCATTCTGCAACGAAGTTTTCACTCTATCAAGCAAGCCTGATTTTTTCGCTGACGACGAACCAAAATGAATCAAAACTTTGGAACCACCATATTTTTTCACATACGTTCCACACTCGTTTTCCCTATCTTTCCCAAATACAAATTCGGTAGGACTATAAAAATTAAAATTCTGCATATTGTTATCTTTTGCTACAAATCTACATAAAATTAACAAGTAAAACATTTTTTCAGACAAGATTCAAACGAAAAATATACGAATATCATAAACTTGCATTTTCCCACACGAAATCGGATTTTCAATCGTTCTATTTTTATATTTTTGTACAAAGTTGAATAAATGAAAACTCTAAAATTAGTTCTAAGCATACTTCTGTTCCCCGTTCTTGCAATTGCACAAACTGCGGATTGGAACATTTTCTATTCCACGGAAAAGGTCAACAAAAACCACTTTGAAATCGTAATGAACATAACGATTCCGCAGGATTTCCACATGTATAGTTTCGACCAAGTTTCGGGCGGACCAATTGCGGCAAAAGTTGACTTTGAACTTCCCGACGGAATTGAAAAAGTTGGTGGATTAGTCATTCGTGCCGGCAAAGTTGATGAGTTTTTTGACGACATTTTCGGAATAAACATTCGTCAATTCAGCACGCACACAAAATGGGCACAAGAATTTGTCGTTACAAAAGACATCGAGCCATGCGAAATAAAAGGGACCTACAGTTACCAACTCTGCAAAGACGACGGATATTGCCTAAATCCATTCCCCGAAGAATTTACAGTGCAAATTCCTGCTTATACAATACAGAAAAAAGTTGATGAAGTTCCTGAAAAGAAAACAGAACAAATCAACACAACTAAAATCGATACAATCGTTGAACAGACAGAAAATCAAGACTCCGCATTAGTTTTAGATACGCTCGGCACAACTGAAGAAACAATTATACAACAAGAAGAAGCGCCACAAACGGAATCCCGCTCGTTGTGGATGATTTTTCTATTAGGATTCTTGGGCGGAATCCTCGCATTCCTTACTCCATGCGTATTTCCAATGGTTCCAATGACAGTGAGCATGTTCCTGAAACGCGACAAACAACACGCCCTCCGCGACGTGCTGATTTATGGTTTGTCTATAGTGGTGATTTTTGTCGTACTTGGTTTGTGCATCACGTTGCTTTTCGGAGTTGACGCGCTCAACAAACTTTCCACAAGTCCGGCGTTCAATATGGTGTTCTTCTTTGTGTTCGTCATTTTTGCAATCTCGTTCTTCGGAGTATTCGAACTAATGTTGCCGACAAGTTGGATAAACTATTTCGACCAGAAAGCCGACTCTTCGAAAGGATTTATGAGTATATTCTTTATGGCGTTCACGTTGGTTTTGGTGTCTTTCTCCTGCACGGCCATGATAATTGGGACATTACTCGTGGAATCTGTCGTTTCGGGCTCTCTCATAGGACCAATGGTGGGAATGTTGGGGTTTGCTGTTGCACTTTCACTTCCATTCATCGTATTCGCCGCCATGCCATCGCTCCTTTCTTCGCTTGCAAAATCGGGAGATTGGATGAACGACATTAAAATCTCGTTGGGCTTCATTGAATTAGGTTTCGCAATGAAATTCATTTCCAAAGCCGATTTAGTTGCTGGCTGGGGAATATTGCCACGCGATTTATATATCGGTATTTGGATTTTGTTATCAATAATATGGGGATTGTGCATTCTTCGCGTGATTTGTTTAGGTCACTGCACACGAAAGCCGTTGTCAAAACAACGAATTGGATTTGCGGCTATTATTTTCGCATTCACCATATACCTTATCCCAGGATTTCTTGGGAAACCACTTGACCTCATCAGTGGCTGGCTTCCCCCAATGAATACGCAACACATTCATATTCTGTCGAATACGGAAGAAACAAATATTAACACAAATAAAAAATATGCCGAATTATTCCACTCACCATACGGAATTGACGGCTACTACAATTACGAAGAAGGATTGGCGCACGCAAAAGCGGAAAACAAGCCAATTTTATTGGACTTCACAGGTTTAGGTTGTGAAAACTGCCGAAAAATAGAAATGAACGTTTGGGCAAAACCCGAAATTCTCGAAATTATAAAAAACGACTACGTGCTAATTTCGCTTTATCTTGATTCCCGCGAACCTCTTGATAGTTCGCTTATCCGTGAAGAACAATACGGAGGAAAAACATACAAAATCAGAACCATTGGCGAACATTGGAGCATTTTTATGATGAAAAACTACCACGGTCTTATGCAACCATACTATGTTTTGCTTTCGCCTGACGGGAAAAAACTCTGTGAGCCAATCACATACGATGAAGCAAAAGATGTAGAAAAATACAAGAAGTTTCTTGATACTGGATTAGAAAAAATGAAAGAGAAATGAAAAAATTTGTTTTACAAATTATATTAATTGTCATGGGGTTATCTTTCTTAAATTCCTCAAGTCCAAGTACTTGCAAGGTTCATAAGGGTACGTCAACTTATAGTAGCGACGTTATCTGCAACCTTAAAGATAGTAAAATATACAAAGGTGATTCTTCCTATTCCAGCGACGTACTTGTAACTATCAGAGACAAAAAGATTTACGAAGGTAATTCCTCGTATAGCAGCGACGTACTTTACACTATTTCCGATAGAAAAGTTTACAAAGGAAACTCCAGTTACAGCAGCGACGTACTTTACACTATTTCCGATGGAAATGTTTACAAAGGAAACTCCAGTTACAGCAGCGACGTAGTTTGCACAATTCGCAACGGAAAAATGTACAAAGGTAACTCCTCGTATTCGAGCGATATTATTTGCAATTGGAAAAAGGGCAAAGTTTATGAAGGTACGTCGTCCTATTTAAGCGACGTTCTTTACACAATAAGCGACAACGTAAACATTGCCGAATTTATAGCAATCTGGCACGTGGTGAATTATGTGTATTAATCACTTTACTTTTTATAATACAATATCGTCCGTTCTTGTCGCATATCGGGACGGTTTGCCATTGAAGTACGTTTAAAAATCCAATTCCCTTTTTCGTCAAAACCATAAGTCATCATCAATGAATCAGTCGCTTGGTCGTCCCAATAATGTATAACTTTGGTTTGCAATGCTATACCATGATAAGTGGTATATTCTGTTTTACTTATCAGAATAGACTCATCGTATTCTAAAATCGCTGACAAATTACCAGCTGAATCGTACTCATAATCAAAGCGTTGTGCGAAATTACCGCCATTTTGATAATTGATTCTATCCTCTTGTTGCACATCCTTTCCCTGAAATGCATATTTCCATACAAACAAAGTATCCTTGTATGGTGATACTATCACACCTTTGGTTCTATTTCCCTCAGAATCATACTCATAACACACTCTTTTGCGAAATGTTCCAACCTTATCGTATTCTTTTATTTCAACAGGTAGGCTGCCGATATACGTATATGTCCGCTTCAATTCCAATGAATCACCATTATATATTTTCAATGATTGGACAAATTTTCCATTGTATTGATATTCAATATTTCGTCCCCTCATTTTTTCTGACAACAACATACCATCCTTGTTGTAGGTCACTACTATATCATTTGTATTCGATTCCGTATTTCTATACACTATCTGACGCACAGGTCCCTGCACTTCATAAACCTTGTAATCAGTTTCAAACTCTTGTTCTGAAGAACAAGAAATTAACGTCAAGACGGGCAACAACAAGCCAACAAATTTCTTCATACAAACATTATAAAACATCAACAACAACCTCCAATTTAACGCCACGGGAACCCTTTATCAACACTGTGGAATGTTCAATTGGTTTTTCCTTCAAATATGATTTCAAATCCTCCGAAGTAGCATAATAATTCGCAGACAGCCAATCTACACGAGGCCATTTACCGACCAAATTGATAGATGGGATTGATGAATTCTGCAACAATTTTAAAATTGAAAGATGTTCATTTTCCGAAGCCTCGCCCAATTCAAACATTTCGCCCAGAATCACACATTTGTTTTCCGCATCCATAGAGATAAATGTTTCCAACGACGCCCGCATACTTGTTGGATTTGCATTATAGGCATCCATTATCAACGTGTTTTTTGCTGTCTTCTTCGTCTGCGAGCGATTGTTAGATGGCACATATCCCTCAATCGCCGTTTTGATTTGTTCCATCGTCACACCAAAATATGAGCCAACAGTGGCTGCTGTCAACATATTCTTAGCATTGTATTCTCCATATAATGACGAATGAATATCAATCGTTTTTCCGTTATGTTCAAACGAAAATGCGGCATAAATCGAATTATCCAACATCTTCCCCTTATAGTCTGTTTCCGAATTAAACGAATATCGCACCATATTTTTTACCCCACGCAAGTTTTGTGTAAGGTTCTGATTGTCAGCATCTATAAATATAGTTCCATTTACAGAAGCGATAAATTCGTATAGTTCAGTTTTTGTTTTTATGATATTTTCAAAACTACCAAAGCCAAGCAAATGCGCTTTTCCCACGTTAGTTATCAAACCATGCGTAGGCATCGCAATATTCACCAAAGTTTTTATTTCGCCAGGATGATTCGCCCCCATTTCAACCACCGCAATTTCTATTTGTTTGGTGATAGACAACAACGTAAGAGGAACACCAATATGGTTATTGAGATTGCCTCGTGTATATTCAACTTTATATTTTTGCGACAAAACCGAAGACACCAATTCTTTAGTTGTAGTTTTTCCATTAGTGCCTGTTATACCAATCACTGGAATATTCAGTTGTTGCCGATGATATCGGGCAAGGTCTTGTAGGAATTGCAACGAATCATTCACATAAAAGCACGACTCCGACGCCATCGATTCATCATCCACAATTGCACACACCGCGCCTGATTCTATAGCTTTGCGTGCATATTGGTTTCCATCAAAATTTTCGCCTTTTAAAGCAATAAAAATAGAACCTTTTGTAATTGTTCTCGTATCGGTGGAAATATGTGGATATTTCACAAAATACGATTCATAAAATTCTTGAACTGTCATAATAACATCGTATAAAAAAAAAGCCCCACAAGGGGGCTTCCTTAAATTTAACTAAGATTAATATGCTACTGGACTTCCCACACGAGTCATCGCGCAACGGAAACCTATATCATCTGTAGCTTTTGATTCATCCAAGAAACGGCGTGAACCTGGAGCCAAGTAGTAAGCTCTATCTCTCCAGCTACCACCTTTATACACACGTGAGTGGTCGTTAACCAAAGTGTACCAACCTGTTTCTGAGTACAAATCTTCGTCAGACAAATTCTTTTGTTGATACATCAAGTTTGAGCCATATGTTCTTGTTGAGTCGTCAATTTCTTCATTGAAATCAATACTTGACATTTGGTCACCATCCAAGAAGTTGATGTTATCTGCTTGACGGTAGTTCATTCTTCCGTAAGCATCAGCAACACTGATATCTTCTTTTACCATGTGGCCCAAAGAGTCAACTTCCACGAATGTTCCCTTATCGGCACCGTCTTCTTCAGTATATTTTTGGAACACGTTACCACGGAATGGTCTGAATTCATCAACATCAGCAGCTGAATTAGCACGATACACATCCAATACCCATTCGTTAACGTTACCAGCCATACAGTACAATCCGTAATCATTTGGCCAATATGACAATACAGGAGCGGTAATGTCGGCCATATCATTCAAACGACCAGCAACACCCATTTGGTCACCACGAGCACGAGTGTAGTTCGCCATCATTTGACCACGTTCGTGAACGCTCGGGTTACGCAATTGATGACCATTCCAAGGATAGATTCGTCTTTCATAAATACGTTCATCAACAGAGTTACCGATGATAGCCAATGCTGCAAATTCCCATTCAGCCTCTGTCGGGAGACGATATTTAGGAAGAATGATACCATCTTCCTCGCGTACTATACGAGTTCCATCAGCATTTGATGGGTTATAGTCGTGCAAATTAGAGTTTACAGAACCTTCATACAAGTGATTCATATATGCTTCAACATTGAAGTTGTCGGCACCTAATTGTTCATTGTTTTCGTTCAACACACCTTCACGGATCAAAATACGTTCGTTCACACGGTCAGTACGCCAAACGCAATAATCATTTGCCTGCAACCAGCTAACACCAACAACTGGATAGTTTTGGAATGCAGGGTGACGCAAATAGTGTTGTACATAAGGTTCGTTGTAGCTCAAGCGGCTTCTCCAAACCAATGTATCAGGAAGTGCTGCCCAATACACACTTGGTTCTTCAGCGAACACACGCGTAATCCAGTACAAATATTCACGATAATCAAGGTTACGTACTTCAGTTTCATCCATATAGAATGACGAAACACTCACCTTACGTGCAACATTGTTCCAGTCGTACATTACATCCTGTTGAACACTACCCATCGCGAATGAGCCACCCTCAACCAACACCAAACCTGGTCCAGTTTCTTGTTCATAGAAATCATCATACTTCTGGAAACCTCCATTCTTTGAATCATTGTAGTTCCAACCCGTTGTGGTGGAAACTTCATCAGCACAAGAACTCATAATGAAAAGTCCTGCGATTGCCGAATACATCAGAAGATTCTTAATATTCATAACTTTCTTTTTTTAATTTCACTTCTATATTTAAAACGTTGGCGCTTTTACCGCCTCGAATTTTTTCTTTTTCTCCCGACAATCAAATTGATACCCGAACGATACCTCATGTGTATCAAATTGTTTTGACGAGTTTATTGTCATATCACAATTATAGGCAAATCTAAACCTTTTTTCAACAATACCAACAAAAAATGCGAAAGAATTTTCATTCTTGGGTAAAATTTGTCGATACGATGCCCCAATTTGCACCATCCATTTTTGTAAAATCAATCCTGCCTGTGCGTACGACGAACAACCTCCAATTACCACATTTACAGACGGATAGAACAACAAAAGATACTCTTTCATATAGGCTTTTGTCGTGGAAAATTTTGCCATTCCGTGAAATGAAAAAATTCTTGGAAATAAATTCGCATTTTTTGCATCACGGCTGACATTTCCTTGTAAATTTTTGATGCTCATACCTGCATAAAACACATCATTATACACCAAAACGCCAAATTCCGAGTTGAAATTATGCCGAATATCCGTATCTAAAATCTCACGGGTTGTACCATATCCATTATCAAAAACGTGCAACATATCAGGGAAAACGAGGTCGGAATAGTCGGATTTTTCATAAACATATCCCGCCGCCAATGATGTTTTCATATATAAATATTTTTGTAGGCGGAATGTTCTTGCATAAATCGCCATCAATTCTGTTTCGCTGAAAACGCCGTTCTGCACATCATGCAACAAAGAAAAACCACAACTTCCAAGCGACTGTTTCATATCAACATCGAACGACACATACGCCGTGGAATAACGAGCTTGGGAAAAATTTTTCGAGCGATACGAGGAAAAAACATGAGGACACGACGTGGTTCCAACAAACGCAGGATTCAAATACACATAATTATTGTATATCTGGGTAAATTCGGCAATTTGCGCCGAAATATCCATTGTACATATAATAATGTACGAAAAAAAAACTATCAGTACTTTTTTCGTTCTCAAGATTTGAATATTTTTACGTGCCAAAAATACTAAAGGTATTTTATTTACGTATTCTTTTAAATTTTATTTTACAAATAGTGCGAATTCTAACCCGTCACAGAGCGTTTTTCTCAACTATCACAGCATTGTTTTCAATGCTGACAGCCAGTTTTGCGCAGTCGGCGTTGCAGAGCGGAACGTGGGCAAAAGTATCGGTCACAGAATCAGGAATCTACAAAATCACATACGAAGATTTGGCAGAATGGGGATTTTCCGACATAAACTCGGTTGCTGTATATGGGAACGGAGCTGGACCAAATTCATTGATGAACACAACCGACATTCCCGACACTCTGCACCCAATTGCAATTTCTGTTGTTACAGGAAACGACGCCGTATTCAACTCGGGGGACTACATATTATTTTACGGTCAATCGCCAAATGTATGGACATTCGACGCCAATCAAAAAACATTTTCGCACAAAAAAAACAGACTGAGCGACAAGAATTATTATTTCATAACAACGAATAAAAAACCGATAATCATTTCAGAATCAGAAAGTTCCGATGCAGCCACAACATCATCGAATAGCTACGACAATCTGCAATTCTACGAAAAAGACGATGTGAACCCAATTTCATCGGGACAAAATTATTTTGAAAGCGTTTCTTCCGAAAAATCTGTGCAGTTCCCCACTCCGTATGCACTTTCAAACGCTACGGCGACTATTGCGTTTGCGGCACGGCATTCATCGCAGGCAAACGTATCTGTCACTATCAACGACGAATCAATGGAATCATTGCTATTTTCGCCAACAAATTCGAACAAACCATACGCACGGCTTCAAGCAAAAACATTTTCATTTTCCCCCAAAGAAAAAAACTCCATCACGCTCAAATTGAAATATTCGGGAGCAAGCAGCCGAGGCTACTTGGACTACGTGGAACTCCGCACCCGTTGCGCATTGCAAATTGACGGAAACGAGCAACTGATTTTCAGGGATGTCGAATCCATTTCAAATGGAATATGCTCATACACAATACGTTCATCATCGTCAAAAACAATTTGGGACATCACCAATCCTGAACAACCAATAGCACTCAAATCTTCGTTCACAAATGGGAACACTCAATTTTCGGCAGACTGTTCCACACTTCACGAATTCATTGCATTTTCAAAAGATTTCAAGTCAGTAAATTTCGAAAAAATTATTGACAATCAGGACATTTTAAAAAACTCAAACATTGATATGCTTATTATCGCAAATCCAATGTTCAACGAACAAGCAAACAGACTTGCCCAATTACACACGACCATCGACAAATTCACATGCGCAGTGGTTTCACAAGAGGAAATCTGCACAGAATTCGCAGCAGGCAGGAAAGACGTGGCAGCACTTCGCGACTACATCCGCTACATTTACATTCGTGGCGGGAAAAAACTGAAATATGTGCTTTTGTTCGGTGATGGCACATTTGCCAACAAAACAATTGATTTCAACGGGCCATACATCTTCACATTCCAGACAAAAGAAACGCTCAACGAGGATTACTCTCTTTGCTCCGATGACTTTTTCGGATTGCTTGACAAAAATTCTGGCGTAAAATCAAACGACACGTTTGTCGGCGAACTGAAAGTTGCAATTGGAAGATTGCCCGTCACGACAAAAAGTGAAGCGGAACACATCACCGACAAAATAATTCAATATTCCACCAATCCATTGTATCGTGGCGATTGGCAAAATTACCTTTGTTTTCTTGCCGACGATGCCAACGAAAATCAGACAACACACATGAACGATGCGGATTTATTATGTACATCCATCACAAAATCATATCCACAGTTCAATTTTGACAAAATCTACGCCGACGCATACAAACAAGTCCGCAGTAGTGCCGGCGAACGTTATCCCGATGTGGTTAAAGCTATAAACGACAGGATTCAGAAAGGCTGTCTGATATTCAACTACAGCGGCCATGGCAATGAAACCCGAATGATGGCAGAATACGCCGTGGAAGCAACCGCAGTTGAATCATGGAAAAACACCACCAAATTACCATTTTTCATCGCCGCAGCATGCAACATTGCCCACTTTGACTACAACGGGACTTCGCTTGGTGAAAAATTGCTCACACAAAAAAATGGCGGCGGCATCGGCATCATCAGCGCAACACGTTATTCCTATGCCTCGGCGAACTACACGCTCTGCGACAATATATATAAGTATATTTTTGACTTAGATACGCTCCAACAACCTCGAACCATTGGCGAAGCATTTTTATTGGCAAAAGCGAACACTGCTAACGATATGTACCAAAACAAACGAGTGTATATTCTGCTCGGCGACCCAGCCCTGCGACTTGCCGTACCGAAATATTCCATTGCAATAGATTCCATCAACAACATACCTTTTGCCGAATTCAACGACACAATCAAAGCGTTATCCACACTGCAAATTTCTGGTCATATTGAAACCCCAGATGCTCAAATAGACGACAAATACGATGGGATTCTCTCAATAAAATTATTTGATAAATCACAGTCCATCACCACATTAGGAAACGACAAGAATGATGTGATTACATTTGATTCATACACAAACACTCTATTTCAGGGAATGGCGAGCGTACAAAACGGAAGGTTTTCATTTTCCGCAATATTGCCCCAGGACATTTATTATTACAACGGCAAAGGGAAACTCAGCCTATACGCAACAAACGACAGCATTCAAGCCGCTGGAGCATTTTACGATTTGCTGATAAACGAAAGTTTAACTTCGGAAGACGATGATTTTTCTGGTCCAACAATTTCAATGTACCTCAACGAAAAGAATTTCACCAACGGTTCAATGACAAACCAAAACCCAACATTGCGAATTTTTGTTACAGATTCATCAGGCATCAACATTTCCAATGCATCAATCGGACATAGCATAACACTAACAATTGACGGTGATGAGTCAAACCAAATCACCCTCAACGATTTTTACTATGCCGATTTGAACACATATACCTCTGGTTCAATAGAATACAAATTATTAGACCTTGCCGAAGGAGAACACACACTAACATTGACCATGTGGGATTCGTACAACAATCCGTCAGAAATGGAAATAAATTTCTATGTAGTTAATTCAAAGGACGTTACAATCAAAAACGTATATAATTACCCCAATCCGATGAAAGATATCACCTATTTCCATTTCGCCCACAACCAAGCGGGAAACGAGGCCAAAATCACAATAAAAATATATGACCTTTCTGGGAATTTGGTTCGATCCTTTGTAACGGAAAAAACAGCATCAGGATTTCTTGATACCGAATTATTTTGGGACGGGAAATCGGCAAACGGTTCCCAGATGCAAAACGGCATTTATCCATATACAATTGAAATTCAAACAAATACAGGAGAAACGCAATGGTCGGAACAAAAAATTTTATTGGCGAAATAATTTTTTATATCCAAACAATAATCAACCGTTTTTCAAGTTTATAAAAAAACGTATATTTGCATAATTTATTTATTAAGACGATGCGACGGATTCTATTAACAATACTCTCTCTTATGATGGGCACAGCGCTGTTTGCCCAACAAATTGATACAGACAAAAGTGGTTCTCAAAGCACAGGTCAAGACCTAACAAAATACAACGTAATCACAACAGCGGTTTCGTTTCTTACCATCACACCTGACTCACGAAGCGGTGCAATGGGAGATGTTGGAGCCGCAACCACACCCGATGTGTGGGCACAACACAGCAACGCCTCAAAATATGCGACTTCAGACGACGATTTCAGCGTAGGACTTTCATACACGCCATGGTTGTCGAACTTAGGAATAAAAGACATTAATTTGATTTATCTTGCTGGCTACAAAAAGCTTTCAAAAAAAGAAGCTGTTGGCGCATCGCTATGCTATTTCTCATTAGGCGACATAGAAGCGTACGATGAAGATGGTAACCGCGCAGGAATCACAATTTCGCCCCAAGAATATTCCATAGATGTTTCATACTCACGCTATTTGGCCGACAATTTTGTTATGGGTATGACAGGACGCTTTATATATTCAAACCTAACTGGCGGAACATTAGAAAATTACCACGCAGGGAAGGCTGTAGCCGCCGATATTTCCGGAACGTATTTCAAGGAATTCAAATCGACGATGCCTGGTTTGTTGACCGCTGGATTCAACATTTCGAACATTGGTTCAAAAATATCATATTCAAATGACAACAAAGACTTTATTCCTGCTAATCTAAAACTTGGATTGGGTTACAACATGGATATTGACCAATATAATAAACTTGGTGTATATTTCGATGTAAACAAACTGCTGGTTCCTACTCCACCAATTTACATTAAGGACAGCAACGGCAATATATCAGAAACCAAAGGGAAAGACAATGAAGTATCGGTGCCACAAGGTATTTTCCAATCGTTCTATGATGCGCCAAACGGATTCAGCGAAGAGATGAAGGAATTCACATTGAGCATAGGCGCCGAATATTGGTACAACCAACAATTTGCCGCTCGATTGGGATATTTCAACGAAGCCGATACGAAAGGAGACAGAAAATATTTCACAGCTGGTGCTGGACTACGGTTGAATATCTTTGGATTGGATTTTTCATATCTGATTCCTGTTAACGGCAAAAATTCGCCATTGGCAAACACATTCCGTTTTTCCATCACATTTGATTTCGAAAGCACAGGAAATTCAAACTCTAAACGATAATGAAAATCCGAATTGGTCAAGGATACGACGTTCACCAATTAGCTGAAGGATTACCATTTGTATTAGGAGGCGTGCATATTGAGCATAGCCACGGCTTGGTTGCCCACTCTGATGGTGACGTGCTTCTCCACAGCATTTGCGATGCGATTTTGGGCGCTGCGGCAATGCGCGACATTGGCTATCACTTTCCCGACAACAGCAACGAATTCAAAAATATAGACAGCAGAATTTTGCTTCGAAAAACCAAAGAGTTAATCTCGGCAAACGGTTGGGAAATTGGGAACATTGATGCAACAATCTGTCTGCAAAAGCCAAAATTATTACCACACATTCCACAAATGTGCAAAAACATTGCCGACGACCTACAAATTGATATTTCAGATGTGTCAGTAAAAGCAACAACAACTGAAAAACTCGGTTTTGTTGGTCGCGAGGAAGGAGTTGCAGTTTTTGCCGTAGCATTAATACAAAAACAATAATTGTATGAATTCAATTTTGAAATATACCATAATTCTCTCGTACGTGTTGTTCAGCCTGACATCATGCAAAAACGGCATTGGGGGCAGTTCAATGACGGGAGAGCCAGGAGAATTGTTGGTTGTTATCAATGATGAATACAAGAATTCGGAAACTGGAGAACAAATCTGTGCTGTGCTCAACGAAGAAGAAATTGGTCTAACACAATCAGAATCACCATTTTCAGTTTTACTTATCAGTCGGAACAATTTTTCCAGCACATTCAGAAATTACCGAAACATATTGTTTCTTGATGTTGATAAAAAATTCACCAAACCACAAATCCAATACCGCAAAGACCTTTGGACACAACATCAAGCGTATGTGAGCATAGGCGCTGGCAATGCGGAGGAACTGAAAGAGGTTTTGAATATAAAAAGAAGCAATATCATAGAATATTTTATCCAAGCGGAAATTGAGCGCTACCAGCAACTCTACAAGCAAGCGAACAATCAAATTGTAGAAAAAAGCATTAAAAAACAATTTGACATCAACATTTCCGTTCCCGTTGGCTACAATGTCAATAAAACAGCAGATGGTTTTATGTGGATTTCACTTGAGTCAAAGGTTCATAGTCAAGGACTTATCATTTACGAACGTCCATATACCGACACCGCGCAATTCAACAAAGCGAATTTGCTTAATTATCGGGATTCCATTGTAAAAATCCACATTCCTGGTCCTACCGAAGGGAGTTTTATGACGACGGAATACATTCTTCCCACTCAATATAAAGTCGGGAAATACATTTTGGATGACTTCACCGTTGAGTTGCGTGGAAAGTGGCGTGTGGAAAACGATTTTATGGCGGGACCATTCACCAGTTACACATTCTGCAATCCTGGGAAAAACAAACTCATAACAATCGAGGGATACGTGTATTATCCGAACAAAGAAAAGCGAAACTTTATGCGACAATTACAAGCCATCTGTCGTTCGGTTTATTTTGACAAACAAGTTGACAAAACAGCAGAATAATTATTCGATATGAATATTGCGAAATATTTTTCACTCATAAAATTTTCCCATACAATTTTTGCGTTACCGTTCGCCGCAATCGGATTTTCGTTGGCTGTATGGTACGCCAATTATCCGTTTGAATGGAGATTGTTGCTCTGTGTGCTTCTTTGTATGGTATTTTGCCGCTCAGCCGCAATGGCGTTCAACCGTTTAGTTGATTACAAATTCGACAAAAAAAACGAGCGCACCGAAAACAGAGAAATTCCAGCAGGCGTTATTTCCCCAAGAGCCGCATTGATATTTGTAATTCTGATGTCGCTTCTATTTATAGCAACCACGTGGTTCATCAACAGACTTTGTTTTTTTCTATCACCTGTTGCTTTGGCGGTTGTGTTATTTTACTCCTACACAAAACGATTCACCTCGTTGTGCCACTTTTTTTTAGGCATAGGTCAGGCGTTAGTGCCAATTGGCGCATATATAGCCGTTTCCGCTGAATTTGCGATTATTCCCATCATTTTTTCATTTATTGTGTTGGGATGGATGGCTGGTTTTGACATCATTTATGCACTACAAGACGAAGAATTCGACCGTCGGGAATCCTTGCACAGCATTCCCGAACGATTAGGAAGAAAAAACGCTCTCCGTGCCTCAATTGGTATTCATGTTGTAACCGCGATACTTGTTGTAATTGTAGGTTTTATTGCTGAATTTTCATGGTTGTATTGGATTGGTTCCGTTTTATTTATTGGTTGTTTGATATTCCAACACACAATAGTTTCACCAAACGACATCTCGAAAGTAAACCTTGCATTCAGCACGACCAATGGATTTGCGAGCATAGTTTATGCCACATTTACCATTGCAAGCCTATTTGTTTAGTTTGCACGCTCTATAGAAAGAGAAAACGAAACGATCCCGAACAACGAATCCTGATGCGAATCCAATGCTAATTCAAAGGTATTCAATCCTTTACGGAACGAATTGGCATAGAACAAAGTTTGCTGCAATTCCACCAAACTATCGGAACGCATTAAGCCAATCGGTTGGAATTTATTGTTATACAACGGAATAGCTATTGGAATAGAAACAGACTCACCGTATGGAGAACGATACCCCAATTCGAGCGGCAATTGAAACGCCGACACCGTTGGTTCATGAACAACAGACAGCACCACATTATATAACTGGAACGTATCAGCGGTATTCTCAAATTCAAATCGAGGATGTTCGTTTTTAGTAAGAAGATTATTTTCGAACGCATACGTTTTTTCATACGCAACATCCTTACCCTCACACGATTGAAACAACACAGACACCAATCCGACAAATAGTCCTATATAACAAAACTGTTTCATATTCTTGAATTTTTCGCGGTCAAAGATACAAAATCAATTATTACCGAACTAACACTTTTCGTACTTGCACTGAACCTTCTGGAGATATTAGTTTAACAATATACACACCCATTGTTGGCATATAGTATTCAACATCAATATCAGGAGATTTCGATGTAAAGTGGGTAATTTCACCTACTGGATTTATGACATAAATATCGTAGTCCTTTACGTATTTCAATATGATATAATGTGGTATTGTATAAAGTTGTAGTTCAGTGTTTTCAATCTTACGGAACCGAGCTTCCAATTCCACATCTTTCGTCATCATAATATTGCGGACCGTATCAGTGTTGCCATCGCTCCATTCAATAAACTCATATCCTTCCGCCGCTTGTACAGAAACCACCGCAACCTGCATAAAGTCGAAGATGCCATCTCCTGTCACCACACCTGCGCTATCATCGCTGAGTTTCAACGTAAGTTGATATTGTTCAGGAACAAAGTTAGCAATTATCAGCGTATCGCTCAACACGGTAACACGTATGGTGTCGGTGGTTTGACCTGTTGACCAACCGCCCAATTTATAGCCATAAATTGGGTTAGCAACTAATTCTGCATCAGACTGATAGCTATACAAACCAGCCCCTTCGACCGTTCCAAAATATGAATCATTGACCGACAATCGAACTTCATACTCTATTGGAACAAAATTAGCCACCAGATTAGTAGATGCCTTAATCCTATAGGTGCGCAAAGCAACGGTGTCGCCATCGCTCCACGAATCAAAGCGGTAGCCTTTTTCTGGTACAGCGGCAATTTCAATATCGGAGCCATATTCATATGAGCCGCTACCATCAACGCTTCCCATAGATTCATCGCTGCTATACAATGAAAGTTCATACACAATAGGTTTGAAACGAGCTTCGTATGTTGTATCTTCCACCACAACAATGCGTCGCTTCATATCAACCACGCCATCGCTCCATTCAATAAATTCATATCCATATTTACAACGTGCCTCTATCACCGTATCCACATTTATGTTATACACGCCTGCGCCGAACACTTCACCATAATTTTCATTATTAACTGTAAGTGTCACAGTATATTGAGTTGGTTTGAACACAGCCATAAACGTAGTATCATTCACAATTACAAATTTGCGGGTTGCATTTGTGTTTCCATCATCCCATTTCACAAACTCAAAGCCATCGCGAGGTTCTGCAGTTAGCGTAACCATAGAATTATAATTGTAACTTCCCACACCAGCAACGGTTCCCATCAACACATCGTTAGTCATAGCCGATACGATGAATGTTTTCGGTTTAAAATATGCCGTATCATACATATCGCCATTCATGACAAACGTTTTCTGCGTATTTTTCGAGCCATTTGCCCATTGATAGAATTCATACCCTTCGTTTGGAACAGCTTCAACAGTAACTTCGGAATTGAAGTCATACAAATCGTAACCGCCTTCTATATAGCCGAAATTTGAATTATTCACAGCTATTGAAATGCTGTATTGCAATGGTTCGAACAGTGCTTCCACAGAATAATTTTTCAATACGGTCAACTGACGAGGATTTTGCATCACACCATCGCTCCAACGAACAAAATGGTAGCCATAGTTTTCAACCGCACGCAATTCCAACGAATAATTGTAATCGTAGATTCCGCCTCCGTCCACGTAGCCATAAGCGACATTGTTTGCAGTTGCCGTAATGCTGTATTTTGCAGGCGAGACAGTATATTGCGCAACGTAGGTTTCTGTTTTCGTTACAGGCGAGATATCATGGTTCCATCCTTTGAACGTATAACTTGACGCAGCATCGGTAGCCCGTTTTGGCGTTTCACCATCGTACAAAGGCATATCACCATAATTCAGCACAGAAACTTGCAACATAGTCCCATCGTAATTCTTAAACGACACAACATATTGGTTCACCACAGTATTGTAAGTAATTGTATATGTTGCATTTCCAGTAACAGATTCAAGTTCAGGCGACCAGCAACAGAACGAATATGAATATTGTTCATTGCCAACCTTCGCAGGAATCTCTTCGGTGAATGTTGGCATTTCGCCATAATGCGCCATTTGTTTCAACAGCACCGTTGTGCCGTCTTCCGACATAAAATTCACAAGATACGTTTTCGGTGTTTTTGCATAAACAGCCGTATAAGTTGCTTCCGTCGTTACCGGTTGCAAATCGGGCGACCAACTTTCGAACGTGTATGAATATTTGTCGTCAGCCAATTTTGTTGGAATCGGACACGTTGGAACAGAACGATAATTGAATTCTGTTTGCTGCAAAATCGTACCATCTTCATCCACAAATGTAATCACATACATATCCGATGCAAGCATATAGGTTGCCGTGTAAACCGCATCGCCCACAACCTTAACAGGAGTAACATTCCAACCCGCAAACGTATATACATTGCCAACATCGTTTGGCTTTTGAGGCAAAGCGCCATCATACGACGGCACTACCCCATATTCGTACGATGATTGCTGGAGAACCGAACCATCTTCGTTTTTGAACACGACAGTATAGGTATTCGCAACAGACTCATACATAGTCGTATAGGTCTCATCGCCAACGACAGGAACAATCGTTTTGTTCCAACCAATAAAAGCAAACGATTCTCTTTCAGAACCCATTTTTGTTGGAACTGCTCCGTGGTATTCAGGCATTTCGCCGTATAATACTTGTGTATTCTGCAATTCTGTGCCGTCTTCATTAACAAACGCAATTGAATATGTATTTGTAATTTCCGAATATTGTGGACGATACGTTGTTGCTGCGTTAACTGGAGTTATCGCAGGATTCCATCCCTCAAACGAATATGTGAACTGCTCATTTGATGGTTTTGTTGGAGCATTGCAAGTTGGCAACGAACCATATTCATATTCACCGGAAGCAGAAAGCTTTTCGCCATTTTCATCTTCAAATGTTATAGCATACTTCCGCAATGATTGTGAGAATCGAGCCGTATATACCACATCGGCAGTAACAACTTCCACTGGTTTATCCCACCCAATAAATGTGTAAACATATTGTTCCGTTGCTGGTTTTGACGGAGTTGGCACCGAAAGTTTTTCTCCATAAGCAAATACACCCGAACCATCGAGCATGGTACCATCCTCCTCAACAAATTTCACCGAATACGTATTCAGATGTTCCTTAAACACAGCGTAATACGTTGCCGCACGTTCCACAGGTATTAAATCAGGCGACCACGAATCGAACTCGTAGGAGAACTGCGCATCGGCAACACGTGTTGGAGCATAACACGTTGGCATTGCTCCATACGGGACGTCAGTACGTTGCAAAATTTGGTCGTTGTAGTTTTTAAACGTAATTTGATACAATTGAGTTTCTGTCGTGTATGTTGCAATATATTCCGCATCATCAGTAACTTTCACTAATTCAGTATTCCAACCTGCAAACGTATAAGTCACACCCTCTTCGCCAACCTTGGTTGGATATTGATTTTCGTACGACGGATACGAGCCAAACGGCATTTCCGACGATTGCAAAACCTCGCCATCCTCGTCTTTAAATGTAACCACATATTTATTTGTAACTTGCATAAACACAGCGATATAAGTTGTATTTCCCGTCACAGCGACAATTGTTTTATTCCATCCCGTAAATTCATACGAATACTGCGCGTTGCCTTCTTTCTGCGGTGTTTCGCCTACATATGCCGGATACGTGCCGTATGTTTCATCGGTGCGTTGCAATTCTGTTCCATCTTCGTTGGCAAACACAACCGAATACGTTCTTTCCGTTGCGGAATACGATGCCTTGTATGATGCGTCAGCTGTAACCTCAACCAGCGACGGAGTCCATTCCTCAAATAAATACTCATATTGGTTGTTTGAAGCCTTCGTTGGATTTTCCATAGATGGCATTTGACCATAATCGTATATGACAGAAGCAATTATCGAATTATCGTCATCTAAGAACGAAACGGTATATTGATTTGTTGATTGAACATATGTAGCTGTATAAACCGCATCAGCAGCGACTTCAATCACGTGATAGTTCCATCCCGCAAACGTATATGAATACTGGGCTGTTGGTGCTTTTGTCGGTGCTGCACAGACAGGTTTCTCACCATATTCATATTGCTGCGATTGCAAAATTGTTCCATCATCATCCTTGAATGTTACGAGATATTTTTTCTTCTCTGACTTGTATGTTGCTGTATATGTCTTGTCTTCGGTAACTATTGTTGGTTTTGGATACCACGAATCAAAATCATACGTATATTGAGCATCAGCAAGTTTCGATGGCACGGCACAAATTGGCATAGCTCCATATGCAAAATTCGACTGTTGCAACACCGAACCATCGTCATCAACAAATGTGATTTCAAACATTGTGGTCGCATCGGTGAATGTTGCCGTATAAACCGCATTGTCGGTTACACGCGATGGCACCACGTTCCAACCCGCAAACGAATACGTCTTACCATTTTCGCTTGGTTTCGTAGGAACTGCACCTACGAACGATGGATAATTTCCGTATGCGACCTTAGAAATCTGCAAAATGTCGCCATTATAATTTTTGAAAATTACGGTGTATTCATTCACAGACTCCGTAAATGTAGCAGTATAAACAACATCGCATGAAACATCAACCAGTGGTTTGTTCCAACCAGCAAACTCATACGAATATTGCATTGTTGATGGTTTTGACGGCGTTTCGCCTTCATATACTGGATGTGAGCCATACAGAACATTCGATGACTGCAATTCCGTACCATCAGCATTGTTGAATTTTACCACATATTGATTTACAACCACGTCATATTCAGCCCGATAGGTTGCATTCGCAACAACTTCGGAAATTGCGGGCGTCCAGCCTTTGAATTCATACGAATATTGTGCGGTTGACGATTTTTCTGGTGCAGCGATTGTTGGCGTTGCTCCATACGCATATTCCATTGTTGAAATCACCGAATAATCCTCATCAACAAACGTAATGGTATATTTCCGTTCTTGTTCAACAAATGTAGCGGTGTAAACAGTTTCACCAGTTACTTTTGTTATGGATTTATCCCAACCGTTGAACACGTACGAATATTGGTCAGTTGAAGATTTTGTTGGCATTGCACCTGAATATGTTGGCATTGCGCCATATTCATATTCCCGTTTTTGCAAAATAGTTTCACCATCTTCGTCAACAAATGTTACAACATACTTATTGGTGATTGCCGTGTATGTCGCAAAATATTCCGCATCGAACGCAACCGCCGTAAGTTCCGGAGTCCACGAATTAAAGACGTATGTATAGCGAACATCGGCGTTTCTTGTCGGAATCGGACACATTGGCAAAGCACCATAACCGAATTGTGAAGTTTGAAGAATTGTGTCATTATAGTTTCTAAAAATTATGGTATAACTATTTGTACTCTTGGTAAATACAGCAGTATAAACCACATCCTCAGTTACTACATCAATAGTTTTATTCCACCCGACAAAACTGTATTCATATTCCTCGTCGGCTGGTTTTGTTGGCACCGCCTCGTTGTACGAAGGAATTGTGCCGTACGCAACATTCGATGACTGCAACACTTCTCCGTCAAAATTTTTAAACGTCACAAGATACGTATTGATTGATACTGAATACGTTGCGACATATATTTCGTCACCAACCACAGCACGGATGGTCTTATTCCATCCTGCAAATTCATACGAATATTGTGCAGTTGCCGATTTTGTTGGTTCAGCACCTTCGTACAACGGCATTGCGTTATATGCCACAGTTGAACGTTGCAAAACAGATCCATCGTCGTTTTTGAACATAATTTCATAGGAATTCACTGATTCAGAATACGTTGCCTTATACACTGCAGTTCCTGTTACTTCTGCCACAGCTGGCGACCAGCCATCGAATGTGTATGTAAACTGTGCAGTCGCGTCTTTTTGCGGAGCTACGCAACTTGGCATTGCACCATATTCATAATCCTGCGCAAAAATTTTATTGCTGTTTTCATCCACAAATGTAATTCTATATGAATTAGTTACGGCACGATACGTTGCCGTATAAGTGGCATTTTCTGTTACCGGAACCACAGCAGGACTCCAACCGGCAAACGAATATGAATACTGCGCTGTTGATAATTTTGTCGGCACGGCAGTTGAAGGAATTGCTCCATACTCATATTGAGCCGAAGCTAAAACAGTTTCGCCATCTTCATCAACAAATGTTATAGTGAACGATTTCTTATGTGCTTGATACGAAGCAACATACGATTCTGCTCCATCTACTTCGTGCAGCTCAGGATGCCACGCTGCGAACGAATATGTATAGCGTTCATCATCGTCTTTCGTTGGATTACTGCACGTTGGCATTGCCCCATACACAAAATCAATCTTATGCAACAAAGTAGTTCCATCTTCATCATAGAATGAAATCGGATATGTGGTTGTTTCGTCGGAATACGTTGCCACATATTCCATATCGGCGGAAACTGGGGCTATTGGCACATTCCAACCTTTGAACAAATAATTGTTACCCGCTTCCGATGGACGAGCGGGAATTTCACCATTATACGAAGGAATTTCGCCATATGCGACCTGCGACGACTGCAACACGGTGCCATCGTAGTTTTTAAATGTGATTTCATACGAATTTGTTGTTTTACTGAACGTTGCAACGTATGTGGCATCGCCCGTAACAGGAATTATTGTTTTATCCCATCCATCAAATTCAAATGTATATTGTGCTGTAGCATCTTTTACGGGCGTTTCGCCTTCATACAACGGCATTGCGCCATATTCATAGTCCATTGATTGTAATTCTGTATTGTCATCGTTTACAAACGAAACATTGTATTTTCTTGTAACTTCCTCATATGTCGCCACATACACAACATTTTCAACGACTTCAGATATTGTTTTATCCCATCCGACAAAATTGTATGAATACTGAATTGTCGATGCTTTCACAGGCGTTTCACCCTCATACAACGGCATTGTACCATATTCAACCAAAGATTTCTGTAATTCCCCCCCATCTTCATTTTCAAAAATCACAAGATAACTATTCACTGTTGGCGTAAATACAGCAACATACGTGTCGTTGCCAATCACCGTTGCAATTGGCTTGTTCCATCCAATAAACGAATATGAATATTGGGCTGTAGATGCTTTGGTAGGCGTTGCCCCTGTATAAACAGGCATAGTTCCATATTCATACGATTTCGACAACAATGTAGTTTCACCATCCTCGTCAAGGAATGTTACCACATATGAATTACGTTCTGCTGAATATTTCGCAGTATAGGAAGCATCACCAGTTACAGGCTTAATAGTTGGTATCCACGTATCGAACGAATAGGTGTATTCCGCGGTGGCTGTTTTTACGGGAATAACGCCCGTATATACTGGAGTTGCGCCATATTGCAATTCAATTGAACGTAGTTCTGTTGTGCCATCTTCGTCGTAGAACGTGATAGTGTATGAATTCAACGAATTTGAATACTGTGCGATATAGACTGCATCGGTATTTACGGCTGTCAAAGCATTATCCCAGCCAACAAATGTATATGTATTTTCGTCATTTGCAGGACGGATTGGCGTTGCTCCTGAATACACTGGGACTGCCCCATATTCCACCTGCGACGATTGCAATTCCGTTCCATCGTAGTTCTTAAATACAACAATATATTTTTGTAAGTTGGCAGCAAACGTTGCTGTATAGGTCACATCACCAACAACAGGAACAATTGTTTTATCCCAACCATCAAACGTATATTCATATTGTTCTGTTGAAGCCTTTACTGGCGTTGCGCCCGAATATACTGGCGTTACGCCATACGCTACATCTTCAATTTTTTGAAGTTCATCACCATTTTCATTTTTGAATGTCACCACATAAGTATGAACATTACTTTCGTATGTTGCTGTATATGTTGCAGTTCCATCAACTGGAACCACAGCAGGACTCCATCCTGCAAAATTGTATGTATATTGCGCTGTGGCAGCCTTCGACGGCTCTTCACACGATGGAGTTTCGCCATATTCTACAGAATAACGCTTTAATTCTGTACCATCCTCATCTTTGAAAATAATAATATAATCGTTGACGGTTGCCCGATATGTTGCCAAATAAGTTGCCGCACCAGTAACTGGCACAATTTCAGAGTTCCATCCATCAAACAGATATGAATATTGGGCAGTTGATGCCTTTATAGGCGTTGCTTCCACGTAAATTGGCGTTGCCCCATACTCGACCTCGGAAGATTGGAGAATTGTAGTTCCGTCTTCATCAACAAAATCAATCACATACGTATTTTTAACCGCACGATAGGTTGCCACGTACGAAGCCGTACCCGTAACTTTTTCTATTGCTGGCGACCAACCGTTGAATGTATAGGTATATTCAGCAGTTGCCGCTTTCTGCGGATTTTCGCAAATTGGCGTTGCGCCATACACAAATTCATCATCTTGCAAAACTGTTTCGCCATCTTCATCATAGAATGTTATAACATATTTATTGGTTGCGTTCGAGAATGTTGCCGTATAAACCGCATCGCCCACAACCGCAACAGGGTCAACATCCCAACCAGCGAACGAATAAGTATTTATGCCGTCGGTTGGTCTTGTTGGCATCGAACCAGAATACGATGGAATTACGCCATATTCCACTTCGGCTGACTGCAACTCCGTACCATCATAGTTTTTGAAAACAATCGTATAACTATTTGTGTGTATGGTATATGTGGCTGTATAAACCACATCTTCGGTAATTGGAACAATTGTTTTGTTCCAACCTTTGAATACGTATGAATATTGCGCAGTAGCAGATTTTGTTGGCGTTTCGCCAGAATACACTGGCAGTGTACCATATTCAAGTTGTTCTAATTTTTGTAATTCTGTACCATCCTCATTTTCAAACACAGCATCATACGTATTTACTTCGGCCGCATACATTGCCGTGTAGGTTATATTTCCTGTAACTGCGCCAATTGCCGGCGACCAACCATCGAACACATAGGTGTATTGCGCAGTAGCCGCCTTTGATGGTGGTTCGCACGAAGGTGTTGCCCCATATTCATACACCTGTTCTTTCAATTTCGACAAATTCTCATCAACAAACACAACAGTGTAGGAATTAACTGTTTCGGAATATACTGCCGTATAAACCACTGCGCCCGTTACCGCTACAATTGGCTTGTCCCACCCTGCGAAAGAATAGGTATATTGCGCTGTGGCAGTTTTCTCTGGCGTTGCTTCTACATATTCAGGCATTTCACCATATGCCACATTCGAAGTTTGCAAAACTTTCTCTCCATCTTCGTCAACAAATTTCACCAAATATGAATTTGTGATTGCATGATACGAAGCCGTATATGACGCATTTTCAGTGACTTGTGCTATGGCAGGTGTCCATGCTTCAAACGTATAAGTATATTGCGCCGTAGCCTCTTTCGTTGGTGTTTGACACGTTGGTGTTTCGCCGTAGGCTACATTTTTTTCTTGCAGCACGGTCGTTCCATCCTCATCATAAAATGTTATGTGATAAGAATTTAGCGATGGTGTATAAACAGCAACATATTCTGCTGTTCCGTCAACTTTCACAATCGTATTGTTCCAACCTGCAAACGAGTATGTGTATTGCGCAGTAGCAGATTTTGTTGGCGTTTCACCCACATACGATGGCATTTCGCCATAATTCACATCGCTTGACTGCAATATAGTTCCATCCTCGTTTTTAAACGAAATGATGTATTTATTTACTGTTGCCGTATATGTTGCCGCATAAACTATTGATTCTGTCACGTTTGCAATGGTTTTATCCCAGCCATTAAACGTATAGGAATATTGCGCTGTAGCAGCTTTCGTCGGGGTTTCGCCTGAATACACAGGTTTTACACCATACGCCACATTTGATGACTGCAATTCCGTACCATCTTCGTCTTCAAACGTCACAAGATATTCATTTACGGTCGATTCAAAGGTCGCAGTGTAAGTAACAGAACTCGTCACAGCAATAATTTCTTTATTCCACCCCGCAAACGAGTATGTATATTGGGCAGTTGCCGATTTTGCAGGCGTTGCGCCTGAGTACACTGGCATTGCTCCAAATGCAATCTCGCCAGACTGCAACACTGTGCCATCTTCATTTTTGAATGTTACAACATACGAATTTACCGTTTGATTGTAGGTTGCCGTATAAGTAGCATCTCCTTCAACCTCAACAATTTCCGTATTCCAATCCGCAAATGTGTATGTGTATTGCGCAGTAGGCGATTTTACTGGCGTTGCGCCACTATACGACGGCATTTCGCCATAATTCACTTTGCTTGATTGCAACACGGTTCCATCTTCGTTTTTGAAGGTGATTGTATATTTGTTCAACGTTGCCACATACGTTGCTTTATACGTTGCCTCTCCAGTAACAGCCGCCACTGTCGGTGTCCAACCGTTGAATGAATATGAATATTGAACAGTTGATTCCTTCGTCGGTTCATCACATGTCGGCATTGTGCCGTACGCAAATTTAGATGATTGAAGCACAGAATTGTCGTCGTCCACAAACGTGATTGTGTATTCTTTCACAGTTGACACATACACCGCCGTATAAACAACCGCCCCCGTTACGGCAACTATTTCCTTGTTCCAACCATTAAACGAATAAGAATACTGCGCATCGGCTGATTTTTCTGGCGTTGCACCAGAATACACAGGCACCATGCCGTATGCCACATTGCTCGACTGCAATACAGTTCCATCCTCGTTTTTGAAGGTTACCGCATATTCCCGAAGTGACGATGCAAATGTAGCTGAATATACTGCCGATGACGACACCGCCGTTATTGTCGGTGTCCAACCATTAAATGTGTAGTCGTACTGCACAGTTGATGTCTTAGTAGGCGTAATTCCAGAATATTCAGGTGTTGCGCCATAGGCCAACAGCAACGATTGAAGCGTGGCATCTTCATTTTTAAACGTGATAGTATATTGATTTACAGTTGAATTGTATGTAGCTGTGTAAACAGCGTCACCCGTAACATCCGAAATTGTTTTGTCCCAACCAGCAAACGTATATGTATATTGGGCAGTAGCATCTTTGGTTGGCGTTGCTCCACCATAAGTAGGCTTTTCGCCATAGGCAACCTGTGAGGACTGCAACACGGCTCCATCTTCGTTTTTAAACGTGATGGTATATGAATTTACCGTAGCATTGTAAGTTGCCGTATAAGTGGCATCGGCGGTAACATTCACCACGGTCGGCGACCAAGCCGCAAACGTATAAGTGTATTGCGCCGTAGCAGTTTTTGTTGGAATTTCGCACGATGGGAGCGACAAATAATCGTATGATGACGATTGCAATTCACTGCCATCGTCGTTTTTAAACACAATCGTATATTGATTTATTGCAAATGTCGCTTCATACGAAGCATCACCCGTAACTGTAATAGTACGCGAATCCGTTGCCACAGCGTCGTTCCACGCCACAAAGTGATAGCCGACTTTCGGTGTTGCCGTCAACGTAACCGAACTGTTGTAGTCGTATGTTCCGCCACCAGAGACAGTTCCCATAGAATTGTCAGCACTTGTGGCTGTAATTTCATATGAGTTTAAGCCAAAATTCGCCGTATAAGTGGCATTGCCCAACACAAGCACATCGCGCTCTGCTGGTGCATACACATCGTCTTCCCAATTTAGGAAATGGTATCCTGTTTTGGCAACCGCCCGTATAGTTGTAGTTGTATTGTAGTCGTAAGTACCTCCGCCAGAAACAGTTCCACGATCATTATCACTCGAAACGACAGTGATTGTGTATGGAATCGGAGCAAATTCAGCAATATAGTTGGCATCGGCAGAAATACTGGTGAGCGTGCGGGTACGATTAGTATTACCATCATTCCATCTCACAAAGCTGTAGCCCGGATTTGGCGTGGCCTCCAACGTGGTTGACGCACCAGTTTTGAATGTTCCATAACCACTGCACGTTCCCATTGCCGCATCGTTCGGAGTAGCCGTAATTTTATACGTATTTACAGCAAAAAAAGCAACATACGTAGCATCACCAATCGCAATAATCGTATCCTTCAACGTGGTACAACCATCACTCCATTCTGTAAAATGATATCCTGCTTTAGGTGTTGCCGTTGCTATTATTTGAGTTCCATAATCATACTTATTCTGATTTGCCGTTGGCGAATACGAAACTGTTCCCATTCCCGTGTCATTCGACTTTATGGTAATAGTTTGTTTTCCCGAAGCAAGCCGTGCCGAATACGTTGTATTGCCCGTAACCCTCACACGACGGGGATTTTCGGTATTTCCATCCCCCCATTGAGAGAACTTCAGACCATGCCCTGGTTCAATTGAAACCGAAATTTCTATTGTATCGCCATAGTAGTATGTTCCAGCTCCATTCACGGTATAGTACGAAGTCACATCTCTAAAATTCACCCTTGTAGTTCCTTTCTCCGTAGAAATAGTGTACTGTTTTGGGGTAAAAATTGCGGTATAGTTATACACTCCGTTTACCTCAACGTGGAAATCAATATTATCGTCGGTAATTCCCGCACCATCATCTTCCCAGTGGTCGAATATACCATGAATAGTTGGTTCGGCAGTAACTTGAGCCATATAATGCTCGCAATCAGCTTGTTGCGTGGTTACCACAGTACCAAGTTCAGTATTATTTGTGGCTGTGTTCAATGTAATAACTGGCGATTCGGTAAAACCACCTGTCGCATCGGAATACGAGCCCCAATTTCCATTTGCGCCAGTGTAGGAAGAACCAGCATCGCACGGCACATAAATAAACTGCAACGACGTTCCAATCAAATCTTTTGCCAATGTTGGCGGCGTGTCGGCCTTGAAAATCAACGTGGTAAGTTTCGGACAATTATCAAACACGCCATAGTCAATATTAGTCATTGATACAGGTACTGTAATCGACTCAACATTCTGTTGGGCATACACAGCATCAGTTGCCATTTTCGAAACCCCATCGGGAATCACATACGTCGTAATTGGATTATTGTCTGGCATTTTCACAATCGTTTCCATATCGGCTGTGTAAATAATACCATCAATAACAGCAAAACAAGTATTGCCATCTTCCAAGTGAATAAGCCGTAATTTAGGACAGTCGGTCACCCAACGGTCCTGAATTGTGCATACGCCAGAGCCTATGGTTATTTCCTCCATATTCGAACAGCCACGGAACGCCTCATACGAAATTTTTGTAAGCGACGGCGGCATCGATATAGAGGTAAGATTATTGCATTGGTAAAATGCCGCATTACCGATGGATGTCACACCATTTTCAATCACAACTGACTTTATACTTGTTCGGTATCTATACCACGGAGCATTTCCGTTGCCACGGCAACCATAATCCCAATTACCATGGTAATTTCTCATAGTACCAGTACCATAAATCGTTAAAACACCCGACTCCGTATCAAGAGTCCACTGAATTGCACCTATCGTTCCCGTGTATATAGTAGCTTGCACCGCCAACCAACCAAACACAATACAAATTGCGGTACAGAATGTTCGTAAAAATCTATTCATAGTCATACAAATCTAATGTGTGCATATAAATTCACACAACAAACCAAGTTCGTAAATATATGACTATTTTGTCAAAAATGCAATATTTTGGAAGTGAAAATATACAATGTTCAAAGTTCATTTTTTCTTCAGTCTATTTCAATTTTCCAAAAAAAGATTATTTTTGCACGTCTATTTGCTCGAATGTTGGAATTGGTAGACAAGCATGTTTCAGGAGCATGTGTCTTCACGGACATGCGGGTTCGAGTCCCGCTTCGAGCACACAGAGTTCTTTATTTGCTCAGGTGTTGGAATTGGTAGACAAGCATGTTTGAGGGGCATGTGGCCATTAGGCCGTACGGGTTCAAGTCCCGTTCTGAGCACTGCAAAGCCTTGTAGGTACAAACTTACAAGGCTTTTTTATAGGAATTAACACAATGGATTCTCAAATATATATAGGTCTGATGTCGGGCACGTCGGTTGACGGGCTGGATATGTGCGCAGCAACTTTTCAAAACAAAAACTACGAAATCATTGCGGCGGAAACGTGTTCCTATCCTGAAGATTTGCACAAAAAATTGCTCAACGCACACTTGTTAGGTGCATCGGAACTGGCACAACTCCATATAGACTTTGGCACATTCTGCGGACAAAAAGTAAAAGAATTCATCAGCAAAAAACATATAAACGCTTCATACATAGCAAGCCACGGACAAACGGTGTTCCACACGCCACACACAGGACTCACACTCCAAATTGGCTCAGGGGCGCATATCGCCGCCGAAAGTGGCATCTCCACCATCTGCGATTTCCGAATCCTCGATGTGGCTATGGGCGGACAAGGCGCACCACTCGTACCAATTGGCGATGAACTGCTATTTTCTGAATATGATTATTGTCTCAACATTGGTGGGTTTGCAAATGTTTCCACAAATGAAAACGGAACTCGAATCGCATGGGACATTTGCCCAGCAAACATCGTGCTGAACGCATTTGCCAAAACCTTCGGACAAGAATTCGACAAAAATGGGGAACTCGGGCAAAAAGGAACAATACACACCAAATTGCTTGACGCACTCAACGCATTGCCGTTTTATACCGAACAAGCACCCAAATCACTCGGACGGGAATGGGTTGAAACCAACATACAACCATTAATACAAAGCGCTAATATTAGTATTGAAGACGCAATGCGCACCTACTACGAACATTGCGCAACACAAATCGGAAAAAATCTACAAAAAGTGAATTCCAAGACACTTTGTACCGGCGGAGGCGTGAAAAACACATTTTTAATGCACCGAATCGCCCGACACACAAACTCCACTCTCATCATTCCCGACACACAATTAATCGACTACAAAGAAGCGTTGATTTTCGCATATTTAGGCTATCTGCGAATCAACCACCAACCAAACTGCTTGGCTTCGGTAACTGGAGCAAAACAAAACGTATGTGGAGGTGTTGTTTGGGAAGTGTAACTACAACATTCCCAGCACATACGCCAAAGCAAGACCAATATACGTTCCCACTGCATAGCCAACCAAACCAATAGCCAATCCACTCACCAGAACCTTCTTGTTGCCCATAGCCCCCACTACTGGCGGAATAAACGGAGGGGAACACAGTAGTCCTATATTCGCAACCACAAACAAATCTCCCTCAATTTTGAAAATCTTACAAACTATAAAGTGCAGAAGAATGGAAACAAGCAACACAAACAGCACAAAATACACAAGTGTGACTATTGTCGTACGCAACATATAAAAATCGAACTGCGAGGCAACAACCACGCTGAACATAAGAATCAGCACCATTCCCATTTCGAACGTTTTCGGCAATTCCCTGATTTTCCTGCAAAACGAAGCACAGATTGCCAATGTCGTTACAGTTACAGTCACCACCATTTCGTTGATGCCTCCACAAACCGCATACGAAAGCCCGA
This sequence comes from Bacteroidales bacterium UBA3754, assembly GCA_002371705.1. Classification (GTDB taxonomy): domain Bacteria; phylum Bacteroidota; class Bacteroidia; order Bacteroidales; family UBA1715; genus UBA1715. The sequence continues at coordinate 41,783 of DFGI01000096.1, forward strand.
CTCCCACACCAACAAATGCAAGCGCAAGCAGTAGCGCTACAATAATTTTGGGGAGAATTTTCCCCGACAACATTCCGCTATAATCCTCCACATCGGTGATTTTCACCGATTCAGTCATATCCGACTCCACCGTTTTTGATTCATACGGCAGTAATTTACGAAACAAATGGTATCCACCACCCACAATAAACAAAATCAAAGGAAATGTAATCAACATTTCTATGGTAAGCAGACAAGTCATTATTGTGGAATCAATATGCAAAGAGGCGCCAAGTGCCGCAAAATTCATAGTTCCTCCTGTGTAAATTCCAATCATCATTGCTGCCAAATCCGAAAAATTTTCAATTCCACAATCCCGAAACACGAAAAATCCCGAACATACAGCCACCACCACCGCAAACAATCCTCCCACAAGCGCAATAATAGTTTTTGGTAACGATTTCGCCCACATTCGAAAATCAGAACTGAGCAACATCAACGGAATTGCCAATGGAACCGTGCAATCCATAATCCACTTTTGAATACTGCGCATTGTCTCAGCCTCGGCACTACCCGACTCAAACACCGTCAAATTTGATAGGGATAGCACTATTCCCACCGCATACGCCATAATAACTGTACCAACCTTTTGCGCCCAACTCCATTTCTGAAACGCCCAAACAATAAGCATCGGCATACATAAATATATGAAGACAATGAATCCTATCCGCATTACATTTTTTTTCAAAAGTACACGATTTTCACTATTTCAAATCAAAACAATAAATTTCTATAAAAAAAATCGCGCACAAACTAAAATTTTTCAAACTGATTATCAACCACTTACAAATTTTCTTAAAATTTTTACCTATCAACACGGTAGGTTAAAGGATTTTTATATATATTTGCAATGTCAAATTAAACGAAAACGATAGATTATAAAATAGGAGGTTATTATGAGCGAACAGAAGTACAAATTCGAAACATTACAGTTACACGTAGGTCAGGAACAAGCAGATCCGACATCGGATTCACGAGCAGTTCCAATTTATCAAACAACATCGTACGTGTTCCACAACTCAAAGCACGCCGCCGACCGATTTGGTCTTGCCGATGCAGGAAATATTTATGGTAGATTAACAAACTCAACGCAGGATGTGTTGGAAAAACGAGTAGCAGCATTGGAAGGTGGCGTTGCCGCTTTGGCTTTGGCTTCTGGTGCAGCAGCAATCACTTATACCATACAAGCGCTGGCTCAAAAAGGCGACAATATTGTTGCTCAAAAAACAATTTACGGTGGTTCATACAATTTACTTGCGCACACGTTGCCACTTTACGGAATCGACACCACGTTTGTTGATGCGCACAACCTTTCTGAAGTTGCCCAGGCTATCAAACCAAACACAAAAGCAATTTATTTGGAAACATTGGGGAATCCAAACAGCGATATTCCTGATATTGACGCAATTGCGGAAATCGCCCACAAAAACAATATTCCACTTGTTATCGACAATACCTTCGGAACACCGTATCTCATCCGCCCAATCGAACACGGAGCCGACATTGTGGTTCATTCCGCCACAAAATTCTTAGGTGGCCACGGCACAACGCTTGGCGGTATCATAGTTGACAGCGGTAAATTTGATTGGAAAAAAGCAGGAAAATATGCACCAATTGCCAATGCAAATCCAAGTTACCACGGAATTTCATTCGCCGATGCTGTTGGACCAGCCGCTTTCGTAACATACATCCGTGCAATTTTGCTCCGCGACCAAGGTGCGGCAATCAGCCCATTCAACGCATTCTTATTGCTCCAAGGCGTGGAAACACTTTCTCTTCGTTTGGAACGCCACGTTGAAAACACGAAAAAAGTTGTTGCATATCTAAAAAGCAACCCATTGGTGCAAAAAGTAAACCATCCATCGCTTCCAGAGCATCCTAACCACGCATTATACGAACGGTATTTTCCAAATGGTGGCGCAAGCATATTCACTTTCGAAATAAAAGGAGGTAAAGAAGCTGCTTGGAAATTCATCGACAACTTAAAGATTTTCAGTCTTTTAGCAAACGTTGCAGATGTAAAATCGTTGGTAATCCACCCTGCTTCAACAACTCATTCACAATTAAGTGACGAAGAACTTGCAGACCAAGGAATTACACAAGGTACAATTCGTCTTTCAATCGGAACAGAACATATTGACGATATTATCGCCGATCTGGAAACTGGATTCCAAGCAATACAATAACAGAAAAACAAATAACTCATATTTCATAACTAATAACTCTTAAATAATTATGGCACAGATATTTAAATCAGCAGATCAGTTAATAGGACACACTCCCCTATTGGAACTCACACATCTTGAACAAGCATATAATCTTGAAGCAAAGATTTATGCAAAATTGGAATATTTCAATCCTGCCGGCAGCGTGAAAGACCGTATTGCAAAGGCAATGATTGACGAAGCGGAAAAGTCGGGTAAACTCAAGAAAGATTCGGTGATTATTGAACCGACAAGTGGAAACACTGGTATTGGACTTGCAAGCGTTGCGGCTGCACGCGGCTACCGAATCATCATCACTATGCCAGAAACGATGAGTGTGGAACGCCGCCAACTTATGAAAGCCTATGGTGCGGAATTGGTTCTTTCCGATGGCACAAAAGGAATGAAAGGTGCTATTGCAAAAGCACAGGAATTAGCAGATTCTATTCCAAATAGCTTCATTCCAGGCCAATTCGTAAATCCAGCCAATCCAAAAGCTCATTTTGAAACCACTGGACCTGAAATTTTTGAGGATACCGACGGAGCTGTTGATATTTTCGTTGCTGGCGTTGGAACTGGTGGAACTATCACAGGCGTAGGCCAATATTTGAAATCAAAGAAAGCAAGCGTAAAAGTAATTGCTGTTGAACCAGCCACATCAGCGGTACTTTCAACGGGCGTTGCTGGAGCCCACAAAATCCAAGGTATTGGCGCAGGTTTCGTTCCCGATGTGCTCGACACAAAAATCTACGATGAAATTATTCCCGTGCAAAACGAAGATGCCTTTGCCACTGGGAAAGAAATTGGACACAAGGAAGGCGTGTTGGTTGGTATTTCGTCGGGAGCGGCTGTATGGGCAGCCTTGCAAGTAGCAAAACGTCCCGAAAATAAAGGGAAAAACATTGTCGTATTGCTTCCCGATACTGGCGACCGTTATCTTAGCACTCCATTATTCGCTGACTAACAGGCAGTTTCAATTGTTGAATGCAAAAAGAATCGCTGCAAGGCTTGTGGTGATTCTTTTTGCGTTTTGTAAATAGTTACGTATCTTTGTATGATTTTTAAAAATTAAGAATGATGATTTCAACACGCGGCAGATATGCGATTAGAGTGATGATAGACTTGGCGGAACAAGGTTCGTCAAATTACATCCGCTTGAAAGACATTTCCGAACGACAAGACATTTCCCTAAAATACCTCGAAAGCATTACCACAATGCTTTCCAAAGCTGGTTTAATCGACGGCGTTCACGGACGCGGCGGCGGTTACAAACTCAACAGAACCCCTAACGATTACACTATTGGTGAAATTCTCCGCATTACCGAAGGAACGCTCGCTCCCGTAGCCTGCTTGGGTTGTGACGCAAAATACTGCGAACGCGAACCTATATGCAGAACACTTCCAATGTGGAAAGAATTATACCAAACCATAAACTCGTTTTTCGACAATTATACTCTTGCCGATTTAATAAAAAAATCTCCTGAATTGGGATATTTCAACGCTTCGCTGTAAATCATCTTTTATGGCATCACTTTTGCATTGGTTATAGAAAAAATTTTAGAGCTATGAAACAGATTCGTACAATTTTAATCTCGTCAATCGCAGTTATAACTACCTTTTTGACAACAAGTTGTGAAAGAGAATACATCACAAAAGAGTATATCTCGGAATATTACAACGGTGCAAAAGTTTATACAAGGGAATACGCCATCCAAGGCAAGGATTGGCAAGTTGGCCACTACGACAATGGCAGAACGTATCTCTACGCTGAATGCGACAATCCCGACATCACCGACAATGTGATGAAAAACGGTGCCGTGTTAGGCTATCTTTGGTTCACCTACGACATTGAGAAAAACGCAAGTTCTTGGAATCTAATGCCGTATGTATATCCTTACACGTTCCAAAACGACGAAGGCAATTCTATAACTATTGGCGAAAACACTCGTTTTGAATACGAAAAAGGAACCGTGGTTTTCGTTGTGGAGGATTTGGATGGGTTTGAACCCGACGCAATGACCGATGAATTAATCTTCAAAGTCGTGGTGATTGAGAATTATTAATCCATAACTTTTCATACATTTGTATTGTACAATAATTAATGTGTGAAAGATGTATTTTTTAGGTTTCGACATTGGAAGTTCTTCGGTAAAAGTTTCGTTAGTCAACGCTGAATCAGGAAATTGCACTGCTTCAGCGTTTTATCCCAAACAAGAAATGCCCATTATTGCCAAACAAATTGGCTGGGCGGAACAAGAACCCGAAGAATGGTGGAAAAACCTAAAAATGGCTTTGGCGGAAGTTCTCAATACTGCACAAATCAACGTTAAAGAGATTTCAGCAATCGGTATTTCATACCAAATGCACGGTTTAGTGTGTGTTGACAAAAACAAAAACGTGCTTCGTCCTGCCATCATCTGGTGCGACAGCCGTGCGGCAACCATTGGCGATTCTGCATTCAATGCAATGGGAAAAGATCATTGCCTTTCGCATTTTCTGAACAGTCCGGGAAATTTTACCGCGTCGAAACTACGATGGATTAAGGAAAATGAACCTGAAACATACGAGAAAATCCACAAAATAATGTTGCCTGGCGACTACATCGCGATGAAACTTTCGGGCAAAGTGCAGACAACCATCAGCGGTCTTTCCGAAGGAATTTTGTGGGATTTCAAACAATGTGAGCCAGCCCAATCGCTTCTCGACCATTATGGCATAGATTATTCTCTGCTCGCCGACATTGTACCTACGTTTGGAAACCAATGTAAAATTAGCGAACAGGCAGCAAAGGAGTTGGGTTTGCATACCAACATAACCATCTCGTACCGTGCCGGCGACCAACCAAACAATGCGTTGTCGCTCAACGTGTTGAATCCAGGTGAAATTGCCACAACGGCAGGAACATCGGGCGTGGTGTATGGCGTGACCGACGAAATCAAATATGACCCGCTTTCGCGCGTAAATACATTTGCTCATGTAAACTACACCAAGGAACAAAATCGATTGGGTGTATTATTATGTATCAACGGAACGGGCATAATGAATTCTTGGATTCATAAAAACATTTGTTCCACAACAACATACGACGAAATGAACCGTATGGCGGAAACTGTTTCAATCGGTTCCGACGGACTTTCGGTGCTTCCGTTCGGAAACGGAGCAGAACGAGTTTTGCAAAACAAAAATGTAAACGCTTCGGTTGTCGGTCTCAGTTTGACGAAACACACGACAAGCCATCTCATCCGTGCCACGCACGAAGGAATTGCGTTTTCGTTTCACTACGGAATGGAGATAATGAAAACCATCGGCATCAATCCGTCGGTAATTCGTGCAGGCAAGGCAAATATGTTTTTAAGCCCGATTTTCCGAAGCACGTTGGCAAGCATTTCGGGAGCGACAATAGAACTCTACAACACCGATGGTTCGGTAGGTGCAGCCCGCGGAGCTGGAATCGGATTAGGCTTCTATACAAACGCCGAAGAAGCATTTGCATCGCTACAAAAAATTGCAGTCATCGAACCCGATGTGGAAAATTCAACTGCGTATCAAGATGCCTACAAACGATGGTCTGAAGCCATAAATCTCAGATTGTAACAACAAAAAAAAGGACGGAATCACTTCCGTCCTTACCTATTTTTAAAAAATAAGGATTATTTCTTCTTTGAATTTTCAATTACCGACATTGCAGTGGCAAGCACGCTGCTTACGTCCGTCATATTTTGCGGAATAATCATTGTGTTGTTTTCCTTTGCCAACTTGCCAAATTCATTCAAATACTGTTCGGCAATACGCAAGTTCACCGCCTCTGTACCATTCTCAGAACCGATTGCAGCTGCAATTTCGCGGAGACCCGTAGCGGTTGCACGGGCAATTTGTTCAATTTCACTCGCCTTACCTGCGGCTTCGTTCACACGACGTTGCTGTTCACCTTCGGAACGGGCAATCAACTCTTGCTTGTCGGCATTAGCCACGTTGATTTTTGCCTGCATTTCACCTTCGGATTTTGCAATCAATTCCTGACGGGCAGCCTCTGCCGCATTGATTTTCGCTTGTTTCGCACCTTCGGATTCTGCGATAATGGCACGTTTTTCACGTTCGGCACGCATTTGCTTTTCCATCGCGTCCTTGATGCTTTGCGGAGGCGTAATGTTCTTTACTTCGTAACGGGTGATTTTGATTCCCCACGAATCGCTTGCCTTGTCAACAGCAGAAACGATAACAGAATTAATAGAATCACGTTCCTCGAATGTCTTGTCGAGTTCCAATTTACCAATCACACTACGCATAGTGGTTTGTGCCAATTGAATTGATGCAAACGCATAATTATCAATACCATACGAAGCGTTTTTTGGATCCATCACCTGAAGATACATAATACCGTCAACCTCAACGGAAATGTTATCACGGGTGATACACGTCTGCGAAGGCACATCGATAGCCTGTTCTTTCAACGAATGTTTGTATGCCACACGGTCGATGAACGGGATAATAATGTGGAAACCAGCCAAAAGCGTTTGGTGGTATTTACCAAGACGTTCAACAATATACGCCTCGCGCTGAGGCACGATTTTAAGACTTCCAGTAAGGACAAAGAATGCAAGAATGCAGACAGCAATAAGAAATGTTACCATAGTTTTAAATTTTTAATATATGTACAAATGTAGGAAATGTTTTGAAACAAACCTCATTCGAATATATATTTTGTTGTAGAGACGATATGTATCGTCTCTACAAGGGATTATTCCACAACAATCTTAAAAATTTGTTTGCCAACCGTCACGATATACACTCCGTCAAGTTTTATTGAGAATGCGTATTCGTCAAGGTCTTGGGCTGAAGTTATTTTTTGTCCATTTATGTTGTAGATGGTTGCTTCTGCACGTTCTGCATTTTTCACGTGGATTGTCTTTCCTATTGCATAAACTTCAACATTTGATGTCAAATCGGCAATTGCATCTGGAATGTCAATATTTTCAGCTTCGGCAATATTGGAAATAGCCAACGCAAACGGTCCCGATTCGGCTTTCAGGAATTGAGTTTTCGGATTTACCACTTCGGGCAGTTTTACGCCGACGTAGTATGAAATCACGTTGCTGATTGCCGTATCGACAGTGTATGACGTGAAGTTTGCCGAAAGTGTTGCCAAAGTATCGACAAGGATTTTGCCGTTTTCTTTGTGTTTGCACATCACTATAAACGACTCGTAATCAATACCTTCGTATGCGTTCCAAATCAGGTTCGTCTGATTTTTATTCTCCTCGGTGTCGGCACCGGCAACTTTGGCAATGTGCATCGTGGTGTGATGCTCGCTCATCTCGGTTTCCTCGCCGCACACGTCGGTTACGGAAATCTTGTAACGCCACGGCTGAATGTTCGGGTCGGCTTCTTCATCTTCGTAAACGCTTAATTCTGAATATTTTACTTGAGCTATTTCCTCAAACACGTCTTTCCTTTCCGATTCACGGTAAATCGTGTAGAAATCAATCAAATCGGTGTTTTCCTTCAACCAAACCACCAAGTTCTTGCCCGTTTGTTCGCTCACGGTCACGAGGGCGATTTCGGGCTGTTTCAACGGAATTGAAGGAACGGTTACGTCCAATGTTGCGGTACAATTGTTTTCGTCGGTCACAACCAGAGTGTAGTCGCCTGCACTGACATTTACCAAATTCTTGCTTGAACGGCCATTGTTCCAATGATAGATAAGATTGTCGTCGCCACTGATGATTACCGCACCACTTTTTTCATTGCAGGCGGTAGAAATGATATTAGAGATAGTAACGACGGGCGCATCTGGCTCTACCAACGTGAAGTTGTCGCTGATTGAACAGCCAGTTTCGGTGTTGGTTATCACAACGGAATAGTCGCCTTCTGCAAGGTTGGCAACGTTTTGCGTAGTTGCCTCGTTGCTCCAAGCAAATGAGGCGTTTTCGGCACCTGTCAAGGTAATTGAGATTGCACCGTCGGCGTTGGAGCAAGTAGGATTTTTGATTTTTGCCGACAGCTTCATCTCTTCTGGTTGTGACACCGTGTAAGTCTTTCTGTATGTACAATTTTCGTCATACGAGATTACGACTTCGTAGTTTCCTGCCTGTATATTTCGTATTGTGTCCTCGGTGGAAGTCTCATTTGTCCATTGCGTAGTATATTGACTCTCGGCGTTCGTCACCTTCAGGGCGATTTCGCCGTCGCTTTCGCCGAAGCAAGACACGTTTGTGATTGTTTCCTCAACTTGAATGTTGCAAGCCAAAACAACTGTTGCCGTCGCCTTCACCGTGTTCTTCTCGCCGTTCGGAAGGGTTGCCGTCACCGTAATTTCCGCCTCGCCTTCGTATTCATACACAGTAAGGAACAGTTTGCCGTCACTCACCGTTGCCGCTACCACGTTTGGAGCGGAACTTGCGGCACTGTATGAAATTTCACTACCTTCGGTAGTGACGAAAAGGTCGGTAAGGTCGATTGGAGCAGCTTCTCTTTCTGTTTTTAGCGTTGGGATTTCGAGAACGCCACTGATTTGAACTTTCTCTTTCTCCTTGAAGTTGGCAACCAATGTCGTGTCTTTCGTCACCGTCAGCTGTATTCTCTCGTCTTTCAGCTCTCCGTTGTTCCAGCCGATGAACTCGTAACCTTCGTTGGCAACTGCCTTCAGCGTCGCAGTCGATTTGTATTCAACATAACCTTCGCCTGTGACGGTTCCCATAATCTTGCTGTAATCAACGGAAACTTTGTACTCGTTGATAGTCCATTTGGCGTAGAACGTCTTGTCGCCTGTTTCGCCCGACAAGATTGACAATATGGTTGAACCGATATACGACGAATTGCTGTACCAGCCAGCAAATGTGTAGCCCTCTTTGGTAACGTCGGTCGGCAAGGTTGCGCCTTTGCCGTATTCGTAACGTTCTATATTTTGTTCTTCGGCGATTGTGCCTTCGTTGGTTACAAGAGTTACGTTATAAGTGTTTACAATCCAATTTGCATAAAATGCTTTATTACCGAGTTCGACCGACGAAATCATTGCAACGCGTTCGCCTTCAAATTCGGCATTGTCGTACCAGCCGTCGAAGGTGAAACCTGTTTTTGTCACATCGCTTGGAAGAATTACGGTCGTGCCATAGATGTAGTTTTTCACATTTCCGTTGTTGATTGTTCCACCGTTTGGTTCGAACGTGATTGAATATGAATTAACAAGCCAATTTGCATAGAAGGCCTTCTCGCCGATTTCGGTTGAAGAGATTGATTGAACGGACGAACCGAGATATGACGAGTTGGTGTACCAGCCGCCGAACGTGTAGCCGTCTCTCGTAATATTTGTAGGCAAGGTTGCTCCTTTGCCGTAGGTGTATCGTTCCACATTGCCAGAATTGATAACGCCACCGTTGGTTTCGAGAGTTACTATGTACGAATTCACGTTCCAGTTAGCATAAAAGGTGAGATTTCCCGTCTTCGACTCGGAAATGCGTGTGACGCGTGCCGTTGCGCAGTCCTTGTCGGCGTACCAGCCATCGAAGGTGTAGCCAGTCTTGGTCACGTCGGACGGGAGCGGAATGCCGTAGCCGTAGGTGTAGTTCGCCACGTTGCCCGAGTTGATTGTTCCGCCATTGGTTTCGAGGGTGACAGTGTAGGAATTCACATTCCATTTAGCCCAAAATTCCTTGTCGCCGATTTCGGCTGACGAAATTGCCTGCACTGCTTCGCCTACATACGCCGAATTGGTGTACCAGCCGCCGAAGGTGTAGCCCTCGCGTGTAGGAACAGGCAGTGTGATTTCGCTGCCTATGCGGTAGGTGGCGGGAACGTCGTCGTCGCCAATGGTGCCGCCGTTGTAGTTGAGCGTGATGTCGTAGTCAACCACGCTCCAGTCGGCCCAAAATTCGCGTTCGCCAAATTCGGTTGTGGAAATAAGCGTGACGGGGTTGCCCGTGCGTTGTTCGTTGTCGTACCAACCACGGAACAGATAGCCACGTTGCGTAACGTCGGCTGGAAGAACCACACCCACGGTGTAGGTGTAGGACTCAACCACCACGTTGTTTATAGTACCGCCGTTAGTGTGGAACGTGATTGGATAATCCTGTTCCTTCCAGCGGGCCCAGAACTGCTTGTCGCCCAAGTCGGTGTCGGTGATTTCGGTGAATGCCGACCCGATGAAGCTTGAATTGTCGTACCAGCCGGCAAAGTCGTAGCCAGTCTTTGTCACATTTGAAGGAAGCTCCGTGCGTTTGCCGTATTTATAAAGCACCACGTTTCCGCTGTTGATTGTGCCGCCGTTGGTGTGCAAGGTCACAAAGTAGCCGTTTTCCTCCCATTTTGCCCAAAATTCCTTGTCGCCGAACTCAGCCACGGAAACCATGCTCACCGCGTCGCCCTCGCAGAGTTCGTTGTCGTACCAGCCGGCGAACATGTGGCCGTCGCGCTCCATATTGGAGTACGACGGAAGAACAGCACCCACGCCGAAAGTGTAGTTCGCCACATTGCCCGTAATGATGGTTCCGCCGTTTTCGTGGAGCGTAATATTATACGTTATAGGGTTCCATTTTGCATAGAATGTCTTGTCGCCGTATTCCGACGAGGCGATTTTTGTGACAGCCGTGCCCGTGCAGTTCACGTTGGCGAACCATCCGCCAAAGGTACATCCGTCCTTCTCGATGGCGGGAAGCGTGACTTCGGTGCCGTAGTGGTACGAAGTGGCGTAGTCGTCGGTGGTGATGGTTCCGCCGTTGTTGTTGAACGAGATAACATAGTCGCGAACCGTCCAGAAGGCGTAGAGCGTAATGTCGGACGTGTTTTTATAGCGTGCCACAGCCGATTTTCCCTCATACGTATAATATTGTACGCCGCCGCCGTTCTCCTCGGTGAAATATCCGCCGAAGGCGTATCCAACGCTGTCGGGACAGATAACGACCTGCAACGGTGCGTCGTAGGTCGCCTCGATTGAAGCCGTGCCGAGCGTGGTCGGCTCGCCTTGGCTGAATGTTACGGTGTAGGTGTTAGGTTTCCACACGGCAAAGAGTTCCACCACCTCGTTGTTCACGTCGGTGAGGTTCTTCACGCTCTGACCGTCGGTGTAGGTGATTGACGACGCCTGTGCGGCCGTAGCCCAGCCGAGGAACTCGTAACCCGTGCGGGTGTAGGTGTTCGCAGCAAGCGGCGACTCGGCGTCGTAGGTGCAGGCGCTGTTAGGCATCGCCTCGGAATCGTCGGCACCGGCGGGATTGTATGCTATGTAGTAGGTGTTTGTGGTCCATTTTGCGTAGAAAGTTTTGTCGCCCATATCGGTGGCGCCGATGGAATAGACGGGCTCGCCCGTGAGTTCGGCGTTGGGGTACCAGCCGTAGAACGTGTAGCCGGGCTTTTCAAGCACGGGGAGTTGCAGGGCGGTGCCATAGACGTGCGTAGTCACGTCGATGTCCGACGAAAGTTCCGCACCGTTGCCCACGAGCGTCACCTTGAACTGTTTCGGGCTCCATTTTGCATAGAAAGTCTTGTTGCCCATATCGGTGGGATAGATTTCCGTCACGGGGCTTCCCGTGAGGGATTCGTTGGCGAACCAGCCCTCGAAGTTGTGGCCGGGCTTTTCGATGTTGGTAGGCAGCGTGGCTCCCACCGAATAGGTGTAGCGGCTGAAATTGCCGTCGATTATGGTACCGCCGTTAGGATTGAGCGAAACGGCGTAGGTGGGATACATTTTGAAGTTTGGCACGGAATTGTTCGCCGAAATTGACGAAACCGAGGCGGCATTGCCGCACGCGTCGGTAACGGAGCCGTTGATGCCCGTAACCTTCACAGTTCCCGTGATGCCCGAAGCTGATGTGGTTGTGAGGTCGGAGTAGAACACCAGCGTGTTGGTGTTGAGACCGCAGGCATAGTTGAACGAGAACGACCGCGAGCCGATGCTGACCGATGCGCCCGAAACGTTGCCCGTGACTGGTTCGTTGAAGTGGACAGCCACATAGAGTCGTTCGCCGCTGGTGTAGATGCGGCTGACGTTCGTCGAAATTCCCGTGACGACAGGGGCGGCGTTGTCTTGTACCCTTACATTTGCCACAATATTTGATAAATCGGCACCTACTGTCTTTATTCTAAAGCCAATATGCTTTGTAGGGTCCATATCAACAAACCACTCGTAATCACTGGTAGAGTAATGAGTTATGTAATCCTTGTTTAAGTAAGAATCAACAGAACCAAAACCACCATTAAACTGACTTTGGGTTGGAAACGTATATGTTTTATAATAATTTGCACTTGAAGCATACCAATCACTAAAAAACTCATTACATAAATTTGCCTCTAATCCCGAAGGTTTGTATCTTTCGTCCCAATAATAAGATAGGTTATAATTCCGTTTGATGACACCTATTTCACTTGCATTACCATCCAATGTAATCCCAACGCCTTGTAAGGTTGTAGATTCAGTCACATAACGAAGATAATACGTCATTTGCACCTGAAAATCGTATTTCCCCGTTTGGTCGGAGAAAGTATAATAATCTTTTGTAATACCAGAGAATGCATCACCCATGGCAGAATTGCATGTAAAATCATACTGATTATAACCTAAAGATATATCATCAGTAATTTTCTGTGCTTGAGTAGTGTTAATATCGCTTGCCGAGATAACTGTAGCGTCGTCCCACCAGCCAGTGGAGCGAGGCGTGTTGGCCATGGAGTTGTTGTGAATGCAGAAATAGAACAGCCGCGAGATGCCCGCCTCGAGATTAAATTTATCAATGGAAGCAACGGAATAAAGCGGCACGGTAACGATTTTGGAAGATTCGCCTTTTGCAAATTCAAACCGTCCAGCAACGTCCTCGTAGTGAATGCCCGCCACGGCGCTGCCGCTCTGCGTGTAGTATTCCACCCAGCTCGCCGCCGAAGCGTCGCTACGCGAAATGGTGAACACGTTTCCTCCCGAAACCGAGACGGTGAAGGAGTCGGGGTCGGCAAAGGCGGCAAGGGCCATTGCCATGAGAATGAATAAGGTAGATATTTTTTTCATATTTGTTTATTTTGTATGTTTCGTTTTTTATGTAGAGACGCGATTAATCGCGTCTCTACGAAAACGGGTGCAAGATAAAAACATTTTTCGTTACAAGGCACCAACGCGTTGTGTATTTTTACAGCCCGTTTTTTCTGTTACTTTCTGTCTACAGCGACAGAAAGTAACCAAAGAACGCCGGCGACGCTGCATTCTCGCTAAAAATCTTCTCTCTCCGCTAAACTCTCGGGGATGGCTCCTCCCACAAGCCAACGCCGCCAAGCCGAGAATTCTTAACGCTCCGTTCAAAGATTTTCTTAACGCTCACCTGCAAAGTCGCAACGCTATCGTTACGTGAGAGAAAGAAGAAAGATGATAATTGCTATTGACAACGGGGGAAAATGGTTGTATATTTGCGTCGTTCTTATGTATCAACATAAAGGCGTAAGCCCTGAACCATTCGAGCAGCAGCCGATTAAGTTCGTGCGAATCTTTGGCTACGGCAAGAAGATTCAAAAAAAGGATTCTTTAGAATCCTTTTTTTATTTACGTTTATTCCAGAGTTTCAGGAACGTGTTCTCAAAATCGTTTGCCAATGCGGCATCTCTATCAATAACTATCAAACGTTTTCCTTTAAACAGAAACAAATATTGTAAAGAACTGTTAGATTCAAATCCACATTGAATTTCTTTCTTTAAATAGCGGGCATTTTTTGTTCCAATGATGTCAATCACAAGTCTGTTGGACTGCTCACAACCTTTCTCAATCAGATGGTCGAGGGAATTTTTGCCGTCGAGGGTTTTGCCTTCCACATAGTAGAGTTTGTTATTCTGTCGCAGGACAAAATCCGCACTTTTCGTTGATGTGGGATTCGACAGCAGAAAGACATCGAACTTGTTTACCACGAGTTTCTGGGCAATTACAAGATTCTTGGGCATTTCGCCAGAAAGAAGAATGTCGTCGTACTGGCTGATGTTCAAGCCATAGACGGCATTTTCGGGTGTTGAATACCGTTTTAACACCTGAAACTCAGGGTTTTCCACTATCCATTGCAAAACGGAGACTTTTTCCTTATTCGTCGGGCATGCGTAATAATCCTTGATTGCCTTGTTGATTGACGTGCCCGCATACGGCGGTTTTTCGGTCGGCCTATACTCGCCAACCGACTCTGCCACAATATTATCTTGAATGGAATCCTCACTGTTTGGATTCTCATACGTTACGACTATTTCCATAGGGCAAAGATATGGAAATAATGCGGATTTTCTGTTACTTTTTCTCTTGAAAGAAAAAGTAACCAAAAAGTTCAAGACGGACCCGCTCGGCTAAAAATCAACTGCGTTCTGCTAAAGGCGTTGAAGTGCCGCACTATCGTATGACACAGGGTATCGTTACAAGGCACCAACGCCTTTTACGCTGCACTTCGTTGATTTTTTTCACGCCTCTCGGCTCAGTCGGAGGATCGTGCTGACAGAGATTTTTGTTTAGTGAGAGAAAGAAGAAAGATGATAATTGCTATTGACAACAGGGAAAAATGGTTGTATATTTGCGTCGTTCTTATGTATCAACATAAAGGCGTAAGCCCTGAACCATTCGAGCAGCCACCGATTAAATTCGGGAAATCTGCCACTACGGTGAAGCAAGATTATTAAAGGGAGGTCTAACTCCCTTTATTTATTTTTATTCCATACCGTTTTGAATGACTTTAAAAATGTTTTTGCCACAAACATCTTCTTTGATACTTGTATCAACCGAGATCCTTTCAGCAAAAAGATTTCTTGTAGCACTGGATAAGACTCGAAAGCATTTTTTATTTCTTTCATTATATAATTCGTTTTCGTGGTTCCAATTATATCTATTACAAGTCTATTTGACTGTTCGCAACCTTTCTCAATCAGATGGTCGAGGGAATTTTTACCGTCGAGGGTTTTGCCTTCCACATAGTATAGTTTATTATTCTGCCGCAGCACAAAATCCGCACTTTTCGTGGATGTGGGATTCGACAGCAGAAAGACATCGAACTTGTTTGCCACAAGTTTCTGGGCAATTACAAGATTCATGGGCATTTCGCCAGAAATAAGAATGTCGTCGTACTGGCTGATGTTCAAGCCATAGACGGCATTTTCGGCTGTTGAATACCGTTTTAACACCTGAAACTCAGGGTTTTCCACTATCCATTGCAGGACGGAGACTTTTTCCTTGTTCGTCGGGCACGCATAGTAATCCTTGATTGCCTTGTTGATTGACGTGCCCGCATACGGTGGTTTTTCGGTCGGCCTATACTCGGCAACCGGTTCTGCCACAATATTATCTTGAATGGAATCCTCACTGTTTGGATTCTCATACGTTACGACTATTTCCATAGGGCAAAGATATGGAAATAATGAGAAATGCTCAATGCGGAATTATGAAAATAAAGAGATTCCTCACTACGCTACGCTTCGTTCGGAATTACGGCCGAAGGGAAGAATCTCTTCAAAAAAAGGTGGAGTTTTTATTGAGAAAGGTAAAAACTACTTTTTCTCCACCGTCAGTTTTATACTTTCACGGCTGGAAATCACAACAGTCTCACCTTTATGAATTTCATCGGAAGAAAGTGCTTCCCATTTGGAACCTTTGAATTCCACTTCGCCACGACCATTGGTGAAATCGGTAAGCGCAACGGCTGTTTTGCCTATATATTCATCGGCAAGTTCATCACCACTTTCCTTTGAATTGTTGAAGAATCGATTTCGGAGCATTTTTCTGAAAACCAGCAACAAAACCACCGAACTTACCACAAACACAATAAGTTGACCTTCAATTTGTAGCGAAGGGAAAATCCAAGCGGCTATGCCCGTAAGCAACGCGCCACATCCGAAAAACAGCACGATAAGTCCCGGCAGGATAAGCTCCAATGCCAATCCAATCACGCCGCACAACAACCAAATGGTAACTACGCTCATTATCGAATCATTTGTTCAATTGGACACACAAGAATGCCTTCGGCACCAGCTTCGCGGACTTTCTCAATAATATCCCAGAAGTCGTCTTCGTTTATCACCGAATGAACCGAGCTCCAGCCTTCTTCCTTGAGCGGCATAACCGTCGGGCTTTTCATACCCGGAAGTAATGCAGTAACTTTGTCGATAGCCGAATTTGGCACGTTCATCAAAATATATTTGTTGCTCGAAGCGGCTTTCACAGCCTCAATGCGGAGCATCCATTTATCAAGAATTGCTTGTTTTTCGGCAGACAGATGTTTGTTTCCGATAAGAGCTGCTTCTGATTTATAAATAGTCTCAACTTCCTTCAAACCATTGCTGAGCAACGTTCCGCCTGTGCTTACAATATCGCAGATTGCGTCGGTCAAACCGATAGTAGGAGCAATTTCTACAGAACCGCTGATTTCGTGAATTTCGGCTTTCACATTGTTTGCGTCAAGGAATTGTTGCAAAATTCGTGGATACGAAGTCGCAATGCGTTTCCCTTCCAAACTATGTATATCGGTGTAATCAAATGCGTTAGGAACTGCGATTGACAAACGGCATCCCGAAAATCCAAGTTTTTTGATGATGTTCACATCTTCGTTTTGCTCGTCGATTTCGTTCATTCCCAAAATACCAAAATCAGCGACACCGTCGGCCACGTAGCCAGGAATATCGTCGTCGCGGAGGAAAAGAATTTCCATCGGGAAATTGAACGCCTGCGTTTTCAAACGGCTTGAGTTAGAAATGAATTTAATGCCACAGTTCTTGAGCAGCTCGATAGTTTTTTCGCTCAATCTGCCACTTTTTTGAATCGCTAATTTGATTACTTCTTGTTCCATATTTTTATCTTTTCAAAAAAAAAGGCCTGCCTGAAGCAAACCTTTTTATGTCTTCAGTTATTTTCCGAGAATTATATTGAATGATGATGAATCATTTTCGTTTTTGTTTGCACAAAATTATAAAAAATAGTTAGATTACAATTTTGAGGACGAAAAATTTTACAAAAGCAGTATTTGTTTCTCGAAAAAATAATATGGTTTTCCAACAGCGCCAAAACCTTCGTAAAATCGTCGCACGCCGTCAATTTCCGATCCCTCAAAATCAAGAATCATATTTGAGCCAGCATATTTACGAATCAGTGTGTCAATTAATAAGAACATTGCAGAATATTTCTTGCCCAATACTGAACTTGCAGGGAACAAATAATACAATCGGGACTTTGTTTTCAAAAAAATAGCGACGGCATATTTCTCTTCTCCACGACGAACTTCATAAACTTCACTTTCACAAGCGTTTACCAAGGTTCTTATTTGTTTCTCGTGTTGAGTATAGTTTTTTTGTTCATCCATCGTAAAGAAAAATTGCAACACAGAGTCAACACTGTTTGTTTGCACGCATTCCAAATTGTTTTCCTGTGCTTTTTTACAATTACGGCGAGCATTTTCAGAATACGCAGAAACCAAATCGGCGTATGATTTTGACAAATCGAGAGTGTAATTCCATCGTTGTTTTTCCGAGCCAAACAACGGCATTGACAAATTAATCCGTATGCTTTTGAATTTGAGAATTTCTGTACGGAACAAATTTAATTCATTCGGCAACAACGACCGTTGAGAATATATGCTGTATTGTTGCGAAAAAATTGGTTGAACAAGATATTTCAAACATACTTTTCTTTTCACCGGCAACGGCATCACCGCTTCGTAATCGTTGAGAATCAAGCCATGCCAATCGGGACAGACAATAGTAAGAAACGTTGAGAGAGCATACACATCAGCACAATGAGAACATTGCACCAACGCGTCCCATTTTTGTTTATCAATTGCGCTATTGTGTAATCTGCGAATCACCGTTTTCTATCACGTTTTTTAGCAGCCCGTTTGCTTTTGAGCGGCGGTTTATGATGATTATACGCTTCAGATTTCTTTTTATCCTTTTTCATTTTTTTACGCGTCTTTTTGTCCTGAATTTCTTTGTGATGTTTTCTATATTCTTTATCCTTTCGATTTTCACGGTGACGCATCATCCGCTGCTGTTCCTTGTCGCTTGGCTGGCTTTGCATTATCTGCGTTTCCATCCGTACTTCCTCTTCCAACTCCTCGTCATATTCCGCTGCGTCATCTTTCGGGATAAACGCCTTTTTTCTTCCCCCTTGTGCTTCCGCAACCGACCACGACAGCACAACTAAACTTACAATAAGAATTAATCGTTTCATATAAATTTATATTTTTACAAAGGTAAAAATTTGGTTGAGATGCATAGCAAAAAATACATTTTTGGGCTGATTATTTGTGTTTTATTGACGAATTCCTGCAAAAAGCACGACAATCCTGTGCCTGTCACAAGTCTTACATATACAATTTACAATATCGAAAGCGATCCACGTTATGAAAGTCTGCGAACGCCCGACGGTTCAGCAATATTGGAATGTGGGACGCTTTGCGCTGGCTATAATTGCAACGGAGTGATTATTTACCGCCAGAAAACCGCTGGTTCCGTTGACGATTTCCGAGCTTTTGACCGCACGTGTACGCACGAGGCAAATGCCTGTGCAATGGAGATTGATAAAAACTGGTCTTTTATTTTGAAGTGTCCGTGTTGTGGTTCGGAATTCAATATGAATGGCGGATATATGGAAAAAGGACCCGCAGAGTATCCGCTACGGGAATTCAATTGTGATTTTTACAATGGAGATTTGCGAATCTACTAATTTGCCTTTATCAATTCTTCCATTGGTATGTCGGTAAGTTTTGTGATTTGTTTGAAAACATAAAACATAACGAACACCAATATCAAGGTACAGGGGACAGCAATCACAGGAAAGCTCAAGCCCGTCAGTCTTCCTATTTCTGCCGTATAGGCTTCCGTTCCCGGCTGGCTTTGAAGTAAAATGCGTGCCAGGGTAAAATTCAGTACAGACGACAGCAAAAACGAGCCAACAACCCAATACGAAGCCTTACGGAACATGGTGTCGAATTCCTGTTTTTTATTTCGCTCGGCTAAAACCGTATTCACACGTTCCATATCAACAACATCTTCATTGAACAACAGAGTAGATACAACGTTTCGGTTGAGTTTTATCGAAATGAAAATAAATATTGCTATCACAAGAGGAACAGACGCTTCTTTTATCGCCAACAAAAGAGGATTTAGTTCCAACAGGCCAAACGTGCCAGTCAGCAACACGCTCACAAATCCCAAAACGGAAATAAAATTAACTTTTTTAGAGCGGAAAAAATCAGCAATACCATAGCCTAACGGAAAAAGCAAAGCAATTGCCAAGCTATATTTTGGACCTAACGCAAAAGTACCTTCGGTTCCATTCATTTTTGTCATTATGATTACAGGAATCACAATGTTACACAATAAGTTAAGTAAAATATTTTCCTTTTTTTTTCCGCTTGTTTGTTCCATAACTATAGGCATAAAAAAAGCACCTTCCATTTCTGGAAGGTGCCAAGTTAGAATCTTCGACTATTCTGCTTCAATAGCTTTAAATGTATAGTCTTTAGTATATTGGGTGCCCTCAACTAATTGAGTCTTATCGTTTGGATATGCAATATAACCTTTTGAATCAACTCCCTCATCACCAATAGCTTTGTCAGCATAGCTGTTTAAGTAGCCTTCCTTAACAGCACTTTGCGAAGCCAAAGTCAATACAGGTGATTTAGTCAAATCAACTGTCCACGCATATTGTTTATTTCTAACGTTATACGTGAAAGTTCCTTGATCAGAGAACGGAATACACTTGTTGACTTTCAATGTTATTTCACATTTTGACACATCCAAGCCTTTGTTATATGTAACAATAATACCTGGAGTTTCATAGTCAACTTCGTAATCGCCACCCGTTTTATTGGTTGTGGAAATTTTTTTAGATCCAATTTTGAATTGAATTGCGTAGTTTTTTCCACCACCTTCATTATATGGGTCATTCATATCCCACAAATCTGTTTGAGTGTCAACCACTTCAATTGAGTATGGACCAGCCTTAATTTCCTTATATTCACCCGATTCGTAATCATAGTTACGAGCGGTACAATACATTTGGAAAGGCGAAGACGATGGAGATATCGAGTTGAAATTATATGTTTTCATAAAACGACCTTTACCATCGCGAGTTGACAACGCAACACCAGTTGCTTTTTTTGCAACATTGTTTACTGTGTCTTTTTTCAAATCGTCAGATAGCTCTCTGTCTTCATACGCGTGTCCTGGTTCTCCAGTCCAAACCACATAGGAATTTGCAGATGCATCATTTGCAACAAAGCATATCTGGTCGCTTAATTCAATTGTCTTAGGATTCTTGCTTGCCTTCGACAAGTCAATCATATTTGCAGAATAATCAGAATAGTAGTACCAAGAGAAATCTGCCGATTCTGGTTCTTTTACGTGTTTACACGATGTAATACCTGCAATTACGAATGCTGCTATTACTGCTATACTATATTTTCTCATATCAATTTCCTCCTATTTTATTAATAACCAGGATTTTGTTTCAAATTACCACCCGAATGAAGAATGATTTCAGCCTGTGGAATTGGCCAACGGCCCTTTGTAGCTGGGTTATATTGGAATGTATTCCCAGCGATATCCTCAGTTCTGAATTTGTCAGTTAAATCCCAACGAACCAAGTCCCAGAAACGTTCTGCTTCACCATACATTTCAACACGACGTTCATTTTGAACTTTAGCCAAATCAATTGAAGTCAAGTCGGCTGGAGTAGCAGCTTCAGCATACGTATAGCAGGCAGAAGTTGTTCCCGATTTTGTGTAATCAATTGTTCTCGCACTCTTACGAGCTCTTTCACGCAACTTGTTTACCAATTGAAGAGCAACATCATCATGTCCTGATTGAACACCTGCTTCAGCAGCAATCAACAGTACATCAGCCCAACGAAGAATGATGTTATTCTTTCCTGAACATTGAGAGTTGTTTCCGCTATTGCAGAGCAATGTACTCAATTGACTCTTCTTCATGTTGTAGTAACCAGTTGACCAGTCAACTTTTCCAATAGCATACCAGCCTTCACCATTACCAAAGTTAGTTGGCTTAATCCAAGCTGCGGTATCCAAATTCAAACGAGTGATTGTGCTGTTGATAGTTCCATTACCGTGAGGAGATGCGACAATCATAGTTGCGCGGGCATCACCATCTTCAAACGCATTCAAAAGATCTTGAGTTGGCATTGCAAAACCATACCCTAAACCATCTTGCAATTGTTGTTCTTTCTTGTCAGCATTCCAATAGTAACGAGGAGCGACATACAAAGGAAGAATTGAGCCATCACCTTGACGACCGTATTGAGAACCAGCTATATGCTGAACAGACAGAATCACTTCTTTGCTTTGTTCAAAAGATTCTCCGTAGATATCGAACACATCTTGATAGTGTGATTGCAATGCATAACGAGAGCCATCAGCTTCTTTATACAAATCATAGGCTGTGTTGAATGCCTTTTCAAAATCACCAGATGTACTACAGAAGTTTGCTCTGTACAAATACGCTTTTGCCAAGAATGCACGAGCAGCACCGTTTGTTACTTTACCAGGAGCAGAAGCGACCATTGGAAGATCATCTTTAATTGCCTCCAACTCTTTAATAATAAAATCGTACTGTGCACGAACTTGTTTATTACCTTCTTCATCATCACCATCCTGGCGGTTTCCTAAATCAGCAGCATCAGCCACAGAAACAGATTTTTCACTGAGAATAACTGGACCAAAAACCTTAGTTAATTGAAAATAATACCAAGCGCGAAGGAAACGAACTTCAGCACGCATTCTTTTGTGTGCGGCAGAAGACTTACCCTCGGTGGAATTAAGCATTGCGTTTGCACGTGCAATTGCAATATAACCAGCATCCCAAACACCAGTCATTACAGTACTACGGTCTGTAGCTTCAAACACAGCCAATTGACCACTTTTATCCCAGTCATCACCAGTTTTATATGTAGCTAATGCATTTGCGCCACCACGCTCAAAATCGTCACTACAAATATCACCAATTTTCCATAAGAATTCATCATGCATTTCGAACCAACCAAGCGGGTCGTAGATTGCATTTACCGCCAACTGACATTGGTCGGGGTCATTATAATAGGTTGCGCTACTGGAAACTCCTAGAGGATCCTTCGTTATAAAATCTTCGGTACAAGAATATAACCCTAACGCAGCGATTAATACTATTGCTATTCTTTTCATATTATTATGCTATTTTATTAGAAACCTAAATTAACACCAAACACAACAGATCTTGCTTGTGGATATGAACCACGGTCAACACCTAACTCAGGTCCTTCCCAATTCATAGCTTGGTTGATACCAATTTCTGGGTCGAAACCTTGGTATTTCGTGAATGTCAACAAGTTTTGACCTTGCACATATACACGCAATGTTCTCAATTTGATTTTTTCTACGATGTTTTCTGGCACTGTATATCCCAAAGTAACATTTTTCAAACGGAAATATGAGCCATTTTCCACGTATGCGGAGTTTGGATAATATGTTCCAGTGAACCATTCACCTTTAGTTGGTTCTGTTGAACTTGTATTGTCTCTTGACCACACATCCAAACGACGGGTAGAAAGGTTAGAACCAAGAGAACCAGCTCCACCATCCAAATAATATTTAGTGTTGTTGAAAATCTCGTTTCCTGCTACACCTTGGAATGACATGCTGAAGTCGAATCCATAGAATGATGCATCAAAGTTGAAACCATACGTAAAGTCAGGGTTTGGATTACCAATACAAGTGATATCATTTGTCGTGATTTTACCATCACCATCTACATCAACAAGTTTGTAATCACCCAATTTTGCGTTGCTTTGTGAAGAATTGTTGATTTCTTCATAGCTTGAGAAAACGCCATCAACTTTGTAGCCCCAGAAAGAAGCGATTGGATAACCTTCCAATGTTCTACAAGCATAAACGTCAGAAGAACGACCGATGTTACCACCATACAATGTTGTTCCTCCAAGTTCAGTAACTTCATTATATGTATGAGAGAAGTTACCACCTACGCTATACGTCAACTTATGTTTGTTGCCTTCTGCCCCAAAATCTTTGTTATTTCGGTAAACCAAACCAACTTCATAACCTCTATTCAATATCTTACCAGCGTTCACTGTTGGATTTTTCTTATCGCAACCTACGACAGCTGGAACTTGCAATTTCACCAAGTTGTCAACGTTGTTTTTGATAAAGTAGTCGAAGTTGAACATCAATTTATTGTCCCAGAAACTAATGTCTGTACCAAAATCCCAGCTGGTAGCCTCTTCCCAGTGCAATTCGTCATTTGCTACACCATCAACAACAACACCATTAACTGTTTTGCCACCGAAGTTGTAACCAGATTCCTGGTCAGCAACCATACTTGCCACAAACAAGTAGTTACCGATATTTTCGTTACCGATTTTACCCCAACCTACACGGAATTTACATAAGTTAATATTCTTCTTCAAGAATTCGTTGTTATAGAAGAATGGTTCCTTGTTGATTTTCCATGCCAAACCAAGAGATGGGAAATATCCGTATTTATATTGCGAACCGAAACGAGAAGAACCATCTCGACGAACAGTAAAGTTCATCAAATATTTATCGCGGAACGAATATTCCATACGACCGATATATGAAAGCATTGAGTGTTCATTAGGAGCTTGCCATGTTTCTGACCAAACGCCCTTGTCAGCACTTTCACCTGAAATCACATAGTGTTGAAAATCTTCTTTACCAACATTTTCCACACGTGTCATATAAGTATCTTGGAAGTCATACAAAACTTCATGACCCAACAAGAAACGGAATGAGTGGTTAACCAACGAAGAATCTGCATTGTACAATTTAAACGCATACGTCAATGTATTTGACAAGCTCCAGTTGTAACCGCCTTGCACAGTATTTTCGATATATGAAACACCATTATTCTGAGTTGTTGACACGAAATAAACTGGTTGGTAAACTTTTTCTTCGTTACCCCATTTTCCATAGTTGAATTGAGATTTGAATTCCAAACCATCCAACAAGAAATCCAATTTATAGTTCATCCAAGCACCAGCGCCAACACCGTAACCTGTTTTAGTATCATTTTTATACTTCAATTCAACCTCAGGGTTACCAAAGCTCTGTCCTGAATATGCCGATGCAGGGCTCAAACCTCCTTTTACCGTTGGGTCGAAAATCAACGCAAGACCAAGTGGAGACTGCTCGATACCAGCTTCATTCACCTTTCTTTGTGAATTTTGGCTGTAACCAATGTTTGCGCCAATGTCCAAACGTTTATTTACTTTATACATTGCTTTTGTTCCGAAATCATAACGGGTATAGTTTGTTGTTCTTACAATACCGTCCTGATCTTGGTAACCTGCGCTTATTGACCAAGAACTTCTTGCAGAACCACCATCAGCTGACAATCTATATTTTTGAATTGTAGCTACGCGGAACACTGTATCTTGCCAGAAAGCATTTCCATTGTCATAACCAGTTGGATATGTTCCCATTTTTTCAACGAATTGGTCCCCAGTAAGCACATCCATTTTCTTCCATGCTTGTTGCACACCTTTATATCCGTCAAAATTGATATTAACATATTCATAATCTTCAACTTGGTTACCACCTTTTGTTGTGATGAGCACAACACCGTTAGCACCACGGGCGCCATAAATAGCACACGAAGAAGCGTCTTTCAAAATTGTCAACGATTCAATGTTTCCTGGGTCTCCACGATATTCATATCCTTGAGGAACGCCATCCACAACGTACAATGGGCGTGCATCACCCGTAGTACCACGACCACGGATAACGATATCCATTGCAGCACCTGGAGTACCCGAGTTAGAAGTCACACTCACACCTGGAGCCTTACCTTGTAACGCTTGGTCAACCGCAAGTACTGGCGCTTTTGTAAGTTCCTCACCTGCAAGCACCGCTGGAGAACCAGTTGCGTCTTCCAATTTCACAGCCGCATAACCAATTTTCACAACAGTTTCCATTTGAACGGCATCAGGTTTCAACGAAACATTAAATGTTCTTTGACTACCAACTTTCTTTACTTGTGTCGCATAACCAACATAAGAAAATTCAAGTTGCGAATCAGCACTTTTCACCGATAGCGTCCACGTTCCGTCCAATTCTGTGAATGTCCCATTAGTAGTTCCAAGCTCAGCAACCGATGCCGCAATAAGCGGTGCGCCCTTGGTATCGGTCAACTTACCTGAAACTGTGATTTGTGCACTAACAGTTCCAACAGAAAAAAACGCAATCAAAAAAAAGACAATGCTCTTTTTTTGTTTGAAGATTTTTCTCATACATTTATTTTTTTAGTTTAACAATTATTTATTCTATCTTTAGAGTGATTTTATACCATCTACAAAAGACGGACAAATTTATGAAAAGATTCTCATTCCCAAAAAGAAAAACAGGAAATTTATACTATCTATCCAAACATTTTAGCAACAATTCTTGTAAATCGCTGGTTTTATACGGTTTAGCAATGTAATAATCACATCCTGCGTCGAAACATTGGAGTTTGGCATCGTAACTGCCATATAATGTTTGCGCAATAATCGGAACAGCTTTGTTTTGCTTTCTAATGGCCAGAGCAGCCTCAAAGCCATTCATTTTAGGCAGCTGCACATCAAGCAACACTGCATTTATTTTTTCTTTATTTTGAGTGTATTTTTGAACGACATCTTCCCCATCAACGGCACGAATCATCTCAATTTTAGTCGGGAGCAGGCTTTCCTGAATAAACGAAAAACTCGCATCATCGAAATCGCCAACCAGCACTGTTTTATTCGACCAATCATACTCCACAACAATTGGTTCGTCAACAAATTCTTTTTCTGCGATTTTGCTGTTTTCGGCAACCTTTTCAATCAAATTCTTTGGTGTACGTTCTTCGGCAAGCAACACCATAAGAATTTCTATCGCGATAACAGTACCTTTTAAATTCGTTTCGTAACGTGAAAATTGGCGAACCGTGCGCATCAATCCATCTTTCGCAATAATTTTGAAATCAGCAAATTCCGGCATTTTACCTTCCAGCATCATACTGCGATATTTTTTTATATCCTTGCGCAGTTCCGTCGGGAGTAAATCTTTTAATGTAATTTGACCTTCCTCAAACTCAACATCCTCATAGCCAGTCAATTGTAACACTGACGGACTAACATATTCCACTTTTTCAGACGGCAATTGAATCTTGAAGACCACATCACGAACATTGTTTTCATACAAATCGACTTTGCGTTTCAACAACAGTTTGTCTTTATTCAGTGTAACGGTTCGTTGTTTCAATTCGTGGATTAAATCGTCGTTTTTTTGGATTTTCGCCAACAAAATCGAAAGACGTTTTTCCAACCCTGCCCGTTGTTGCTCTGCTTCGGAACGTTGGCGCGTAGCCGCATCGCGTTGCAATTTCATTTGAACATTTTGTAACTCAATCTGTTCCGTTTTTCGTTTAATGTCCTGCATACGCAAAGCGACCTGTTTTCGTAAAATATTTCGCATTCTGACAATACGGCGCATTCTACGAATAAAAATATAACAAATCACAGCTATCACCAGCAAAATAAGAACTACATAAAACCAAGTGTGTTCCCACAAAGCCTTTCTAATATGTATATGCAATTCTATCTCCGAATCGGATTTGTTGGTGAGATGTTTTACACAAAAGACATAATCGCCACCCTGTAAATTGGTGTATGTCACCTCATTATCATTATGAAGCAAAAACCAATTATCGTTCAAGCCAACCATTCGATACAAATAATCTACAGGATAAGAAGCATCAAAATAAAAATCAGAGAATTTAAATGACAAATCTTTCACCTTATATGGTAAATTCAGATAATATTTTCCATCTTCATACGAAATATCGTACTCATATTTCGGGGAAAAGATTGATTCCCCGTGCACCATGATGTCTGTCAATCGTAGCAGATGTGATGTATCGTCCGAGACATAAACTGGCACCGAAATTGACTTCAAACCATTGTCGGTTCCTAACAAAAGCGACTGCTGATACACGAAAAACGAATTTCGACGGATTTCACCTTTATTGATAGACGAAAGCAGCTGAAAATTATTTTTCCGAGAATCAAACAGATACAAATATTTCGATGTAATCAGTAACATTGAACTATCGGATTGCGGAACGATGCCACACACGGCGGAATTATTGGCTGTTTGCACATTTTGCAACGCAATAATCGTATCACGAATCTCATCGTAGTGACTCAATCCTTGCAATGAGCCAAACCAAACCACACCGTCTTCAGCCTGCGAAATGCTTGTCACCACAGAGCTTCGCATACCAGGGAATTCATCAAAGCGATAAATTTTAGTGGTTCCATTCGGCAAGACTTTAGAAATGCCATAATACGAGCCTATCCAAATATTTTTTTCGGTATCTTCAAAGAAACAAGTTGTTCCATTGCACGAAATAGTTAAAAAGCCATCGCCCTCGTAGCCTGTATAATGACGGACAAATTCCGCCCGTTCTTTATTGAACACAAACACACCATTCTCGTAAGTACCGATCCACAAATTTCCTTGGCTATCAACAAAAAGTGACGAAATATCTTTTGACGGGACGTGTGCTAATTGTTTCTGAAAAGCTAACGCTCCTGTTTTTTGTGACAATGCAAACACTCCATTTGTGTATGTTCCAATCCAAATATATTCGTCATCTGAGCATAAGGCTGTCACCACATTATCGAATGTATTTCCTTGTATGCCAGTTTCGTATGTGTAGTTTTTCACTCGTTTTGCTTGTTCGTCATACACAAATAAACCTCCCCCATCGGTACCAGCGTAGGTTTTTCCTGCTTTTTGAATTATAGAAAGAACTTTTTGCGTTTTTATTTGATCTGCGAAAGCTCCATTTTCCTCTAAATCAAACGTTTGCGACAACCGCACCGTCACACCACCAAACGAATGTCCAATCCATACATTCCCAAAACTGTCTTTATATACCGTGTTGCAATTTTTGTTAATCAAGTGCGGCATTTCAACAGGTTTTGGGGTTGCATTCAGCTGCAACTCGAAGATTCCCAACGAGCGCATCCCAAGCCACAGCACCGAATCTGAAATCTGTTCCACATCGTTTACAAATGTATCTTCAAGATTTCTTAACCGATACGATGATACCAATACATTATTATTATATATTTCAATCAAACCATCGGCATAACACACACACAAGCGATTTGCATCGAGATATTTCACAACCGTGACTGCCGCCGATTTCCGAGCAATAAAATTTGTGGAACCATCGTGCGACAGAAAATAGACCTGTCCCTCTTTATTTCCAACCGCAATTCGGTCACTATCAATCAAATCAATTGACGAAACAAAACTATTTGATTCCACATTGTCGGCTGAAACAATCCGTAACGTATCATTTCCTCTTTCGGCAAAATACACATATTTATCGTCGGTTTGCACATAGCAGCCATCTAAAACAGGAAACACGCGGAGCGCAGGTTTCATATTCACTTTGCCTAACACATCATAAAAATGATAATGCTCAAATTCACCAGAAACCGGATTGTAGCAATCCAGTCCTGACATTGTCCCAATCCAAATATGTAGGCCATCGAACGTATTTACCGAGTTCACAAAATTGTGTGATATGCTGTGGACATCGTTCGGACGAGTTTGGAAAACCTTATAATAAAACCCATCGTAACGAACCAAACCATTCTCGGTCGCAATCCACACAAATCCCTCTCTATCCTGCACAATTTGATGAATGTTTCCGTTTATCAATCCATTGTCAACAGTAATTTGCACAACTTTCGACATAGGCTTCGCCTCTACACGGGAAAACATCCCAAGTAGCACCAACACAAGCCATATTTTCGTCACTAAACGCACAATTATCTATAAACCTTACGCAGATAAACCAACGTTGCTCCAAATTTGTATTTTTCAAACGAAGCATCCTGATAAAAATACTGCGGATAATCTCTATCCAAACATCCACGAATTTTTGCCTTTAGAATGCCATTTCCCACACCATGGATAAACACTATTTTTTCAATGCCATCGGAAACCGCCTTCACCAATTCACGTTCAAATGTTTGTAACTGTATATCAAGCATTTCCGAAGATTTCATTTGTTCAGGATTATCAACCAACTCGTGGATATGAAGGTCTATTTCCCGAATTTTCTCCTCTTTTTTCACCATAACTGGTTGTTTTTCAACCACATTTTTCGTCTGCATTGATTCGGCAATCTGCCTCGGCTCTATATTCCGCAATAACTCCTGTTCCTTTTTATATTGTATATCAGCTGCATCATACACCGAAATCACATACGCATCTTCATCAAAAAAATCGTTTACGATGAAAACCCCTGGTTTGTAAAATTTCACGGGATTAATCGCAACTTGCACATCCACAGCGTTTTGCATCGCATATTTCTTATTTTTGAAATATACTGCCTGACAATGCAAGCGCTCCATTTTTGAGATTTCCTCATACGAAATCTGTGCTATCATATATTTGGAATTCGCTTCGAGCAAACCTGAATTTATGCGGGAAACTTCATTGCCATCTTCTGAAGACAAAACATATAATATATGGTAATTGCAATCATTTATCAGATACAACTCAAACAAACTGGAATCTTTTGCATTGCGAACAAACGCCATAAACAACTGAGGAATTTCGTTACCTTCAATGTCATCGTCTTCAATAGATTCGTCAATTTCTATTGGGTTTTGAGGAGCAGATGGCACAGAATTCGAACGGGATTGTTCCTGTTTTTCAGGACGTTCTATCAAAATCAATTCATTTTCACGAACAGGAACAATAAATCCTGATTCGTCAACAATTTCAACAATCATTGGGCTCACAATCTTTTGAACCACACCGCCACCAACATCGTTAAGATAGCGAACAACGTCTCCAACTTGGAATTTCATCGCTTCATTTTTTTTGCACTTCAAAAGTACGTACTTTTGTCAAAATTTTTACGAAAAAATGACAATGAACAACAATTTGTCAAAAATAAGCGATTTTTCGTACGATTTACCCGACGAAAAAATTGCGAAGCATCCGCTTCCAAACCGCGATGAATCAAAATTGCTGATTTGGAAGCAAGGGGAAATCATTGATGAAACGTTTTCCAATTGCATAAAGTACCTCCCCCAAAATTCACTTGTGATTTTTAACGACACGCGGGTAATCCATGCACGCATCATTTTAACTAAATCCACAGGCGCACGCATTGAGATATTGTGTTTGGAACCGTTTGAACCCCACAACTACGAGCAATCGTTTGCCCAAATAGGAAAATGCTCGTGGAAATGCGTTGTCGGCAATGCGAAGAAATGGAAAAACGAGCCATTACAGGCTGTTATTCAAGGCAATAACGACATTCATTTTCTGGCACGAAAAGAAAATCAAACCGATGATGGATTTATAGTAAGTTTTGAATGGGACAGTAACCATACGTTTAGTGAGATTCTCGAACAAATTGGAAAGATTCCAATTCCTCCCTACCTCAACCGCGAATCCGAAGCAAGCGACAACGACCGCTACCAAACTGTTTATGCTGAGCACAACGGTTCTGTTGCAGCCCCAACAGCAGGCCTACATTTTACGCCAAATGTATTAGAGAAGTTCAAGACCCAAAATCTGACCATTGGAAAAGTCACGCTACACGTAGGCGCAGGCACATTCAAGCCTGTGAAAACAGAAAGTTACACCGACCACGTTATGCATCAAGAATTGTGTATTGTGCAAAAATCTTTAATTGACAAGATTATCAACCATTTACCATACATCACAGCCGTAGGGACCACTTCCGTTCGGACATTGGAGTCACTTTATTGGAACGGAGTAAAACTTGCGACAAACCCAACAGCCGACATTAATCATCTTTCCCAATGGGAAGCATACGAATTGCCTCAGAATATTTCTGTGAAAGATGCGCTTCAAGCAATTGTAAATTATATGGAAATCAACCATTTAAATGAATTACAATACTACACGCAAATTATGATTACGCCATCATACACATTTAAAATTGTACGTTCAATGTTTACCAATTTTCACCAACCACAAAGTACTCTGCTACTGCTAATTAGCGCATTTGTTGGCGATAATTGGAAAACTATCTACAAACACGCATTGGAACATGATTACCGTTTTTTAAGCTACGGTGACAGTTCGCTCTTGTTGCCAAACGAATAAAAAAGGCAACCGTTCGGTTGCCTTTTTCAACTATTTCTTTTTCGCCGCTTCTTTTGCATCCTTTTCTAACTCGTGGTTTAGCAAATCAACCACGGTTTCGGGCGGAAGACGCTTCGCTATGATTTTCCGTTCCTTATCAAGAACATATACAACCGGCGTACTATATATATCGTAGTTTGTTCGGAAATTTGTATTCTGATACGGGTCGAACACATTTATGAAGTCGAACATATCTTGTTCGGCAATGAACTTTTTCCATTTCTCCATATCGGTTTGAGTATAAACCATAAACGATTCCACTCCTTTTTTCTTGAATTCGTTTTCGCGGTATAGTTTATGCCATTCAGGAACTATTTTCTTACAATGACCGCAATCGGTGTCCCAGAAATAAATT
Source organism: Bacteroidales bacterium UBA3754 (assembly GCA_002371705.1). Taxonomy (GTDB): domain Bacteria; phylum Bacteroidota; class Bacteroidia; order Bacteroidales; family UBA1715; genus UBA1715. The sequence continues at coordinate 73,561 of DFGI01000096.1, forward strand.
ACCACGTATTTCGATTTCACCATACTGAGTCGTGTCCAGCCCATATTTTCGTCAAGCGTGTCCTGTCCCATTTTATACACAAGCATATCGCTTGCATGAACACCAATTTGATTGTTCACCATCTTTTCATAACGGTCTTTTATTTTGTTCATATATGCGGTATCGTTCGCCACACGAGCAGGAATATGGCCATTCAAATAATAATTTGCCATAATATGGACAAAGATATTATCCAACCCCATATATTTTGGATTTTGATATTTCATAAACAAGTGATGCAGAGTATTGTAGTACATTTTACCTTCGTACCCTTTGTTTTCTTGTGCAAGAATCTGCTCCATCACAAAATCGACTTGCGGAATGATTGAGTCAGGAATCTGAATCAACTGTTTATCAAAATAGTCATCAATTTTCGACTCATACACAGGAGTGCGCAACAAACGTTCATCACCCAAATTAATATTATCGAAATAATGCTTTTTCATATACGTATATTTAAACAATGAATCGGTAATGTTGCCATTCTCATCGCGAGGATAATCAGGAATTTCCACTTCGTGGGTGCAACCTAAAATGGATGCGAGCAACGATGACGGATACGTTTTACGAATATCATTTTCGTAGGCAACCATCACATCGCGGACCGAATCTACAGTAGCCGACATCGTCTTAATTGAATCGCGGCGAGCAGCCAATCGTTTCTTATTCATTTTTGTTGTATCTTCGGCGTACAACGCTTTCAGCGCTTCAAGAGCCGGTTTCCGAACCTTGTACATTTCGGAACTTTTCTTCTGATATTGTAAAAATACAGTATTCGACTCGCTTCCCTCAATCTTCAGTTTTCCGAACAAATCGGAGGTATCAGTTTCGATTTTGAATGTTTGGTCGGGATTGTCAATCACAATTTCAAAATAACGATAGTCTGGCGTCAACACCAAATACAAGCCACCGTCGAGCAAGGAATCACCAGCAAACACGCCCTTACCTTTGGAATCAACCCAAATTGTGTCGGACACCAATTTTTTCGCACCATAATGATACCCAAGCAACAATGTAGTATCCTTTACACCATTAACTTTCACTTCGATTTTATGAGGCGTTTTTTGTGCAAACGTCGAAATTGCTAAAGAAAACACTACGAAGAAAACAAAAAACTTTTTCATATCATTTTATTTAAATTAACGTATTCTATCAATTGAGCGTACCAACTCCTCATCCTTCCGTATGGCCTTTATCGCAAGCCAATCGAACACCAACGAAATAGCAACAAGCAACGTGCCAACCTGCGGTTTTGTAGCCACAACATCAGGAGCCTGAACCAAATACACATAATAGCCAACCGTCGCCAACAATGCTACTGTCAGTATAAACGAGTAACGCACCATACTTATTTGTTTTTTTCTGTTTTTATAGAAAAAAATTATTGAAAAAGTAAACAGCGCAGTCAAGCAAAACGCAATTCCCAGCGCATACAACGATTCAAGATTCCGCCAAACGCCCTCCGCGTCGAGCCCTTTCCACGAGAATGCCGATAAGCTGGCGTTCACTGTTTCTGAACTTCCATCCAATTGAAACGAAAACAATGGAAGAATTGCCGCAAGTCCAATCAAACAACTTGCTAACAATATATATAATGATTGTATTCTTTGTATCATAGTGACCTTTTATAAGACAATCGCAAAGTTACACTCTTTATCATAAAAACGAAATCAAGACAGACGATTTTATGAAAATACAACTATAAAACGCAAATTTTATACAACTTCTTGTAAATTTTCAAAGAAAAAGAGTACATTTGAATAGTAGTCAAGTGAACGAAACGATGAACAAAATTCACACTATAAGTCCCGTTCTTGCAGCGTGTTTGTACATTATCGTAATGATAACGTTCGGTAACAATTGTGTCATCACTGAACAAAAATGTTCGCAAGAAAACACATACATTGACTACGTTGAAACACAAATCGGGAATCAAGAACTTCCTGCAAACACAATCGGTTCAATCATAAATCTTTGCAAATCACCAATCAAGAAAATCAGCAACGAAGATTTTGCATCGCAATGTATTGAAAATCAGATCAAACCAACGGAATACGCATATTTCAACCATCCCGTCAGAGAAAAAAACACCCGAATATTTTCAAATACCGATATAATTTATCCATTCAATTATTTTTGGTAAGTTGAATTCTCCACACAACTTTTTATAAACAAATATAGGTACACACCGTAGCCACCATTGAATGAGTGTCTACGCTATATTGTTTATATACAATCAATTATATTTCAAATTAAAAATCATTAAAAATGAACTCAACATATTTAATAGGATTAATCCTAATCGCAGCTATTGTAGTACCAATAGCATTACTGAATTACAAAAAAGGTAAAAAAAATGCAATCATTAAAGCGCAATTTGCCGAAATGACAAAATCCGCAATCATTGCAAACCAAGAGTTTTGGAACGGTTATTTGATTGCCATTGACGAAGTTGACAAGAAATGTTTCTACATCCATCAAGAAGACACTACATGCAAATCACAAACAATTGATTTAACGCAATTTAGTTCGTGTCGGGTTGTTTCAAGCAGTTCAATGGGAGCATCAAGCACTTCGACCGAGATAATTGAATTGGTGTTTTCGCCAAAATCAACTGATGCGGAAAGCAAGGCTTTGCAATTCTTCAATGCCGACACAGACGGATTCACATTAAACGGCGAACTGCAAACTGCTGAGCGCTGGAAAAAAATCTGTAATGACTGTATGAACAACAAAAAATAGAAGTTATGTATTCAATAGCAATGGTCATCATTTTCGTTCTTGGCTATCTGTGTATAGCACTGGAACACCCATTGAAACTCGACAAGGCGGCAATCGCCTTGCTGATTGGCGTGCTTACATGGTCTGTGTTCATTGTTTTCGGAGAAACCGACATTCACGAAGTAGGCACGATGCTCAATGAAAATTTAGCGGAAACCGCACAGACCTTGTTTTTCTTGTTTGCCGCAATGACGATTGTCGAAATTATTGACCGTCATAATGGGTTCAAAGTCATTACCGACAAAATCAACGCAACAAGCAAAGTGAAATTGATGTGGCTCATCGGCATTCTCACATTCTTTATGTCTGCCGTGCTCGACAACCTTACAACCACCATCGTAATTCTGTCACTGCTCCGAAAACTCATCAACGACAAGGAAACTCGTTGGACATTTGCCAGCATCGTGGTTCTTGCCGCAAATGCAGGCGGAGCGTGGTCGCCAATCGGTGATGTGACGACGATTATGTTGTGGATTGGCGGTCAGATTACGGCGTTAAACATTATCAAGGAAATTTTTATTCCGAGTATGGTTTCGCTTGTAGTGCCGTTGGCTGCGCTTTCGTTTACGCTCAAAGGCGAACTTGACCGTCCTGCGGAAAATTCCGAAAAAGAAAGCCTTACCACGCCTGCGGAACAGAAAGGATACTTGATTTTGGGTGTTTCTCTCTTGCTGTTTGTTCCTATCTACAAGACATTCACTCATTTACCCCCGTTTATGGGAATGTTGTTGAGTTTAGGTACAATTTGGTTAGTCAGTCACATACAATCTACTCATTCTCAAGGAGAAAAGAAAGAACGACTTTCGGTTGCAGAATGTTTGAAACACGTTGACACCTCAACAATCTTTTTCTTCTTGGGAATCCTAACTGCCGTTGGTGCATTGGGTGCAGCGGGACAATTGGGAAAATTGTCGGAATGGCTTCGTGACGCAACAAGTGGAAACATCTACGTAATCGACAGTGTTATCGGTATTCTTTCGTCAATTATCGACAACGTACCGTTGGTAGCCGCATCAATGGGAATGTACAGCATAGACCCAAATGTAGCCGAATTTGCCGTTGATGGAACATTTTGGTCAATGCTCGCCTACTGTGCAGGCACAGGTGGTTCCATACTCATTATTGGTTCCGCCGCAGGCGTTGCCGCAATGGGATTGGAACAAATCGATTTCATCTGGTATTTGAAACATATCAGCTGGTTGGCATTAATCGGTTATTTCTCAGGCGTTCTCTGTATTTATGCAGGATTATAATTTATATGTAATAGAGGTGTTTTGCAAGACACCTCTATTTTTCACAGAATTTTACACATAAATACGTACAAAAATTTTATTTTTTTTATATTTGCATTTGTATAAACAAGAATAGTTTAAAAATTTTACATTTATGAAAAAATTAGGTATCGTATTGGTTGTAGCTGCGGCATTGGCAGCGCTTGTTTCCGCTTGTAAAACTGTTGATCCATGTCCAGCATATCCTGGTGAATCAAGTGTTGAGCAAATTGACAACTCAAGAATATAAGTATTCCATACTTATATCTCCATTTATTAGCATAATACAGAGTATTTTCATACTCTGTATTTTTTCATTGTCTGCATTCAGCCAAGGCGAAGTTGATAATCAAACAAAGATTTTGTTTTCCGACGACTACACTGTATTTGTTGGATTAAACACAAATGGATTCGGTATTGGATACCGTTACGGGAAATATGTTGATTATCTGCATAAAACGACATACACCGTTGAAATTGCGAACCTGAGAAGCCCCAAAGAAATCCGACTTTCATCAGCTACTGGACAAACCATCTACGGCAAACAAAATAATGTAGGCGCAATCCAATTTTCAATCGGACGGAAAAATGAGCAATTCAGTAAATTCGACAAGAATTCTGTCGCTATTTATTGGAATTACACGATAGGAGGAACCATGGCCATCGAAAAACCCACGTATTACCACGTGCTCTACCCCGACGGTCTTGACGTGATTGAAAAATTCAATGATTCGAACTACACAAAATATGGGAAAGCATCGTTTTCGTACGGGCTTAATGAATTAAAATTCGTCCCAGGATTGATGGCAATGACAAGCGGAGAGTTCAATTTTTCGAGCAAAAACAACTACACCTCGTCGGTTGAAATCGGAACAAGCCTCCAAATGTATCTCAGAAAAATCAGAATTATGTGCAACGATGAAAATTCATGGTATTTTGTGACATTGTTTGTAAATATTCATTTAGGAAAATTACGGAACGAATTTTGATATTTTTTTCGTACATTGCAATTTGAAATAAATACAGTAAAACATTTTCAAAAAACTATACAATATGAAAAAGATACTCTTCACAGCCTTGACAGCAATATTGGCATGTAGCCAACTCTCGGCACAAGATTTCAGCGAATTAAAAGGGAAATTGCTGACCGATTCGGTTGAATATGCGGAAATGCAGCCTAAAGTGGTGGAATGTTGCGAGTTTTTACTCAATTCCTCAGTAAAAAACGATGAAAACAACCTTATTGCATTCGATTTTCTTGTAGAATGGATGAACAACAATCCATACTATAATTTCCAAACGCACAAGAAATTCTTCAAAATTATTAGCGGCGACGCGCCACTTACCGCCCGTTATTTTGCAAGCCTCTGCAAAACAGCCATTGAAAACGACTTCAAAATCGAAGAAGAAGAACTTCAATATCAAGCAATTGACAAATTCGTGCGTTTTTGTATGTACAAAAAATACCACGTTGAAATTGACAAAAAACTTGAAAAATACGTGGAAGCAAAGAAAGATGGAAAATTGAAAGAAATGCTATAACACAATCAGTTATTGCATTTTAAGTAATTCCTTGCAATACGGGACGATTGATTCATTCTTATTAATCTTAATTCCCGTAATGCCGGCACGCTCAGCAGCCTCAATGTCGCGCGAGCCATCGCCAATCAAAAAAGATTGAGTCCTGTCGATATTGAATTCCTTTATAGCCCGCTCTATGAGCAGCGTGCCTGGTTTTCTACATTCACACGGTCCACTAATTTCAGGATAATGGGGACAATAATACACTCCAGCGATTTCTATTCCTTGTTTGCGCAATTCATCGCACATATATTGATGTAACGCCTCCACATCGCGTTCGCTGTACAAACCTTTCGCAACACCTGCTTGGTTGGTTATCACCACAAAGATAAATCCCGCATCGCGGAGCATACGTAATCCCTCAAACAAGCCATCATTAAACTTAAAATCGGAGATTCTATACGTATAGTATAACGAACCATCGTTTATAACACCATCTCTATCAAGAAAAATCGCCTTTGTCCTCATAAATCAGTCTGTTAACTCCTACTTTTCTAATTCAAGCCTCAATCCATCATACGCTAAATGCACATGTTCGGGCAACAATTTGCAGGCATCAACATATAACCCCATACTATGGCTGCAATGCGTAAGATAGGCATCTTTCGGTTTAATTGTTTGAATGATTTCAATTGCCTGCGACACACAAAAATGAGAATAATGTTTTTCAAATCGCAACGCATTGATTACCAAGCACTCTACACCATCAAGCAATGCCATTGTTTCTGGTGGAATATACGACGCATCGGTTATATAAGCGAATTGTCCGATTCGATAGCCCAAAATTGGCAGATTCAAATGCCGCACCCGAAGCGGCTGAATTTGAATGCCCATGTATTCAAACGGTTGTTCGTCTATTTCTTGCACATTCATCATTGGCGCGCCTGGATATGGATGTTCTGCGAACACATACGAAAATTCCCGTTTAATTGCCTCAACCACACGATGTTCCGCAAAAATCGGCATTGCTTCGTGACGCATAAAATTGAACGGGCGTATATCATCGAGTCCAGCCATATGGTCTTTATGTTCGTGTGTGATAAGCAACGCATCGAGCGATATTATGCCATTGGCAAGCATTTGTTGACGGAAATCGCAACCAGCGTCAATCACAATATGCACACCTTCCACATCAAGGAAAAATGCCGTCCGCATACGATTGTCGCGACGGTCAGACGATTTACAAACTGTACAGTTGCATCCTATCACAGGAACCCCCTGCGAAGTTCCCGTTCCGAGAAAAATTCCATGTATTGAATACCTATTCATCTTCAGGTTCTTCTGTTGGTTTTGTTTCTGGATAAGGAATCCGCGCGTGGTACAAGTTTATCAGTTTATCGACAAACACAGCTTTCACAACATCCAAATCCTTCAATGTAATGTCGGCAAATTCTAATTGTTTGCTTTGAATAAGATTGCCAACAATCTTCTGTACCAATTCCTCAATTTGTTCTTTCGTTTCCAAGTGTACGCTCCGTGAGGCAGCCTCCACACCGTCGGCAAGCATAATCACGGCAAGCTCACGTTTCACAACCTTTGACGTTGGATATTGGAACAGGCTTTCATCAACGGGTTCACCAGGATGCATTTTCTTGTATTTTTCAAGGAAATACACTGTTTTTGAATTTCCGTGATGACCATAGATTATTTGTTCCAAAGCAGCTGGCAATCCATATTTTCGCGCCAATTCCTTACCATACACCACATGGTCGATAATAATCTGTGCACTTTTTTCTGGTGGAAGATTATCATGAGGATTTTCCTTAAACGTTTGATTTTCAACAAAGAACGCAGGATTTTTCAATTTTCCAACATCATGGTACAAACCGCCAATTCGCCCCAACAACTCATTTCCGCCTATTTCGCGCAGCGCAACTTCAACGAAATTTGCAACTTGCAATGAATGTTGGAATGTTCCAGGTGCTTTGTCAGACAACTCGCGGAGTAAGCCACGACTGGTGTCTGAAAGTTCAAACAGCGTGATGTCGGATGGAAACCGGAATATTTTTTCGAATATAAAAATGAGCAAATATGTGGTGAGCAACAACACACAACTTGCAAGGAACCACAACAATTGTGTCCAATCAATGTCGCCAAGTCCACCAAGTTTCATAAGCGAAAGTCCAAAATAAATCACCGAATACGACACGAATGAAATTATCGCCGTCCAAAACAAAAAACTCCGCTGATAGTGGTTTCCCAAACTATATACAGCAATCACACCGACAGAAATCTGCAAAAATGTGAAATCAAACGGGTTAGGCGCAATAAAACCGATTATCAACATAGTTACAACATGTACGAACAATGCAACACGTTCATTCATAAAGTTTTTAATCAAAATCGGAAGCGCCACGTATGGAATCAAATAAATACTTACATGGTTGAATTTAAGTGTAGCCGTTGCCATCGCAATGAACAACACCACCACCGACACAACAAAAAACGAGTACTTCACACTCTTGAACACATCTGGGTCGGAATAATGGATAAGCAGAATCAACACGAAAAACGCAACCAAAATCAATATGAATTGCCCACCCAGAATGGCAATCTTTCCGTCGAACGTCACATTTCCCGATTCATATTCCTTTTTCAGCGAGTCGAGCACTTTTTTATCTTTTTCGGTAACCACCGAGCCTCGACTGATAATCCGAGTGCCTTCGCCCACATATCCATATTTTTCCGAAACGGTTGAAAGCAGTTCTGTTTTTCGCTGCGACGAAGCAACATCATCATAAATTGTATTTGGAACGAGCGCCGTGTATATAATTTCCTTGAATTTAGCACGTTGCGTAGAATCAAATTGCTCAGGAATTTTCAGCATCAAATCGCCATGCGCCTCGGGCAGCGTTCGGATTGAATGAATGGAAAACCTCATGTACTGTCCTTTTTTTGCTATCAGCAGGGTTTTGTACGGTTTCTGCACATCTATGATGCCAAAATCATAAATCGAACGGAGTAGTTTTTCAAATTCACTCAATCCCTGCGACTTCATCAACGAATGATAATCGTTGATTGAATCAGGCACAAAATGACCGAGCAACAAAATATAACGTGAAAAAATGGTGTCGGTCACACGTTTGTACGCCGTGGAATCATAATTATAGCACGGTGAAAATTTTTGCATCACACTATCGCGCTGCTGTCGAATTTCCTCTTCGGTCTTGTCGATTGAAAAACTGAACGGCGCATACAAATCATCGTGAAACCAGACTTTATTTTGCTGATATTCATACTCGAACTTCTTTTCGTTCGGCATTAGCAACATTATCAATGCAATGCCGAATGAGAACAGCATCATTGACAGTATTATTGCCTTATTTTTTTTCAAAAACGGAAAAATTCCCATCTGTGTAAATTTAATTTTCAAATTCGCAAGTAAAAATATATATTTACGCTCAATTTTTAAGCATAAAACCGATGACAAAATTACGATTAGTTTTCAATGTTGAGGAAGAAACCCTAATAAACGAGAAATTTCATATTCAAAAAAATATGTTGAACCACATTGCCATGCTGCTTTCGAACATACGAAACAGCGAAAGCGATGTGATTTTAGTGACCGCCGGTGCAATTGCGTCGGGAATCGAGCAAACTGGTCTGCAAGCCTATCCCAAAGCACTGAGCGACAAACAAGCGTTGGCGGCAATTGGCCAAGTTGAGTTGATAAAACGTTACCAGAACATATTCGATGAATATACACAAATGATTGCACAAGTGTTGCTTGCACGCGACATTATCAACAATCCGAAACAACAATTCAACGCAAAAAACACGTTCAAAAAACTGCTGTCGTTGGGAATTATTCCTGTAATTAACGAAAACGACACGATTTCAACCGCCGATATTGAGCTTGAAAACAACTATATGCTGACTGTGACAGTGGCAAACATTATTTCAGCACACGCATTGATTCAAATTAACAAAGATTTATCGTTCAACGTTCTTTTCAAAGGCGATTCATTCAGCTATTATTGCAAGGATAAAGATATGTTATTCAAAATGATACGCGAATTCGCCAGCCAGAAAACGATAGGAAGAAAAAATTATCCTTCGGTATTTCCAACAGAAACCAAGACTTTTGAATAGTGGAAAAATCGTTTTGCATAGCCAACGGAGATTTACTGAAAATAGACGACCTCCGCACTGCGCCTATTTTCATGCTCAACGACTATGTGTTCGACGACTTGCGGCTTTATAACACCAAAACACTTTGTTTGGGTATGCACGTAAAACGCATACAAGAAGCAATTGAACTCAAACACAAAAAGTTGCCTCAGAAATTCACAACAGAAATTCTTGACCGCCGCATACGCAGTTTGCTCAATGTGAACAAAGTGTATAAAGGCGGCATTTGCCGACTGCTCGTATATTGGCAACTATTTCCAGAACAAAGCGAACCACAGTTCTGCATTTTCACAGAACCACTTGAATCTCTTGAATACGAATTTCCAACGCAAGGAGTTATGTTGGAAATGAACCACTTAGACACCGAAATTTCAAACATTCCCCGTTTTGTGGCATATAAACCACTTACTGACAAAGCAACTTGTGATTTTTATAAAAATGGACGGTTGTATTCTACTGAAAATCAAGACATTCTTTTATTAAGAAATGAAAAAATCTTTGTCGTAGAAAACACATTGCCGTTCACCTCATATTTTGTGGAACATTTGATTCGCAAAAAATGGGAAATAACGAGAGTACCCTACTTCACCCAAGACGATTTTTATAATTGTACAGAAATTCTTCTATGCAACCAATTCATTGGTATCCAATGGGTTCGTAGAATATACCATTCTGCTGAGCCTCAGAATTTCAAATCATTCGGGACAACACACACCCGAAAAATTTGGGGAGAATTAGCATCGGCCATAGAAGAAATGTAAAAAATTGAACGAGGACTTTTTACAATATTATTATTGTAAAAATCCTCGTTCAACAATCTATTCCTATCTCCTAACTATTAGTACGTCAACTCCAAGTCGATGTTTTCTTTCACCTCGAACGGAAGACCGTGTTTTCCAATCACTTCCATAAATGGATCTGGGTCAAACTCTTCTACGTTGAACACGCCCGCGCCGCTCCATTTGCCAGTGAGGAACATCATTGCACCTGTCATTGCAGGAACGCCCGTGGTGTACGAAACGCCTTGTGCTCCTGTTTCGTTGTACGCCGCCTGATGGCTACAGTTGTTCCAAATGTAGGCCGTTTTTTCTTTGCCATCTTTTATACCTTTCACACGGCAACCGATTGACGTTTCGCCTGTGTAGTTTTCGCCTAATGTTTCTGGAGCAGGCAAGGTTTCTTTCAAGAATTGCAACGGTACAATTTCCACACCTTTATATAATATAGGTTTTATGCTTGCCATTCCAATGTTCTGAATCACACGAAGATGTGTGAGGTATTCGTCGCCGAACGTCATAAAAAAACGAGCCATTTTTATGGTTGGGAAATTCTTCACCAACGATTCCAATTCCTCGTGGTACATCAAATACGACTTGCGTACGCCAATGTTCGGGTACGTAAGCGGGAACATTATTTCCTGCGGTTCAGTTTCAACCCACTTGCCATCTTTCCAATAACGGCCTTTCTGGGTAATTTCACGAATGTTGATTTCGGGGTTGAAGTTCGTGGCAAA
>DFGI01000063.1 GCA_002371705.1 Bacteroidales bacterium UBA3754
AGATTGAAGAGTTCTGCCAGCTGAACTACGGTGTAACATTCCAGATTATGAAAAAGGGCGACGTGAACGGAGCAAATGCCCAGCCCATCTTCGAGTATCTGAAAGCTCAGGCACCCACCGAAGAGTACAACGGGCTGAAGGCCAAGGCGACTCACGCTCTGCTCAAGAAACTCAGCACCAGTGTGGAGAAGGACAGCGACATTCTATGGAACTTCACCAAGTTCCTCATCTCGATGGATGGCGAAACCATAAAGCGCTATGCGCCTACTACCGACCCAAAAGACTTTGAACAAGACATCGAAGCCATGCTATAGAAGTGAAGAAAAAATTCTTATTTCTTAAATTCCAATAAGATGTACGAAGAGTTAAGACTTGACAACCAACTGTGTTTCAGACTCTACACTGCCAGCCGTCTGATAACGCAGGCCTATACGCCGATACTCAAGCAGCTGAACATCACCTATCCGCAGTATTTAGTGCTGATGGTGCTTTGGGAGCAGGACGGACAGCCAGTAAACGACATTGCCCATCGGCTCTGTTTAGAGACTAACACCGTCACCCCACTGCTTCAGCGTATGGAAAAATTGGGGATTGTTGTTCGCAAACGCAGCAAAGTGGACAAGCGACAACAGATTGTCAGTCTGACAAGAAAAGGCAAGGCCTTGGAACAGCAGGCCTTCGAAACCATACCCGCAGGCATGGGAGAAGAACTAAAAACCTGTCCTCTTAAACAAGAAGACTATGCACATCTGGCGGAAGAACTCGATTCGATTATTGATACAATAAAAAATAGATAATTATGGCACAATCATGTGAAAACTGCAAGTTCCGTGCACATTATGAAAAGAACTCCAAATCGTTGTTGGGACGTTTCTGGCGATGGCATATCAATTTCTGTCCGGGTTGGAAGGCGTATTTCACCTCGCTTTCCGCCGAAAAACAAAAGGAACTGCGTGCAAAGTATCAGTTTGATAAATATCAGGATAAAGAATAGATATTATCAAACGAAGTAAATTGTAATAAATATGAATATTGATACAATACTTCCAGTCAACAAGAAGCATTTGCTATTGATGCAGGTGCTCTGCTGGCTGGGGCCGGGAGTGAAAATACTCGTTACCGGCATACAGGCCTTGATGCAGGTAAACGCCAGCCATCCGCAACGAGTGTGGTGGCTCGTGCTGATTGCTTTGACGGTGGCAATTACGTTTTCGCTGATGTTCAATTCGTTCATAAATCGTTATACGGCACGCATTTTGAATTTTCCTGAACAGAAGAAGTCGCTGTTCGCATTTTTCGACGTGCATGGCTACATTCTCATCTTTTTTATGATGGGACTTGGCATCAGTTTGAAATTTATCCCCATAATACCGATAGAATTTTTCGCAGGATTCTATCCCGGACTCGGAGTGGCGCTATCCATTGCAGGCATACGCTATTTTGTGAGTTGGTGGAAGGCGGCATAGGGCATAGATTCGCCTGCAACCCGTAGGAAAGATGCGAGATGGACAGAGGTAGTTCATAAGAACACTATCTGTTATTTCCGTATTTCTTCGTAAACGGCATATTTCTCCAACTCTTCAACATTATGATGATGTTCATGAATGTCATCGTTGGAAATATGGTTGTGCTTATGTGTGTGAGTGATGGTGTATGAATGTGTAATGCCGTTGTGGCTGTGCGATGTAAAAAAAATGTTTGCGTTATACCGTGCGAATATTGTTTTCGTCAATAAACATTAAATTTACAAATGAATCAGTAAGCTTCTTAACCGATTCCACGCAACCTTTTTTTATCCACATAAGCGACAAATTGAACAAGGCACCCGACATAAAATAAGCCACGTAGGCAGAGTCGGCACCCCAATGGGTGGTAACGAATTTTTGCATGTTCGTGTTTAAGAAATCAAGATAGATTCGCTCTTGTCGTGTTTGGATTAAGATTTCCATAACTTCTTTTTTTTCTTTCAGTCCAGAAAAAATCTTAAACATGATTTCAAACATATCGTCCTTGCTCTGGGGAATCAACTGCGATGTTGAGACAAATGTCCGCATTTCTTTTGTGAAATAGTAACGAATCACGTCTTCCTTGCTATTGAAATGACGGTAATAGGTGGCTCGACCAACTCCGGCTTTTTTTGTAATGTCGGTTATTGAAATATCCTCGAAAGATATGGTTTTCATAAGTGAAAATAAAGCTTTTACAATGTAATCTTCCAACTTGTCGTCGGATACTGATTCAACTGCTTTTTTGATACAATCAATATTCTTTTGTTTCATTTGTATATATTTAGTTTGTTTTTGATACAAATGTAATATATTTTTGCAAATACAAAACAAATGTGTTAGTTTTTATTAAAAAATATAAAATTATGGCAAATATAGTGTATTTAGTGACAGGAGCGGCAGGTTTTTTAGGTGGAACAGTGTGTAGAAAACTTATTGAACGAGGCGAGCGTGTTCGTGCGTTTGTGTTGCCAAACGACCCTGCTATGCGGTTTGTTCCAGCAGAAGCGGAAATTGTACAAGGAGATTTGACAAATAAAAAATCTTTGGAACGATTGTTCGATATTCCTGCAGGAAGTGAGTCAATTGTATTTCACATAGCAAGCATTGTGACGGTTGATGCTGAATATAACCAAAAGGTGATGGACGTAAATGTTGGCGGAACCCAAAACATTATCGAGCTTTGTAAAAAACATTCGGAATGTAGAAAACTCGTGTATTGCGGTTCCACAGGTTCTATTGCAGAACTACCCAAGGGACGAAAAATACAAGAACCTTCTTCGTTCAATGTGGAAGGATTGATGGACTGTTATAGTCAGTCAAAAGCATTGGCGGCTCAAGCAGTGTTAAATGCTGTAAAAACAGACAATCTCAATGCTTGCATCGTTTATCCGTCGGGAATTATGGGCCCCGAAGATTTTGCGATAGGACATACGACTAAAACTATGCTTCAAATTATTCATGGTGAAATGCCTGTAGGAATTGATGGCTCTTTTAATCTTGTAGATGTAAGAGACCTTGCCGATGGTATTATTTCCGCTGCGGATAGGGGGAAAAAAGGAGAAGGTTATATTCTTGGAAATGAGGTCGTTTCGTTTAAAGAATTTGCTTCGTTGGTTTCGGAGGAAGCAAATTGTAAGAAAATGAAGTTTTTTATTCCTACGAAATGGGCATACGTAATGGCAAAAATTATGGAAAAACAGGCACATAAAAAGGGAACAAAACCAGTAATGACAAAATTTGCAGTGTATAATCTCGCCCGGAATAACGAATTTGATTCTTCAAAAGCTCGAAACGAGTTGGGTTACACGACACGAAGTTATCGTGAGACAATGCACGATGAAATCAACTGGCTAAAAAGTGTTGGAAAAATCTCCTAAGTAGAGTTGTCATTGCTTCATTTTCCCGAACATCGCCTTCATCATCTCTTTGTCCATCGGTTGCATAGTGTTGAGTTTGAGCGACTTCACCATTTTGAGCGTGCCTTGTTTGTACTTCTGGAAATGGTCGGTTTTCAGGTGGGCCTGATAGACGACGTCGTTGGCATAAATTTCGAGAATGCGGATTTGGCACGAATCTGCTGGGTCCTGCATTGGGAACAGACAGATAACGCCTGGCTCACGCTCAACTGACAGGCGGTCAACTTCGGTGGCAAAGGCAAGGTATTCGCTCAGATATTCGGGATATACCTCAATTTCGGCAATGCGGACAATCAATCCGTCAGTGCTTTGCGTGCTGATAACTTTCTGTGACATAACCATTTCTGCTGACATAATCAATGTTATGAGTACGAAAAACTTTTTCATTGGCTATACAAATTTCTTCACCCTCTCAACAATCTTTTCCGCCGTAATTCCCAACGATTCAAGTAGTTGTTGCGGATTATAGCGGTCGTAGAATTTCTTTTCAAGTCCAAGAACGATTACCTTCATATCCGACGGACCGTAGTACGATGCAATTTTTTGTCCAAAACCGCCGTCCACAATGCCGTCTTCCAACGTGATGACAAGGCTGTGACGCGATTTCAGGTTGTCCAGAAGATCTTTGTCCAAACCACTGCCAAACCGCGGATTGACAAGCGTCGGCTTGAATCCAAGTTCCTTCTCGATGGCTGCGGCTGCCTCTTCGCCTTTCTGATAGAAATCGCCAAGGGCAACGATGGCGACCTTTTCGCCTTGCTGTTCCACCTTGTATTTGTTGATGTTGCCGAACGATTTGTCCGCCGCACGGTGAGCCACCGCATTGCCTGGTATCAGAATCAAAACTGGGTGTTTCCTTTGGTCGATTGACCAGTCGAGCATATTGACGTACTCTTCGGCGCTCGACGGGCAGAGCACCACCAAATTAGGTATGTTGGTGAACGCCGCCAAACCAAATATACCAAGGTGAGTTACGTCGGTGAGACCGTCGAAAGCGGTGAAATTCATTAGCATTGTCACGGGTGCGTTGTTGATGCACACGTCCTGCGAAATTTGGTCGTAGGCACGCTGAAGAAACGTCATATTGGTGACAACCAATGGTTTGGCGCCGTTGGTGGCAATACCCGACGCAATGGCAACAGCGGCTTCTTCGGCAATACCCGTGTCGATGTACTGACGGCCGAGTTGCTTGCGTTCCTCAATTCCCAAACCAACCGACATAGGCATAGCGGGCGACACAACAATGAAATCCTTGTCTTTCCGAGCCTTGTCCATAATGTATTTTGTGGTGATGTCCGAATACGATTCGCCACTGCCGAAATCTACGGTCGGCTTGCCTGTCGCACGGTCGAACGGCATACACCAGTGCCAAGCCTCGCGGTTTTCCTCAGCCAAGCGGTAGCCTTTGCCTTTCTGCGTATGTATGTGGACGACAACGGGTTGCGTTGAGTCTTTCACTTTCTCGAACACCTTGATGAGCGATGCGATGTCATTGCCGTTTTCCTCGTAGATGTAGTCCAACCCGAACGCACGGAACCAATTGTTTTGCGCCTTGCCGTTGCTCTCACGCAATTCTTTGAGATTCTGATAGATACCGCCGTGAGTTTCGGCAATTGCCTGTTCGTTGTCGTTGACAATGATGATGAAATTGCTACCAAGTTCCGACCCTGCCACGTTGAGTGCTTCCATAGCCTCACCGCCCGAGAGCGAGCCGTCGCCAATGACCGCCACAATGTTCTCTTTTCTGTCCAGAATGTCGCGACCTTTGGCAAGCCCAAGGGCGAGAGCCACCGACGTAGAAGTATGTCCGATGTTGAAGAAGTCGTGTTTGCTTTCCTCGGGGTTTGAATATCCCGAATCTTCGGCAAACCTTGTGTCGTCGATATAACCCGCCTTGCGACCCGTGAGAATTTTGTGGGTGTAACTTTGGTGCGAAACGTCGAAAACGAACTTGTCCGTCGGCGAGTTGAACACATAGTGCATAGCGATGGTTGCCTCGACAAATCCGAAGTTAGGGCCGAAGTGCCCGCCAATTTTAGTCAGGCGGTTAAACAATGCCTCGCGAATTTCGTCCGCAAGACGTTTCATATCATTGACCGACAGTTTTTTAACGTCGGCAGGTGAGTTGATTTTGTCTAATATCATATTGAATAAGAATTAACCACGACAGTGGATTAGTTTAAATATCATTTACTTATACGCAAAACTACCATTTAATTCCCATTCGTACAGGAAACATAATTCGGGAAAAATTACCAATATTTCGGATGGGGATTCTATATAAGACAGTCACCTTCTTGGTTTCCAAAAAATGTTTAGGGCGAAATATATTGGTCACTATAAAATGTTGGGGCGCTTCTCCGTCCATTAATTGTAGAAGACGGTGTGGTTAAACAGATTCACCACATCATTCCTATTAACCATAATGGTATTGAGTTTTCCGCTGGATAATCCGTATTGTCGCGCAACACATAATCTGCCCGCTTGGGGACTTTTGTCTTTCCGCCAACTTCCAATGAAAACTCCGTTTCATCCTTCTTTACGATGAAATCGCCAGTGGTTTCATCTTTCGTCGCGAAAACAGAGTATCCCATCTGCGCAAAACAATTTGCAATATACGACTCACGCTCGGTTCCCAAGTTGGCGTGCAAGACATGATAGGCGCAAGAATCTGAAAAGAACATTTTTGCTCCTGTACTCCTTGCCTTGTTGTCGTTCTGATAACGTATTATTCGAATCAAATCTATTTGTTCCATTACAAAGAGCAACTGATATAGTTTATCTGCTCCTATGCTCCAGTCGGTGCACAACGATTTTACCTGAATTCGCGGAATGCTTGCATTGGCAAGAGAGCCTATCACCGCCATCATTACACGAAGATTATTATCGGTTATACTGGGAACAAAGAACGGAATGTCTCTATCAATTGTCTTGTCGATAATGGCCATATATCGTGCTTCATAGTCTTGTTCTTGATAGAACGGTCGGGTGCCATGGTTGCGATATAGCTGAAAATAATTCAGCACATCCGTGTCGGGACGAACTGGCAATGTCGAAGAACCTAATTTATATACAGGGTATTTTTTCCCTGTCTCCAAATATAAAAATTCTCGGAACGACATCAATGGCATCTTGATTGGCACATATCTTCTCGACAAATCTCCTTCGCCAAGTCGCAAAAGCAATGATGAAGAATCTGATACCCAAATATAATGGTTTGGATAGTCATCGTACAATGCCTTTAGATGCAAACTCCAATTGGCTGCAAAATGAACTTCATCTATAATCACACCTTCATATCCAAGCATAAATATTTGTGAAACAATATCGTAGAGCGATTCAGTCAACAGTTTTGGATTGTCTGCCGAGAAATACAACATACGCTTGTCTTGTGAATGATGCAATAAAAATGTTGTTTTTCCGCAGCCACGTGCACCACTTAACATCAATGTTCGTGGCAGAACACCATACTCGGTTGTGAAAAGTCTAAGTCTTTCTGGCAGTGCCGCAATCTTGCGTTGCATAGCCATAATTAACAGCTGAATAATCTCGTTTTTCATATTTTTCATCGTTTTACCGATGTAAAAATAGCAAATAAATTCCTGTTGTGGAAATAATTTTCAAAAAATGTTTCCTCATACAGAAACAAAACAGTAAAATGTGTTTCTACGATAGAAATTTTAGGAATAAAATAGATATACATTTTCAAATTCAACAACGCCAGTATCAAATTTGAACTTACCCAGCCAAGAAAAGTGATCATTTGATCATTTTAATCACTTTTGCAGGCATGCCGCCCACAACGGCATTGTCGGGCACGTCTTTGGTGACAACCGCGCCTGCCGCCACAATAGCATTCTCGCCGATGGTTACGCCTGCCAGAATGGTTGCGCTTGCACCAATCCAGGCGTTCTTTTTCACAACAATCGGCTTGGTGAGCAGAGTGTGGCGTGTTTCGGGGTCTTCAGGATGATACTCGGTGGCCAGAACGCAATGCGGTGCAATGAAAACACCCTCGCCGATGGTGATGCCGCCAAGTGCAAGAAACGTGCAGCCGAAATTCACGAAACTGCCTTTGCCAAACGTAGTTGACTTGCCATAATTGATGTTGAACGGTGGAAAAACGCGCACGCTCTCGTCAATATCCGAGCCTGTGATTTGCCGCAGATAGCCGCGCACCTCGGCTTCTGTCTTGTAGCCAGTATTCATTTCTGCCACCAATGCCATACAGCGCTGCACGTCGGCATACAGTTCGTCGCTGCCGACGTATGTTTTTCCTGTGAATTGCTCGTCATTATTCATTTTTATTCCTTCTGCTCGTCAGGGTTCGCGTAACCCATTAATACCCAATTCCTTTCAGCCATTTTTCAACCTTCGCCTTTTCGGTGCGGACTTCGTGTCCGTAAATCAAGAAGCCATTTTTCACATTGGCTTTGGGAAAAGCTTTCTTTACGTCGCTCACGCAATTTGCCAGGCCGCTGCCTTCGTGTGTGGTGAACGGGTAGACGGTTTTGCCGTCAAGGTTGATGTCTTTGAACAGCGTGAACATTACCTGCGGATAAGTTCCCCACCAAACAGGCCCGCCAATGAACACCGTGTCGTACTGCGACAGGTCGGGTGCCTTGCCTTCGTATGGTGGTAACTCTCCCTTGTTTGCTTCATCTTGAGCCAGACGGGTGAGCGGTGTGTAAGCCATTCCGTCGTACTTGTGCGTAACAATCTCATATTGAGACGCACCTGTGAGTTCTGAAATGTAGTCGGCCACAATTTTTGTGTTACCGACCTTGACGTCGCCCACTGAGTAGTTGTCGCCCGCATGGGAGAAGAAGATTACGATTGATTTGCCCATATTGTTTTGATTTTTAGAGGTTTGACCATTACAACTTGCGCCGACCAGCAAAGCCGAAACAGCAAGAATTATTGATTTCAGTTTATTCATTTTGAACTATTTTAAATGTTACTATGCAAAAATAGAGATTCTGCTTTTAGGGGCGGATATATCTGTTGCGGAAAGAATTACCAATTTTTCGGATTTAAGGAGGTTAGAATAAAAAACTATGATTGGTCATCACCAAATCTAATATATTGAAAATATACAAATTTGTATAATAATCACAAAAATCATATATCAGATGGTTGCTTTTATGTAATATTGTTTGTATTTTTGTAGCAAATTTACGAATACGAATAAAATATAGCTGTATGATACGAGATTTTTGGGTAAAGAACTATCTTTCCATTCGCGACAAGCAGGAATTAAGCTTCGTGGCCAAGGGACCATCTTCAGAACTTGTCACCGAAGTTGCTGATGGTGTGTTCTTGTATAAGTTGGGCATCCTATATGGCTCAAACGCTTCGGGTAAGTCGAATAT
>DFGI01000088.1 GCA_002371705.1 Bacteroidales bacterium UBA3754
ATTGTGCATTATGAATTGTGCATTCTCAATTAAACTTTTGTTATTCCTTCAGCATCGGGTTGTACATCATAATAGCGTTGTTTTCGCTCACGAGTTCTTCGGCGGTTTCGCCTGTCGCAATGGTTGTGATACGTCGGTAAATTCGGTTGTGGCGAGTGTAGCCGCCCCACCATTGTTGTTCAAAACGTTGGTCGGTCTCATATACCTCGTATTCTTTGTCTGCCGGAATAGTGGCACAAAGCGTACCTCGTAGATATTCCTCGTCGAGCCAAAGGTTTATTTTGAAAGTGATGTCGGTGTTGTTTTCCAACTGAAGGTCTATGTAATTGTAGGCGAGCGTGGCACCGCAGGCGAACGGTATGGTTCGGTTCACGTCGGGAAACACGTCGAAACTGTGACGCCAGCGTTCTTTCACGGTAAGAGGAGAGTGCAACGCCATCCAATATATGAGATTTCCGAGTTGGCATAATCCGCCACCAATCCCCGTTGAAACCTTTCCGTTGTGAATCATCATCCCCGTTTTGTATCCTTTGCGTTTGGTGGGACGACCGACCATTCGCCAAATGGAAAACGTCTCGCCCGGCTTGATGACCACGCCGTTTATTTTTGCCACTGCCAGATTCAGATTCGTTATCTTGTTGTATTGCAGATACATATCCACGTCCTTCAACTTTCGCAAAAGGGTAGATTTGTGTTCAATCCAAACATTTGGCACTGAGGTTGTATGGTCGATTTTTGAGAAATTTGTACCGGAAAAATACCATTTCAAAAAACGTTTGGCAATATAGAACTCCCGTCCGAAAAATCGTCGCACGGCACTTCTTTCGATAGGTTTTTCAACAAAATGAATCATTCGTTTAGGCATTTTATCCGTCAATTATTGTGAACATATTTTAGAAACCATTCCGCAATAATTTTACGTTCACGAATATACTAATTTTTCCAAATTTACACTCACGACATCCCCAAAAGCAACATTTCCGCAGGTCAAATTTAGGGCAAAAACAGCTATCAATTTCTTAAACTTAAAAACTAAAAGCAAAACGATACATTATAATAACAAAATCAAATTGTATTCTGTGTATAGATTAAATATTTTAATTAAACAATGTAAAATAATTACAATTTGTTATTGGTTTATTAAATTTACTTATATATTTGCACTGTAAATTTAATTATGAGACGAATTAATAACATATTGCAGAATAGGAAACAGCAGCCCGAAAGGGCTGTGAATTGTGTGTGGTCTCGTAATAATGACCGATAAAAGGTAAAATAGGGCAGAAGCTCTTTCAAATCAAAACAAAAATCAATTTCAAAACATTCTTATCATGAAAACAATTAGTAGAAAAATTATAATAAGTGTAGTATTGGGACTTTTGTTCGTTCCATCGTTTGCCGAAGAACCTGAAAGTGGCGTTAGTGCTTCGGTTGGCGGCGATATAGTAAGCAGTTACGTGTGGCGTGGTTTGTACTGCGGCGGCACGAGTTTCCAACCGTCGCTTTCCGTTGAGTGGAAAGGTCTTTCGCTTTCGGGTTGGGGTTCCGTCGGCATTGACAAAACCGATACGAAGGAGTTTGACCTGACACTCGGCTATGCGATTGGCGGATTCTCAATTTCGGTTACAGACTATTATTTTGACTATTTCGGAGTCGCAAACCCGTATGGTGAATATGTGAAAGAACGGACAAGCCACGTGTTTGAAGGTCAAATCGGCTACGATTTTGAATTTATGTCGCTCAACTGGTACACCAACTTTGCTGGTGCCGACGGTGTGAAAAACGCGGAAGGCGACATGGCGTATTCGTCGTACTTCTCGGCTGCCGTTCCTTTTGGAATTGGAGGCGTGGAATGGGAAGCCGAACTTGGCATAGTTCCTTGGAAGACAGACCTTTATGGTGCCGAAGGTTTTGCACTGACAAACCTTTCGCTCAAGGCGGCAAAATCGCTCAAAATTTCCGACGAATTCAGTCTTGGCGTTTTCTCGCAAGCCGTATGGAACCCAGCGGCAGACGGCGGATTTCTTGTTATGGGGCTTAGTTTTTAATTGTTTAACTTAAAATATTGTATTATGAAAAAAATTGAAGCAATCATTCGGAAAACCAAATTCGAAGATGTGAAAGAGGCGCTTCTCGCTGCCGACATTGAATGGTTTTCGTACTACGATGTGCGTGGCGTGGGAAAAACCCGCCAGGCAAGAATCTACCGAGGCATTGCCTACGACACGAGTTGCATTGAAAGGACGTTGGTTTCGGTTATCGTTCGTGACAAGAATGTGGAAAAAACCGTCTCGGCAATCCTTGGAGCGGCACAGACGGGCGAAGTTGGAGACGGACGAATCTTCGTCATTCCTATCGAGGATGCGGTGAGAATCCGCACGGGCGAAAGGGGAGACATTGCTCTGTACAACGCCGAACAAGAAAAATAATGAACGAATGTGAAATTAAAACTGTAGAAAAATGAAACGATTATGTAAATATATGAAAAAAGTGGTGCCATTTGGTTTGTTTCTCGTCGCCTTGTTGTCGTCGGGCGTGGCTATGGCACAAGAAGAAGTAGTTGCGGAAGCTGCCGCCGTGGTTTCCGAGGAAGCTGAAGCGGGATTTTCAATAAACGCCGTCGATACGATTTGGGTGTTGCTTGCCGCAATGTTGGTGTTCTTTATGCAACCCGGATTCGCCTTGGTCGAAGCGGGTATGACGCGGACGAAAAACACTGCCAACATTCTTATGAAAAACTTCCTTGACTTTTCGGCTGGTTCAGTGTTGTATTGGATATGCGGATTTTCCATAATGTTCGGTGCTGGAGCGTTCCTCGGTTGGGACGGATTTGGAATAGGGGGAGTGGAAAATCCTTGTCCGAACTTGCCGAAAGAAGGGTATTTCATCTTCCAAACGGTGTTCTGTGCGACTGCTGCCACAATTGTGTCGGGTGCAATGGCTGAACGTACCAAATTTTCAATGTATATTCTGTATTCCGTACTGATTTCGGCGTTCATTTATCCGATTCAAGGTCATTGGTCGTGGGGCGGTGGCTGGTTGTCGGAACTTGGGTTTCACGATTTTGCCGGTTCGGCTGTCGTTCACTCCTGCGGTGGTTTCATAGCGTTGGCTGGTGCCATTGTGCTTGGTCCACGTTTGGGTAAATACACAAAATTATCAGACGGTAAAATCCGTTCAAACGCTATTCCTGGTCATAGTCTTGCACTTGCGGCACTCGGTGTTTGGATTTTGTGGATGGGGTGGTTCGGTTTCAACCCTGGTTCCACGGTAGCCGCTACAGGTACGGTTGACCCAGATTGCTACGGTGGTGGCATTCTTGACAATATGACTGCCATGTCGCACATATTTGTCACGACAAACGTTGCGGCAGCAGTGGGTGCGATAGTGGCGTTGATTTACACGTGGGTTGTGTTCGGCAAGCCGTCGCTTTCGATGATGTGCAACGGTATTTTGGCAGGATTGGTCGGCATAACCGCGGGTTGCGACTGCGTGCCTATCTGGGCTGCCGCTGTAATTGGAGCGATTGCATCGGTGGTAATGTGCTTCTGTGTACGCTTTTTCGATGTCCGTCTCCACATTGACGACCCTGTTGGTGCGGTTTCGGTACACGGAATGGCCGGTTTCACAGGAACAATCCTCACTGGCGTGTTCGCATTTCCAGAATGTGGCTATAGCGTTGGAACACAGTTGATTGGTGAACTTGCAATAGCAGGATGGTCGTTTGGCTGCGGATTGTTGGTGTTCTTGTTGATTAAACACATCTTCGGACTTCGCGTCGATGCTCGTATTGAAGAAGAAGGCCTTGACGTTTACGAGCACGGAGAATCCGCATACAACTGATAATTAAGTACGAAATGTACTTTGCCGTTCGTTTGACAGGGATATGCTCGTTGGGGCATATCCTTTTTTTATGCACAATGCATAATTCGCAATTAATCGGGTTCTATTGCGTTGAGGGCGTTTTCGAGTTCAAAGAGCATTTGGTCTCGGGGATTGTCAAACGATGGTTTTACAGGGTCTAAATGATAGTTCTTTCGGTCTTTTTCGATTCTATCACGTTCGATTGTGCGTTCAGCTTCTTTAGCTCGTTTTTTCCATTCTTCGGAATTACTGCGTTCCGAGGAATACGCTTCTTTCCAATAATCAGCATTGTGTTTTGCCACTTCGTATACCGTTTCATAGTTTATGCTACCGAAAAAATAGGCTATAACCGACACAATGACGAGAATAATAATCAACGTAGTGGTTTTCATTGTTACCGTTTTACTATTTGATTGTTCTTGTGGTTCTTCGTCAAGGTACTTTGTACTTTTTGCTTTTTTGTTAGATTTATTTGAGCTTTGAAAATCGTCTATAGATTGGGGTCGCTTGTTGCCAATGATAGTGAACATATCTGCATAATACACCACTTTTCCATCGTTTTCCATCCAAAAACCGCCGCATTCGGGACAGTAGTCGGAAAGCTCAGGAGCATTACGGTTGGGAACGGTCATTCGGTAGCCGCACAGAGAGCATTCGGCAATGATAGGCGTGTCCTCTTTTGTTTCAACTATCGTTTTCTTTGTTTTTTCCTTTGATGTTGAAAGGGTAGATGCTTCACGGGCGGCGACAGCCCTGCGATTTACACGAATAAGCATCGGCTTTTTTTTCTTATTTTGTGTCAATAATGGATGCATTTCAACCGCATGTCGCACCTGTGACAACGAAACAGAACATTTTGTTCCATTACTCGTCACCATTTTTCGTTCATTCACGTTTTGGCATATTTCCGCTATAGTTAATCCTTTTGTGGATTCACTAACAACAATGTATATGGCATCGGATAGACGCATTTTTATTTGGAAAATTAAGTTTACGAATATACTAAATTTTCCAAATTTACTTTTGGCGTGATGCGAAAATCAATATTTGGGTAGGTCAAATTTAGGGCAAAACAGTTATCGATGTTCCCAATGGCTTGAGATTTCGCACACAAGCGATTGGTCGGTTGCCTTGCGGATGTCGCACGAGAGACAGGTTTCGCCGTATTCCTGCAATGTGGCGATGAGTTTGTCGCCCAAGAATGTTTCTTGTGCATATTTTATATGAAAATCCACAAGGTTGTGGCTTTCAATAAAATGCGACGGAACAAGCGAAACAACTAATCGCACATAGTTTTGGTTATTGGTGTGCCCGTTGAAATCAATTTCCACTGGCGAAACATTGTGGCTGATGGTGTTGAGTTCCGTCGTGCCTTTCTCCATACGGATTTTTGTATGACGAATTGCGTCGTGTTCATCGTGCAGTTTCACCAAATTTTCGAGATTGTGGCAAGGATATGGCTTACGGGTTTGCACATCAACCAACAACCAGGTGCTTGTACCTTTCGCAAAGACCACGTTTTTGTCGTCTTTCATTGTGAAATCCACAAAAACCTTGATAGACGAAAGTTCCGAAATCCAAACCTCCACACGTATGTTTTCTGACCAAAGCGGCTTTCTTTCTTGTAACGACGCATAAAACTCCGTAATCATCCATATTAGATTCTGTTTTTTTATGTCGAACGGAGCCACATGCCCGGTCGCCAAAAAACGTGAAATCGTGTCTTGGAAATAACAGAGTATCGCATTAATTGTGAGCGTGTAATTCGTGTCGATATCGCCCAAAGTGATAGGGTATGAATAGGAATATGTCTGCATATTTGAATTTTTTACAAAAATAGCCGTTAAGGTAATAGCAATCAACGCCGTTTATTATACCTTTTTGCCTAAAAGTTATTATTTTAATTCATTTCTACCTGAAAAAAATCTACTTTTTGTATTTTTGCGGTATGCAGTCATTAACAGTAAAACAGATTCGTGAACGGTTCCCGAAATCTCCGTCGTTGCACTACGGCGATGATTTTTTACTAATTGAGATTTCGTATCCAGCCAGTGCGGGCTTGTTCGACATTTATCCGTGCAAGTTCAAGGGGGCGACCTGTATTTATTGTCTCGAAGGAGAATTTAACTTATCAGTTGGGCTGGAGGAATACGATTTTCATAAAGATTGTTTTGCGGTGAGTGTTCCTGGCGACATTGTGACTTTTTCGCAAAAAGAAGGGCAGAAGCGATGTAGAATCCGCATTTTGGCTATTTCCGACGAATTACTGAAAGAAATGGAATTCGACATTTCAAAGGCAAACGTGCTTTTCCGTTACCGTATGGTGAAGGCGAATCTGCAATATCAGATTTTGATACACAATTTCAGGAATTTGTTCCGTTCCACAATTCTCTCGCCGCACGACGAGACGAAGGAAAGTCTTGCCTATTTGTTGCGTTCAATGTACATTGAGCTCACCCACATTTGGGAAAGTCTTGCTTCCGCGCCACGGCAGTCGTTCCCCAAACATAAACTGACGGAATTGTTTGTTTCCCTTGTCGCAAAACATCATGTAACGCACAGAGATGTAGCGTTTTACGCCTCGCAATTGGGTGTCACTCCCAAATATTTGTCGGTGGCGGTGAAAAAGGCGAGCGGCCGCACGGCGGTGGAGTGGATTACCTCGTATGTGATTCTCGAATCCAAATTCTATTTGCGACACACCAATTCCCATATAAAAGAAATTGCCTACGCCTTGCAATTCCAGAATCAGATGGATTTTTACCGCTATTTTACGCGACACACAGGAATGTCGCCGTCGGAATATCGTGAGAGGAATCAATAGGGGAGATAATCCCCAAAATTATATGAACTTTGAGGAATTTAATCCCCAAAGTTGTATAGATTTTGAGGATTTTATATTATATTTGCAAAAAAATAGACAATGATTCATCGAACACTCGAAGAAATATTACCATCAAAAGAGTCACTAAAAAAAGTGATTATAGTCTATGGTGCTCGTCAGGTTGGGAAAACCTCGTTGCTTCAACAACTTTATGGCAACACCTCAGACATGTTGTGGCTCAACGGGGAACATAGCGAGACAAGAAATCTGATTGAAAGTGTTAATGGGCAAAATGTAGTTTCGTTATTTGCAAAATATAAGAAACTCATTATTGATGAAGCTCAAAACATTCTGAATATTGGTCGTTATTTGAAAATCATTCACGATAATCTACCTGATTTACAAATAATTGTGACAGGAAGTTCTTCGTTCGACCTTGCAAATAAAATTAACGAACCCTTAACGGGAAGAAAGTTGGAGTATAAATTGTTCCCTCTTTCGTTTGGCGAAATGGTTGAACATCATGGGCTTTTTGAGGAAAAATCGCTCTTGCCCCAACGGCTTATTTATGGTTATTATCCCGATGTGGTGTGCAATCCAGAAAGCCAACGTGAATTACTTAACAATCTGGCTTCAAGTTATTTATATAAAGACATATTGATTTGGGAAAATCTAAAGAAATCCGAAAAAATCAATAAATTGTTGCAAGCCATATCCCTGCAAGTTGGTTCGATGGTTTCTTATACGGAATTGGGAAATTTGTGTGGTCTCGACAATAAAACCATTGAAAAATACATCGCCTTGCTTGAGCAGGCGTTCATTATATTCCGTTTGCCCTCGTATGCCAGAAACCAACGCAATGAATTAAAGTTTGGTAAGAAAATTTATTTCTACGACAATGGTATCCGTAATGCGATTATAGGCAATTTCTCGGAAATAGAGCTTCGTTCCGATGTCGGAGCGTTGTGGGAAAACTTCATTGTGGCGGAACGGGTTAAAATGTGTAATAACAAGCAGACATACAGTAATCATTGGTTTTGGCGTACCAAGCAACAATCTGAAATAGATTTGATAGAAGAAACCGATGGCAAACTAAATGCATTTGAATTCAAGTGGAATGTAAATCGCAAATGTTCGGTTCCTCTTTCTTTTGCTCAATCTTATCCAGAGGCAACATTTCGTGTTGTCACTCCCGATACAATAGAGGAATTCTTGCTTTAATCCCCAAAGTTATATGAATTTTGAGGAATTAAATCCCCAAAGTTGTATGGATTTTGAGGAATAATGACAGTATAAAAATGTGTAATGACTCAATTATCTTATTGATACAGAAACACTTTTGTCAAGAACTTGACGAATGAAGGCATTTATTGTAATGCCTGCATCCCGTGCCATTGCCGCTATGCGAGTGTGCGTTTCGGGTGAAATGCGAACATTGAGTGTGCCAGTATAACTTTTACGTGGTTGTATGCCGTTTGCTTCGCATGTGGCAATATAATCGTTGATTGCACCGACAAAATCTTTTTTTAGTTCCGCAACCGTTTTTCCTTCATACGTGATTTCCGTGTCATTCGGAAGGTCGAGTACCTTTCCGTACAGACAGTTGTCTTCCTCGCTGATTTCAACGCTTCCAACATATCCTTTGTAGTGCAATGTTTTCATATCAAATTATTTTTTGTTAAGAAGTCCAAAACTTTAATCAAATGTAACTATATTTTAGTTACAAAACAAGTGTTTTCATAAAAAAAGGCCGCCGTGAGACAGCCTCGATCTAAATATAATTTTGTAAGATTTGCTTAACAACCTTAATATCAGCTTCTTTATTTCGTTTTAATTTCTTTGAACTACCAAAGTCAGAATAACTTATAATGACTAAATTTATACCATGTTTGGGCAGTTCTGTTTTCCGGCGTTCATCATAGATTTTACGTTGTTCTTGTCGGGTAACGCCACTGACTGTCATTTTTTTGTCCCAATAGGGGATTGGCTCAGAGTGTTGCCGCTCATAGTATTCCACAACTAAATGTAAATCTTCGTAATATGCGTCAACGGGTAATCTTTTGCCAGTATCGCCTGTCAAAAAATCAAAAGAATGTTGTTGTGATGCTTTATTTCCTAATACCTCATTGCATAAACTTATCACATAATACTCATCGGAATTCTTGCGACCTTTATTCCGTATGCTCTTCTTTTTTTTATATTGAATCATATTATGCTTCAATGATGTGCCAATAGGAGAGAAATACCAATTTCTATTTTTAGAATGACGTATTACAGTAACAAACGGAATTTCATGTAATCTACTATTTTCATCGAGTTCTCGTAATAGCTTCCTAATTGGTAATTCATTTTTTCTATCTTCTGAAAAAATACCAGCTTTGA
Organism: Bacteroidales bacterium UBA3754; assembly: GCA_002371705.1. Taxonomy (GTDB): domain Bacteria; phylum Bacteroidota; class Bacteroidia; order Bacteroidales; family UBA1715; genus UBA1715. Next base: position 9,071 of record DFGI01000088.1, read on the forward strand.
TAAATTCGGGCATCATGTCTTTTGCCGCTATGGTTTGCTTGTGTGTTTCAAAATATTTTTCTAAAACCTGATTAATTATTGAAATTTTTTCAGCTTGTTCCATCGCTTAACTTGTTTTTTAAATTATTACAATTATACAATTTTAATTAATAATCCAAGAAAAATAATAGTGAAACATACTGCAACTGTTAATATCGCAAATACAAGAAAAGATTTGTTCCGAAATGAAAGATATGTAATTGCTATTGAAATAAATAATATTAACCAACCACCAACAGTTTCGTTTAAATATAAGATACAATACAACAAAATAATGGTGCAAATTTGTAAGAGGATAATACTGTTAAGTAATGTGATTTCATAATTAAACACGAATATTTTTTTATTTAAATATCTCCAAATTTTTTCAGATGTTGTTAAAGTAGGTGTTGGAGGTTCCGTTGATTCTAAAAGTTCTAAATTTAGTTCTTTATATAATTGCTCTGTTGTTGGAAATACATACTTGTTTCGGTAATAAACGAAACTATCAAGATATCCATACTGGTTAGTAAAGAGATACTCATATTTAGAATCATCAGAATTTTCATCTTCGTTTTCATAATCTTCATTTGTCCTATAGATTTCCCCTGACAGAAAATCATACTCATATCCAGCACAGGTGATTTCTGCTATTTGATCAGCATTAAAATCATTAATGTTTGCAGAATCTTTCAATTGTTTACAAGATGACAAATTAAATTCATTACTTAATTGTTCTGAAGTAGGATATATAGTGATTCCTTTTAAATATTCATCTTCTTCGTTGGCTGTGCGATATATTACACCAGAACCTTCATCATATGAATATTTTGACAAGATCAAACAACGCTGTTCAATACTATAATCTCTAACATAAGCTCTTTTTCTCTTTAGTAGAGTTTTATTATCTACGTTTTTTTTCTCTTGTGGTTCTGAAACGACCTCAAGAGCTTGTGTAATGTTTATTTCAGTTGTTGAGGGTGTGTTGTTTTTTTTCTTCGCCTTGGATTGTTTCTTTGGTATATATTCCTTTAGTAGATTCCTTACTACTTTAATATCATAAGCTTTATTACGTAGAATCCTTTTTGAAGTTCCAAAATCAAAATAATTAATAACAACCAGCTTTATCCCATGTTGAGGAAGGATTATTTTCCGGCGTTCATCATAGATTTTCCGTTGTTCTTGTCGGGTAACGCCACTGGCTGTCATTTTTTTGTCCCAATAGGGGATTGGCTCAGAGTGTTGCCGCTCATAGTATTCCACAACTAAATGTAAATCTTCGTAATATGCGTCAACGGGTAATCTTTTGCCAGTATCGCCTGTCAAAAAATCAAATCTATGTTGGCGGGAAGCTTTACGACCTAAAACTTCATCGCACAAATCTATTACATAATATTCGTCAGAATCAGCTCGACTCTTTCTTTTTTTCTTTCCTCTATAATAATTTGGTGGAAAAATGTCTTGAAACTGGCTCATATTATCAGAATTAATTGTCAAATATAATAATGTTTATGAAATAATAAAAATTGAGGCCGCCTCACGGCAGCCTCACAAAAGATATGTAAACAAAAAAAACGATTTAAAATTAATCCGCATCACGTACAAGACGGACACTCAGACCGTAATATGCGTCAGTAAAATATGTTTTTTCAATAAAATGTCCACCATGAGCTCTGGCATAACTAGCAAAACGAAATTGATATGGACGAAAAGTAGGGCTATCCAAACCAGTACTAGACCAATAAAAGCCCTCGCGAAGCTCAAAATCATCATAGAAATTTCTTCCAACCTCAGTACCTTTTCGATAACCAGCTGCCGGTAGAAAAACAGCTCCTAATGATTGCATTTCTTCCCATTCTTGTAGAGAATAAACATTAGAGGTCCAATCCTCTGCTTGTGATATAAAATTACTTGCTGATAAATCCCATTCATCAGGTAATAAAACCAATCCAATCACATCATTTACACTAGCTACTCCATATAAAAGTCCAGAATGTCTATTTATTAAATAATCCCATTCTTTATTTGTAAGTGTGCGCCATGGACCTATGGCATTAGAAAAAACATTAAAAACCCCCCAATCGGAGTTTGTCCCTGCTATGTGCCACTGCCTGTAGTTATTAATGCTTTTGGATGTATTATATGGTTTTTCTATGTAACCACTAGTTCCATAACCAAATAAATCAATCCATCCACTATATGAAGAAGAAATATCTGAATTATCGCTACCAACAACAGTTCCTCCATTTACCCATGAAACATTCCCGTGTTGTGTCCCTACATAATCCCATTGGTTTTCTGCAAATCGCCATGTATTAGTGCTAGCTCTGTATTGTAGATTTCCCTTACTAAAATAAACGTATTTATTATCTGCAATGGAGAATTTTGCATGAATGCTACCGTCATCTACACCAAATTTCATCAAGAAACTTTCTAACATTGCGTTAACTTGGGCTTTGGTATAATATTCTGCCATTTCTTTTTTTTCTGAATATGTAGATGCTATATATTGTAATGTGTCAGATATTTTTGTGGATATTGCATCAATGTCCGACTTTTTAGCATAATTAGATTCTATATCGGATGATTTTGCATAGCCACTTAAATCAACTGGGGCTGGAATGTCTGTTTTCTTTGCATAATCGCTTAAATCAATGTCAACACGTTCTGCATTCCCGGCTTTTGCCGCATAAAGAGCGTATGGCACAGCTAATAATGGTGTTACGCTATGTATTATGACATCATCGAAACTTATAATGGTTCTCACGAAATAGGGAGCGTTACTCCAATCAATGGATGCGAAATTGTTGGTCGTTTCGCCACCGCCTAATTCAAATGTCATTAATCCATTTTGATTCGTTCCCGTATAGTGTTTTTCAGAATAAACCACAAATCCATCGTCGGAGCCCTGTAGTATTTGCACGTAAACCTCCATTGGCTGTTCTACAACCAAACGGTTGTTATTATCACGAACCACAGCCTGATAACTGAATGTCTGTGGTATTTGGGCGAATGCCGACAGAATCGTCGCCGTTAGTATTGCAAAACAGGTAATTATTCGTTTCATATTGTTTAATTGTTTTATAATCAAATATTTAATTCTTAATTATCTTAAATCGTTTCAGTGATGTTCCATCTAATTTTACGTCAAGGAAATACACTCCAGTTTTGAATCCGTCCATCATAATTTGCGTTTCAAAATCATTAACAACACCTTTACCCAGCATTTTTGATTCGTTGTTGAATAGGGTATAAGTAACATTTTTGAAATCTCCACCGTTGATTTGTAGATTTAGTACGCTATAGGTAGGATTGGGGTATGCCGAAAGTTGAATTTCGGTATTTTCAATGCCTGTATCCTCCTTAATAATAAATGTTTGTTGAACACCATGTGAAATGCGCCCATTATCGTTTATCTCCAAAAAGAAAACTTGTCCGATGGTTGCACTCATGGAACCTTCTCCATTTGCCTCATAACCCGCAGAAGAAATCGTACTTTGGGCAAATGAGGATAGAATCGAAAAACAAAGCATTATAAATATAAGAGATTGTTTCATTATTTTAATCTTTCTTAGGGGTGTTACCTGATTTACAATTTGCAAAGGGAAGTTTGTTATGTTGTTTTTTAAATTCCTCAATAAGATAGTATTCCTCGTTTTCAGGATTCCCATTTTTTAGTTTTTTCCAACAAACAATAAGTTTTTGAGCATCTTTTAGTTGCCAAATATATCGTCCCCCATAGTGCATTACAGGTTCCCCATTACCAAAACACATATATAGATTTAATCTTTCATATAATGATGTTGTAGTTTGTCCAATATATAAAATATGGGAATTAGAAATATAGTTTTGTTTTAATTTTGGGATAGTAACATTAGGATTTTTACCTTTGTAAAATCCGCCAGTTCCTTCTTTTAAGAATTCAGGAGCGTTTTCTGATTCTCGTAATATCATATAAACACCTTTTTCTGAGGGTGCTAACGCTGGATTTTTTGTTAAATCAGAGATGGTTACAAAACCTTGAAACCCATTCTTTTCTAACTCTTGTTTTTGTTCTTGATAATTCGTTTTGTTTAAGTCCATAATCCAAATTTTAAATTAATACTTGCCAAAAGTACACTCTTATAAATCAAATATCTACAATTTATTAGGTCAGTTTTAGGACAATATTACAATCTCACAAATGTACCTATCAAAAATGTTTTTACCTATCGTTTGTGTGGTCAAGTTTAATTCATATTCAAGTCAAATTTAGGTCAAGTTGTGTTGGTGCTTTGAAAAAATAGTCAGTATGCTTTTTTTTGCCATTGATTCAACGTGTATGAAACGAGATTCCGAGGGATATCAAAAGTTTATTGAGGCAGTGCGGACGTTCTGTAAGCATAACTATAAAATGAATCTCGACGATGTGGGAGAGTTGAAGCGACTCCAAAAACTTTCGGTCAATATCTCCTTATCTACGCTCCAACGGATATTTTTGGGCTTGAATAAGCAACAAAAACGGGTAAACGACAGCACACTCAATATTCTTGCACAATTCATTGGCTACAATAGCGTTGACGATTGTATTTGCAATATTGTCAAAAATAATGACGATGTTTCGTCAATTTGCTAACTTTGTAGAAAACATTTTCGTATGGCTTTTAAGAAAGAAGATATTGAACTGCTGAAATCGGCTGTTGCCGAAAAATATGGTCGTCCAATAGGAACAGCAGGAGAGTGCAGACTGTTTGCGGAAGAAGTGGGCAAGGTCGTGGATAAGGTGTCTATAAGTCAGAAAACGATTCAACGACTTTGGCAACAAGGACATACGAATTTGTCACTTGCCGTTATGGATATTTTGGCAAAATATGTGGGATATGATGATTTTTATTCCGCAATAGAGGCGTTGAAAGAAAAAAGTGCACCATATAAATACTACAGCCATTCGCTGTCGGTTGGAAAATACAAGCTGCACGATGCAATGATAATCGTTTTGAGCCAAAACAATTACGAAATGTCACCAGAATCCTTGGCTGACGAAATAAACAGACAAAATCTCTACGAACGCAACGACAAACAACCGTTACCTTCATCGCAAATCCTGCAACGCGTCGAGGTCAAACCAAAATATTTCTCGTATGACGAATTTACAAACATCGTTTCGCTGAATCCGGCTCATAGAGCGCCAGAGGAATTTAAGAATTAAGAGTTGAAATTCCATCGATTGATGCGAGTGATGGCAGAACTTTGAAGCCTCATGTTTCGATTTGGATATTCAGAAACAGTAAATCACTATTTTGAAATAATATACATATATTATCCCATTTGGTGGTGGATTTCCAATACGTCTATTTAACATAATATTGATTATAGGACAAATATGGATTTTCGTCTTTGGAGAGGGGGTTAGGCAGATTTCTCGATTATTTGACAGGTTTATTCTTATTATATTCGTGTACTTTGTGTATTTGGATTTTATGCCATCTTTTCCACAACAAATACTCGAAGACACGAATTTTTACTTTTAAATAGTTACTCAATTTTATGAGGATTTTCTGTATGGAGATTTTCGCTCATTTTTTTACAATTTCGAACAATCATCTTTGTATTCGTAAAAATACTCCATTTTTTTCGTCAAATTTTTCGTGTTATTTGAATAATTATCTTGCCCGATGAAAAAATTGCGATTTTTTTGAACTCACATAATTGGCCGGATTCTGACGTAAAATTCCACATTATTTATATGTATGCATCTTCCTCGTGTAAAAAAAGCTATTTTTTTGCCTATTTCTTCCCGTTCAGTTCTTTTTGAATTTTGTAAGATCAAAAACTGAATAATTAATTCTTAACGCTTCATTATTAAATTAACCGTTTCTATTTAACATAATGTTTTAAGCGAAGGATTTCTTAATAAATATTGCTATTCAAAAAAATAGCATTATATTTGCAAAAAAGAATGAAGATTTTAAATGAAATACAATGAACTCCACAAAAAGCTGAAAAAAGCTGGCTGTTATCTTACGGGAAGAGAAATTGCGGGACATCCTGAGTGGTACAGCCCTATCACTGGGAAATATTTCCCGACAAGTCATCACGGAAGTCAAGAGATTGCTCCTGGAACTCTTAGAAATATTAAACGAGATGCTGGTATTTAAAAACATGAACTTATGGAAAAAATAATAGCACACATAGAAAGTAACGGAAAAGGTTTGTATAGCGTTTATACTGACTATGAATTTCCGTTTGGCGTATTTGGCGAGGGAACTTCTGCCATTGATGCAAGAAATGATTTTCTGACTGTTTTTGCTGAAATGAGCAAAACTCACAAGGAAAGAACTGGTGAAACAGTTTCGGCGGAATTTGAGTTTGTATATGATATGTCGGCTATTCTTCAGGAATGCAAACAATACATTTCGTTTGCGTGGCTTGCAAAAACAACAGGAATCAATAAAACGTTGTTGTCGCAATACGCTTGTGGGACACGGAAACCACGTCCTGCACAACGAGAGAAAATTTTGATGGGAATACACAAAATCGGTGAGGAATGTCTTGCCGTGGGCAGTAAACGTTGCTAAATTCATAATTAAGTAATAATATATTGTTTGTTGCTACCATATATAACCACTAAAGAATAAAATATTATTTGTAGTAAACATACCTTACCGATGTAAATATGGTTTTGACAAGTTCAACCACCACAAAATAACTCATAATTCCTACCCAATAAATTGTGCATTATGCATTGTGAATTATGCATTAATCCTATCTTTGCATATCTAAAAACTGAAAATGCAAACTATTATGAAAAAAACATCTTGGCGTGTCGCGGTAATTATTACGGCAATCGTTAGTTGTGTTGTACGAACACAAGCACAGGAATTCTCAAAAAACAGCATTAAAGTTGGCGCAGGCGTTGAAGGCGTTGATAATACTAAAGTAGAAGGACATGGATTTGTCACAGCTCTCTCCTACCAACGGCAACTGAAAGATTGGCTTTGGCTTGCCCCACACACAAAACATGGCACATATACGAATTTTGGCATAACTGATACTCCCGACGAATATTTCAACATAATAACCATGGGTATTGGTGTGAACGCAATTGTCTTGCATTATTTATACGTTGGCGTTGGAACCGAAGTAAATTATTTACATGGCTTAATCGGAACGGGAGGAGAAATTAGTCATGCCTCGCATTATGTTAGAAGTTTTTACCCTGACTTGTATGCCAATGCAGGATTACGCATAGCATCACGCGAGAAACGTATCGCAGTGAATATCATTCCCTTTAATCTTTCAATAGGCATCCACGAAGAACTTAGTTTAGCAATGCAACTTGAGATGGAGATAAAGTTGTAAGATTTTAGCAACCTTTTCCCTGCTTTTGTAGTCATATCAATAGAAACGTTAATGACTTTATGGCTATGAAAACTTATACTTCTCTCCTCGCTCTATGCCTTGTTCTGGGTGCATTTCCCCTTGTTGCCCAAACTGATTATATCTGTTCGTTTTCGGCCAATGTTGAAATGGACAGCATTCAAGTAAAAAATACCGTTTCTGAAGAATCAAAAATGCTGTATTCGCCTGATAATACAATTACTCTGCAACAAAACAAGCAACAAGGAAATGAAGAAACTTGCATCGTCACAATTGACAATGCAGGGTTTTTGCAACAAATTGGAAATAATACCGTTATAGTAACAGCGGCAAAACCAGCGCTTCTCAATCTCACATTGTATTCAACTGACGGAAAAGAGGTTACACATTATTCCGAGAATATAAACATAGGTCAGCACGCATTTAAAATTGAAGCCAAAGCGGGCGTGTATGTGTTGGTGGCAACAACACAAAACCAATCTTCTTCGCTAAAAATTTCGTTGTCGGAAAATTCACCAATGGGCATTTTTCCTATTGCAACTCCCCTATCTGTATCACAACTAAAATCATTGGATGATGTCATTACTTTTGACGAAGGTGACGAGTTTGAAGTTACGGGATATTACAAAACACAAACCGATGTGCAAAGATTCATAATCACTGAGAATAAAGAAGTTACATTTTCATTTATTGAGGAAACGCCTTTGTCTATAAAAGAAAACGGAGCTATAAAAGCGGCCTTTTCGGTCGCAAAAGACAAAAAAATATATTTTTCGCAGGGAAATCTGCAATATCAAGCAAGCACGGGCACGTGGCGTTTTGCCGAAAATCAATGGAATTTCGTTGGAAAATGTAAATCTACCCAATACTATCCCAATCAACCACAAGACACGGGCAATGTATTTGTTGACGGCGTCCGTTGCGAAAATGAAAATATCTCCCCCACCTACAATGGTTGGATAGACTTGTTCGGCTGGGGCACTTCGGGTTGGAAAAGCGGAGCTAAGGCATATCAACCTTACGATACCAGCACGACAAAAAACGACTATTACCAAGGTGGTGCAACAGGTAATTCGGCTAATATCGACTGGGGTGTCCATAATCCTATCTCAAACGGCGGAAACGAAGCGGGACTGTGGCGTTTGCCTACCATTAAGGAATGGGAATATCTTTTGGTTAGTCGTCCCAACTATAGTGAAAAGAGGGGTGCGGCAACAGTTAACGGCGTAAAGGGGCTTATTCTCCTACCCGACGATTGGACATTGCCAGAGGGGCTTACGTTTAAAAGTGGAATGAATAATAATGATTTCAAGAATTGCAAATATACTGCCGAGGAATGGACAAAAATGGAAGAAAACGGAGCAGTATTTCTGCCTCTTGCAGGTTACCGCCGCGGGATAAGCGTCATTCGGAATAATGGAATGTATTTTTCCGCTTCGTATTCCGAATACGGCATTGAACATGTGAAGTTCAGCGAAACAATTATAAAAATTGTAGCAAGTTTCTCATCGCCTGAAACTGCAATTTCGGTACGATTGGTAAAATATGTTGAAGAATGAATGTAAAGAACTCAAAACGAATAACTTCCATTGATGAACTCAGGGCATTTGCTTCGTGTGCACGTATGGCATATTTTTGCATATCTTCGTATTTTTGTATAAACTATTTTTTATGAAGAAACTCTTCTCTGTTCTATCGGCATTCATACTTGTAACAGTAAGTGTATCAGCACAAAACACAAACGGAGCAATCCTTGCCGAATTTTCGGTGAGCGAAATACATAAACTCAATGAACATAAATATTTTTTTAGATAGCTATGGGGATTTCAAATTTCTACACTCCCACCAACGATGATTATGTATTTGCCGAGGAAGACGAATTTGGCTTTGTATATAGTAGCGACAAAACTAAATTGCTTGCATGTACGAATGCGGATATTGTTGAGTATCAAGTAAAAGAAGGTACGCAAATAATTTGCGAAAATACATTTTTTATGGGCGAATGGTGCGACAATGGATTACTGATTGAACGAATATATTTGCCCAATTCGTTAAAGGTGATTGATATGTCGGCGTTTACAAATTTGCCAAAACTTTCGTATATAAATATTCCTCGAAATGTTGAAATTATAAAACCAACCGCATTCAGTGGTATTTGTTCTAAAGTGGATGTTGACGTGCAAAGTCCGTATTTCCGTTTTGTTGACGGAATGCTAATCGACGTGCGCGAAAATCTTCTGTTGGCGTACCTCGGCAACGACAGTGTTTTGGAAATCCCAAAAGACATTACATCCATTGCCTATGCGGCGTTTGCCGGCAACAAATTTTTGCGCAATGTGACAATACCAAACACGGTGACGCACATCGACGCGTTTGCGTTTTGCAGTTGCCAATTGCTCGAAACTGTTATGTTTGAGAATGATTCTCCACTGACGGAATTAGAGTCAAGCCTTTTCTTCCAATGTCCCTCGTTACAGAAAGTAATTCTCCCCGATTCTGTTGCGAAGATTCTTTCTTCGGTGTTTCAAGGCTGCTCGTCGCTGAAAGAAGTGAAACTGCCGTGTTACCTTAGAACCATTGATGATTTGGTGTTCGCGTCATGCGAGTCGTTGGAACATCTTGAAATCCCAGAACGCGTTCGCTCAATCGGTAGCCATGCCTTTTCGCTGTGCATAAGTCTTGAAAAACTAACCCTGCCGACATCGTTGGAAACCATTGGAGAATGCGCATTCACGAATTGCAACGCGCTCGAAAATGTGAATCTTCCCTATTCGCTCTATCAAGTTGGCGGCGGCGTGTTCAGAGGGTGCATGCAGTTGCATGTGACTTCGCAATCGGAACGCTTTGTGATGGAAAACGATATGCTGATAGACAAGGCAGAAAAAACTCTGCTTTCATATATTGGTATCGACAGATATGTGAAAGTTCCAAAGGGAATTGAACGAATTGCCAACTACGCATTTGCAGACCAAAATAATTATCTCGAAAAAATTGAACTGCCCGAAACACTTTTATACATAGGAGAATCTGCGTTCGAAGACAGCGAAATATTCACAATTACCATACCCTACCGTGTGAAAGAATTGCCAAACAGTGTGTTCAGAAATTGCAAAAGGCTGTGCGAGGTGAATATTGACGGTGACCTTACCGTAATCGGCAATGAAGCGTTTTCGGGCTGCTGGGCCATGAAATTCTTCACCATTCCCGAAACTGTGAAAACTATTGGCGACAATGCGTTTTATTGGTGCCATCAATTGATTCGCATTGATATTCCGCCATCGGTAAAACGTATTGGTGTAGAAGCGTTTAGCAATTGTTCCAGATTGACTGAACTCATACTCCCCGATTCCGTTGAATCGCTTGGCGACAGTGCATTTTCTCAGTGTCTTCACCTTGAAAAAATCCGCCTTTCAGCGAAACTATTCGAACTTGGTCCCGAAACATTCAGCGACTGCGACGACTTGAAAGAAATCATCGTTCCACGTGACTACGAACAGAAATTCAAAATGATGGTTGGCACAGAATTGGCAGGATTGGTAAAATCGTAATCCCAAACCTCGATGAAAATCTGTCCGTCTTGTGCAGGATGTGAAATAATGTTCAATGCTCAATACGTTGGAATATAATTGTGCATTATGAATTATGCATTGTGAATTGTGCATTATTTCCTTATCTTTACCTCAAAAAAAATTAGTATGAAATTTTCATTTTCTCAAATCAAACAATCGCTGAACGCATTGCTGGTGCGTTTTCCGGCCACATTCGTATTTTCTGTTCTCTTGCTTGGCGTATGCTATTGGCTTACGATGAAATGCTCTGGTAATGAAATCAATGACTGCGAATTACAGAAAGGATTTGTCACCTATTTCATAGGAATGGGAATGTGCATTTCGCTGTTTTTTGAACTGTGGAAAGAAGAAATAGAAAACAAGAAACGTGCGTGGATTCTGTATGCCGTGGCGATTGTCGCCGCCGCAATCGATGCATTTTATTTATATCAAACCTTTTTATCTGAAACGATAGAAAAATCCTACGAGTCTATTTTCTTAGCACGACTTGCTGTGTTTGTCGCCATATTGTGCGGAACGGTTTGCGTGTCGTTTCTGAAAAACAAGAACGACGTACAATTGTGGAATTTCAGTTGGAGAACGTGTGGCGCCGTGATCATATCTCTGACGATTTCAGGCATACTTGTGGGAGCTTTGGCATTGCTGATATTTGGCATCGATGAATTGTTTTCAGCCAACATTTCGCCTATGTGGTATTTACGCTCTTTGCTGCCGTTTATGGTGCTTCTCCCCGTCTGTCTGTTTCTCATTCGCATTCCAAACGAAAACAAGCACGATGACAACCTGTATGGTTCAAAATTCTACACTGGCGTAACCCGATATTTGTTCATTCCGCTCACACTCTGCTATTTAGCCGTGATGTACGCGTATTTGTTCAAAATTCTGATTTCGTGGGAACTACCCAAAGGAACTGTTTCGTGGATGGTGTCGGTGATGATGTACGGAATGATTATCGTTGAAGTTCTACTCTATCCTGCTGTGCAACAAGGTGTTAAATCATTCGAGTGCAAAATGGCGAAACTCTTTCCGTGGCTTATGTTGCCGTTGCTCGTACTTATGTCGGTTGCCATACTCCGCAGAGTGAGCGACTACGGAATCACCACGAACCGACTGTACATCTTGCTCGAAACCTTTTGGTTTTTTGTGGTTTGCGTTTATTTGATAGTGAACAAAAACAAACGAATCCTTTGGATTCCGCTCACTTTCTGCTTGTTGTTCCTGCTTTCGTCGGCACAACCTATGAACTTCTGCAAACTGCCAAAACACATTATGTCGGCTTCTGTTTCAAAAATCATTGAAAGAAACGCTCCCGATTCGCTTCCAATGAATAGAGAAACGTTCGACGAATGGTTTACCACACTTCCTGCCAACGACAAAAAGAAACTATCTGGCGAAATGTATTATTTGGAACGCGAATATGGCAAGAAATCAACTGATCAGTGGGTTTTATTTGCAATGCCCTATTCTTATTATGACGAAGAAACCGACGATATTAACCGTGTTCCTGGCGTAGCAGAAAATCGTGAATCGATTTACTTCTCCTACAATGATTCGGCATTAACCGTGCCACAAGGATACACAAAGGTGCAATATATAACCAAAATTAAATACACGTACGACAACGACAAATATAAAATGGACTCAAAGCACCGTTTTCTGTTTAAACATACAGAACGTGACATACTGATAGACACGGCAGAACTGCGGGCAAAAAATGGCGAACAATTGATTCTCCAAACATCCGACCCGAACTACATATTTATTCCAACAAGATTAAATATTACCCGTTTTGATGCTACGTCAGAAAACTTCAATCCTGAATCTATCAACGTGAATGGGTATTTCTTTGGGAAATAATTTAGTTAGGAAAAAATGTAGGAGTTAGGATTTTTTGTTTCTTTGCACAGAAAACAAAAGTGTATGTGGCTTGATATTCTCTATATTCTTGGTGGTTTTGTGCTGCTTATAAAAGGTGGTGATTTTCTTGTTGAGGGCGCTGTTTCTATAGCGAAACGGGCGCACATATCCCCTATGGTGATTGGATTGACGATTGTGGGTTTTGGCACATCGTCGCCGGAACTTTTGGTGAGCATCCAAGCTGCGTTCAACGGCAGTTCGGGAATTGCGATTGGAAATGTTGTCGGGTCGAATATTGCCAACATTGCGTTGATTTTGGGCACGGCGGCGATTTTCAAGACTTGTAGCGTGCAAAAACTCACTCTCAAGGTCGATATGCCATTTATGATGCTGATTTCAGCCCTATTTGTTGCTATTGCAATGTCGGGAACAATTAGTCGTGTGGCTGGAATCATTGGTTTCACGTTGTTGTGTGTGTTTATTATCTGGGAAATAAAAATCTATCCAACTGATATTCCGACCGATGAGGAAAATAAGCCGATGGCAGTGTGGAAAGCATTGATAATTATAGTGTTATCGTTCGCCGCATTGGTGTTTGGTTCCGATATTTTAGTAGAAGGCGCATCGAATATTGCACGGGCGTTGGGCGTTACAGACAGAATCATTGGTCTTACTATTGTGGCTGTGGGAACATCGTTGCCTGAGCTGTTTTCATCGGTTGCGGCAGCACGCAAGGGGCAGACCGATATGGCAATAGGAAATGTGGTGGGAAGTGCAAATTTCAACATTCTGTGCGTGGTGGGCATTTCTGCCGCCATCACCCCTATCCACAACACAAACGACGGATTTTTAACCGACTACGTTTGTATGATTGGGCTTACAGGCCTGCTGTGGTTTTTCCTGTCAACAAAGAAAACGCTTGAGCGTTGGGAAGGAATAGTGTTGCTGATGCTCTATGTGGCGTATATTTCCAGTACGGTCATGCTTGGATAACGGCAAAAAAAGCGACCCGAAAGTCGCCTTTATTGAATTCAGTAACGAAGCATTATTTCTTTTCAGCTGCTTCGCTTTTGCTCATTACTTTTTTGATGAATTTAATAATTCCCGAAAATAAGTTGAATGCGTTTTTTGTGGTTGAAACCGCATTGCTTTGTTGTTTGTTGTCGTTGTCCGCCATATTGTATATATTTATGATTTACAATTAATTACTACCTGTGTAGAGAGACCTTACATTGCCATAATAGGTGTCGTTTCCTACTTGCACGTAGCCACGGTAATAGATTTTCGTTCCCGGTTTTTCATAGTCAGTAGTTGTGGTGAAAATAAGCGCCGCCGAAAACGTTTTCCCGTCGAAATCATCGCTTTTCGCCTCTGCTCCTGCTCCGTCTTCAACAGTTCCTTTCGATTTGCTGTACAACACGCCACAGTCCGCGCCCGAAAGATTCACCTCGCTCGAAACAATCCTGCACGAAACATTCGCCGACCGCATAGTAATGTTGGTTGCCTCGCCCGTTTCTATTTCCACATCGTCTTCACAGGCGGTAAACAACAACCCACTGCACATAAAACATAGAATGGTAATAAATTTCTTCATAATCTTCTTTTTATTTAGTTTAAGCAAAAATATAAAATTTCTCTGAAAATGCAAAACACATCATTACAAGTTCCATCGAACGCCCAAGCCAATATCAAGATGGCTCAGACTTTCTTGTTGGTCATCAGGAAGAGTTACTTCATAAGTTCCTGTAGCTAAACTATAAACAACTTTGCTCAAGCTGCCCAAAACTGTGCGCGCCTGCACTCCTACTGTAAAATTTTCGTTAATATAGTAATCGAAATCAATTGAAAATCCTACGCCAAAAGTTTTACCAGTAACCGTGGCATACGTGGTGATATTGTTTTCGTCGAGAAACGAACCTTTGTCTTTATACGAAATTAAACCAAGCGATGTGTTGGCATATACTGCGCATTGAGGCGCACGTGTTTTTCTACTATATATAATGGCACGTTCCGAAAGCGTTGGACCAATGAACCAAAATGCAATATTATCGCTCAAACTGCCCTGCGAGTATGAAGTTTTGAAGATATTCCCCATTGCTCCAATTCCCCAAGTGTCTGATATAAAATAACTTGCGTCTATATTTCCTACAAAACCACGTTTAAGATGACGGGTATAATCAACAGGTTCGGCGGCCTCTGCCAAACGAAATCCCATTCCGCCATCTATGGCAAGTCTGAAATTCAGATTATTGTTGTACCCTAACGTTGGTTGATTTCCGTTCAATGGATAGCAAAAAACCGTGGATAAGCTTAAAAAAGCCGCAGCAGAAAGTAAAAAGATTTTGCGCATTGTGATAAATTTGAGTTGTCATTACTAGTTAAATTTCGCTGGCAAAGATAGAAAAAAACTCATAGCAGGCAACAGTATGGCTCGGGAACAGGTATTTTTTTTATTTTTGCAAAAAAA
>DFGI01000015.1:0-541 GCA_002371705.1 Bacteroidales bacterium UBA3754
TGAACGCGCTCTACCGTCCGGGACCAATGGACAACATTCCGTCGTTCATCAAACGAAAAGCGTTGATTGAAGACATAAAGTCTGGAAAAATCACCCGCGAGGAATACGAAAACAATAAAGATAAAGACAAATACAAGGATAAATACGAAGATATAGAATATCCGCTTCCGTGCATGGAAACGTATTTGAGCGACACCTACGGCATTACCGTATATCAAGAACAGGTAATGCTTCTGTCGCGCTTGATTGCCGACTTCACCCGTGGTGAATCCGACACGCTCCGTAAGGCTATGGGTAAAAAACAGCTCGCCAAAATGGAGGAATTGTACGGAAAATTCATCAAACAGGGCGTTGCCAAACAATGCAAGGAAAATCCAAACCTCTCGGAAGAAAAAGTCACCGAAATCCTGACATTCATCTGGAATGAATGGAAGAAATTCGCTTCGTACGCATTCAACAAATCGCATGCGGCATGCTACGCGTGGGTTTCATATCAAACCGCGTATTTGAAGGCGCACTACCCAGCCGAATTTATGGCAGG
>DFGI01000015.1:610-3368 GCA_002371705.1 Bacteroidales bacterium UBA3754
CACTCAATGGACACGCCCGCCGATGTAGCCAAATTTATGACAGAATGTAAAACAATGAACGTCAATGTGTTGTGCCCGAGCGTAAACGAAAGTGAACTTTCATTCTCGGTAAACGAACAGGGCGACATCCACTTTGGTTTGAAGGCAATCAAGGGGTTTGGCGAAAACACATCGTTGGCAATCATTGAAGAACGCGAGAAAAACGGAAAATACAAAGATGTGTTTGATTTGGTTCAACGAGTTCCACTCACCAGCAAAAATATTGAGTTACTGACTTTTAGCGGCGGATTGGATTGTTTCGGGCTTCCCCGTGACACATATATGAGCCTGTCGGACGACGGAGTTCCGTTCAATGAAACATTGGCAAATTTCTCCGCCTCAAAACACAAAAAACAGGAATCCGCAATGATGTCGCTGTTTGGCGATGAAGAAATTGATATGGGACATCCCGCATTGCCAAAAATCAAGAAATTCGACCCGATTTATTTGCTGCAACGTGAAAGCGAACTCATTGGCGTTTATCTTTCGTCGCATCCACTCGACAAATACCGTTTTATGATGAACGGCTTTGGAAACTTGCAATTGTCTGACATTGATACACTTGCAGAACACGAAAGCCTAAAAAACAAGGAAATCCGTTTTATGGGCATTCTTGAAAAATTATCATACGGGACCACCAAAAAAGGGTCTCCTATGGTACGGTTCACGCTGAGCGATTACAACAGTACACACGATTTTCTTTTGTTTGGACGCGCTGACGAAAGCAAACGCAAAAGCGAATACACAATTTTCAAAGAAAATCAATTCAAGGAAAAAGATATCATTGTGATTTGCGGTAAACTCGAAAAACCGTGGCGCTCGAAAGACGACCCCAATGCGAAACTTGAATTTGCCATAAAAGACCTGAAATCGGCGGCAAATATGATGCATGAACATAAAAGCATTCAAATGCGCATTGATGTGCAAAATATTACAGAAAATTTCATACATTCGTTGTCGAAATGGATTTATCCGTCCGACCACGGATTGAATGTCACGTTTATCGTTAAAAACGAGAACATCCACACTGATTTATCGTCGTCGGCATACAAAATACAAGTGGAAGATGCGTTTTTCTCGGAAATGAGCAAATATCCAGTAGAAATTAGTTTCATTTAATATAAAATACTATGGCACTTCAAATTACAGACACGAACTACGACCAAGTAGTTGACACAGACAAATTAGTTGTTATTGATTTTTGGGCAGAATGGTGCGGACCATGCCAAAAATTGTCGCCTATCATCAACGAACTTGCGACAGAATACGAGGGAAAGGTTGTGATTGGCAAATGCGATGTTGAGGAAAATACGGTCATCACCTCGAAATTTTCTGTTCGCAACATTCCTACATTGCTGTTTATCAAGAACAAAGAAGTTGTTGACAAATTAGTTGGCGCAGTTCCTACCGACAGAATCAGAGAAAAAATCGAAGCGAACAGCTAACACACCGTTCCGCAATACGGTTTGTGTGTTGATGTATGGAAGCCATTGATTTACAGACAATAGAGTCGCTCCAGTCGTTCGACAACTTTGAGTTTTTAGCAAGCCAGATTGTCGAAGGATTTATAACAGGACTTCACCGAAGCCCGTTTCACGGGTTCTCGGTGGAATTTGCCGAACATAGGCAGTACAATTCCGGTGAATCCACCAAAAACATCGACTGGAAACTCTTTGCCCGTACCGACAAGTTATTTACCAAACGCTACGAAGAGGAAACAAACCTTCGCTGCCACATTGTGATAGACACTTCGTCGTCGATGCTGTTTCCGTTCTACGAGAAATCTGTGCAAAACAAACTTGCGTTTTCGCTCTACTCGGCGGCGGCGCTCATCCATCTGCTCCGCAAACAACGCGATGCGGTGGGACTTTCGTTTTTGTCGGACGAAATCACGCTCAACACGCCCGCGAAACTTTCCGACGCACACGCACAAATGTTGTTTGCCGAACTTAACAAATGTCTGCACGCAAGTTTCAGCACTACGTCGTTCCAACAAACCACTTCGTTGGCTAAAAACCTGAATATTCTTGCGGAAAGCATACACAAACGTTCGCTGGTGATTTTGTTCAGCGATTTTTTCCAAACAGAAGACTACAACGAAGTGTATGATGCATTGCAACACCTCCGCTACAACAAAAACGAGGTGATTGTGTTCCACGTAACCGAGCCAACCCACGAAGAACAATTTGCATTTGAAAACCGTCCCACCGAGCTAACCGACATGGAAACAGGAGAAACCTTGAAGCTCAATCCCAACGCCGTCCGCGAAGCCTACCACAAACTTATTGCGCACCGCACCGCCGACCTCAAGCTCACCTGCACCAAATTCCAAATCGACTACATCCAAGCCGACATAAACAAAGGTTTCAACCAAATTCTCACCAATTACCTCATCAAGCGGAATAGGCTGATGTAGAAATGAAGTCCGCCAGATAGAGCAGCTTCTGACACTCTATAAAATATGAGGACATTTATCTGAATGCCTACGAGGACGGGAAAGAACTGTATCAAGGAATAAAGAACTATATTCACTTTTACAATGCCTGTCGCCCCCATCAGAGTCTTGATTTCAAGTGTCCCGATGAAATATTTTATTCGAAGTATGTGGCTTAAGGAATTTGTATATATTTGTAGAAAGAAAATTATGGGCGTTTTCAGAAAAACGGGGTTCTTACAAACGAACTTCTTCTTTCTAAATACTCTATAAATTAAAATTTAA
>DFGI01000005.1 GCA_002371705.1 Bacteroidales bacterium UBA3754
CCTATGTCGGCCTCGTCAATGTCGGCTTCCACCTGCATTTTCGTCAAATCCTGTGCTATGGTGAACAACGTTGGCGTATTGAAACTTGCCGCCACTGTCTGACCTTCTTCAATGCTTTTGGAAAGAACCACGCCGTCAACTGGCGAATAAATGTCGGCATAGCCGAGGTTTGTCTTTGCTTTGTCGAGACTTGCCTTTGACTGCGTGAGTGAACTTTTTGCATTATTATATTTGTATGAAATTTCGTCGAAATCGGCTTCGCTGATGAGTTTGTCGGCATACAGCGATTTTTGTCGTTCGTAGTTTTTCTTTATGTAATTCAACTCGTTAAGAGCTTTTTCGTACGAAATCTGTGCTTCCGAAACTGACACTTTCAAATTCGTCTTGTCGAGTTCCGCAATCAATTGACCGGCTTTCACTTGGCTATTGTAATCGACATACACTTTTTTCACTTCGCCCGAAACCTGCGTACCCACTTCCACCTGCTGAATTGGCTCGATTGTACCCGTTGCCGTGACCACGTTGGCGATTGAACCCATTGTTGCCGGTTGTGCGGAAACCACGACTACGCTGTTTTTGTTTTCCGAGAAGAATATGAAATAAACCGCCACGCCCACCGCTGCGAGCAGAAGAAGTATCAGTATGAGTTTTAATTTTTTCATATTAAAAGATACGAATAGTGATGTTGCAAAGATAAATTTTTCTGCTTATATCGAAGAATTTCTTGTGGATTTATAGACGAATTTGTGTTTGATGTGGATTACAAAAAAACTCAGGATTCGGCATAGAACGTATTTTTCTAATTTTCAAGGAAAATGGTTTGATTATACGGTGGTTGTGGCTTCGTATGACGGCACAAACTATCTACATCGTCGGGTAGTAAAACTGGCGATGCAGGTTGGTTTTTAGACGGATTCAGCGGAAGCTACCTCAATAGAATTCGTTTGGGTGTAGGTGCTCAATTTAAGTTTGATGCACACAACGGTTTGAATATCTGTTTGTTACTTGACCGAGTGAGAGACAAAATTGTTGACGCAAATGCCGAAGGAACAAAATTGAAATCCTACACAAAAGAAACTGGATTTGTGGGACAAATTGGCATAGGGTATGTTTATTCATTTTAGAAGGTGTTTTGACTTCTGTTAAAAGAAATCTACGAAAAAAATAAAATTTTTTTCTCTGAAAATCAGATGGTTGAGCTGTGTATATGATTGTATATCAGTTATATGTGTAAAATTTTTTGCGTATATTTGTCGTATGGATGTGGCAACGAAGCCAATCTTAACAAAATAAAATATACAATGAATAAGATTTATTTAGACCAAATTGAAAAAGCAAAATCTTTGGTCGCAGGAGTTCAAAAACAAAAAGATGCTTTACAGCAAAAAGGCATTACCGTAGAAGTTTCGAAACTCACATCTTTGCAACAAGCATTGATTGAAAGTTCAAAGAAACAGGAAGATGCGGAGCAACAATTGAAAAAACTCCGCGATGAGGCACATTCCTGCCTAGAAACTCTGAAAAATGCGTGCAACGAACTGAAAGTGCCAATTAAAAACAATTTTCCAATCGAACAATGGTGCAATTTTGGAATCCCCGATAAACGATAATTGCTTGAAAATCTTTGAAAAACTGCTTGCTCAAACGAACAAGCAGTTTTTTATTTTAAACTATCAGTACCAAACAAAGGTTTTGAGTAAATCTTCAGATTAAACCGCCACGCCACCGCCGCGAACAGAAAAATTATAGAACCAGAGGGGAAAAATATACGTTTTGTGAAATAGGTAGGCAAGATTGTATGTTATTCAAAATTTTTTTACGAAATTTGCTGGCGTATTGATAAACGCATGAAAGTAAGATATGTATTAGCACTGAGTTTGATTTTGTTGATAGGTTATTTTGGCTTCACTATTCAGACTCAAAAAGGTGCATATGTGAGTGACTATCAATATGTTAATATTCCTACCGAAGAAGTTGACCATAGTGCCGAGGTCGCAAATTTCGTAAAAACTTATTCTGATTTTTTTGAAAGCAAATTCGATTCATTGAACTCGGTTGGCGGCGCTATGACTATTGTGTATAAAGGTCAGGTGGTATTTTGCAAACCGTATGGTGTGAAAAAAATAGGAACGGCTGACTCGGTTGATATTCATACCCGTTTTCGTCTGGCTTCTGTTTCTAAAGGTTTTGCGGGAGTTTTGGCAGCAAAAATGGACGAGCGTGAGGCTATAAACCTCGATACGCCTGTAATTACGTATTTACCTTCGTTGCATTTGTCGAAAATTGAAAATCAGGAACACATAACGCTGCGTAATGTGCTGAGTCACACCACAGGTTTGTTGGGCTATTCGTTCGACCCGTATGTGGAAAGTGGTTTGTCGTATAATCAGCTATATCAGAAATTATATCTTGCCAAAATTGATGCTGCGCCAGGAAAACGATATGCGTATCAGAATGTTATATTCAGCTTACTCGACACGGTGTTGCAGTTGCGGACAAAAATGTCGTATGGCGATTTGTTGTCGGAAAATGTGTTTCAACCACTTGGAATGAAAGATGCCTCGGTTGGATTCGATGGCTTTCTGGCTGCAAAAAATTATGCATATCCGCATAAAATGATTTCTGCAAAAACGCTCACATATAAGCTCTGTGACTTGAACGACAGGTATTACACCACAGCCCCCGCTGCTGGAGTCAATGCCAGTATTTCAGATTTGGGCAAGTGGCTGAAGGCAATTATGGGCTATTGCCCACAGGTGGTTTCACCTCATGTTTTGGAAGAAATCGGCACTCCGTATATCAATGTCACGCAGTCAACCACAAAATATTGGGGATGTAACTTGGAATCAAAGGATTACGGACTTGGCTGGCGAGTGTTCCGTTATAATGGCGATGTGTTGTTATATCATGGTGGATTTGTTCAGGGCTATCGCGCTGAAATTGTTGTGTGGCCGAAAAAACAAATTGGAATGGCTATGTTGATGAACTCACCAAATGTGCTTGCACAAAAGGCAGTTCCGTTTTTTGTGAATTTGTATTCGTACTATTCCAACGATGATAGGGCGGATGGTATGACATTTTCAGAATTATATTAAAAATCCCTATGTAAATATTCTGTTCCATTTCTTTCGGCGGCGACGGCGAACCATCATTTTCCCGTGATGTGTAATGCCTCAGTATCACAACAAACGAAAATCTTTGTTAGCACGACGTTCCGACTGAGCCGAGAGGCGTTTAGAAAATCAACGGAGTGAAACGTAAAAGGCGTTGGTGCCTTAACGATAATCTATACAATACGATAGTGTGGCACTTCAACGCCTTTAGTGGAACGCAGTTGATTTTTAGCCGAGCGGGTCCGTCGGCGGCCTTTCTTTGGGTTCCGTTTCTTTCGCCGCCGAAAGAAATGGAACAGTAATTTGCTTATGCAACACATTTTAATTGTATATTAGCACAAATTTTAATGTGATGAATACAAAACGACCTGTTATACTTGTTTCAAACGATGATGGAATTAGTGCGCAGGGAATACAATTTCTTGCACAATTAATGTGCGAATTTGGCGAAGTGTATGTTGTTGGACCACAGGAACATCAGTCTGGAATGGCGCATGCTCTTACGTTTAAGGTGCCGCTTCGGGCAAAGTGTGTTTCCGAATCAAAGGATTTGCATATCTACTCGTTGAACGGTACGCCCGTGGATTGTGTGAAATTCGGTTTGGACCAGTTGATACCAAACCATACCGCCGATTTAGTTGTGTCGGGAATCAATCATGGTTCAAATAGCGCAAATAGTGTAATATATTCTGGTACAGCAGCTTGTGCACGTGAAGGAGCGATAAATCGAATTCCGTCGATCGCATTTTCAAGTTTGGATTTTTCTTCGGAAATCAATTTTGAGCCATACGTTCCGTATATTCGAAAAATAGTGCAAACTGTTTTGAATCAGGGACTTGAGGAAAATGTCTTTTTGAATGTGAACTTTCCAAAACCCGAAAAACAAATTCGTGGAATGCGTGTTTGCCATCTTACCAAAGGGTTGTGGATAGAACGATTCGAAGCGGAGCAAGACCCACGGCATAACACATGCTATTGGCTTACAGGCGATTATCATAACGAAGAGCCCGACAACGAAGATAGCGATGAATGGTGTCTGGCGCACGATTATGTGGCGGTTGTGCCTATCAAAATTGAGCATACCGATGAACATACAAAACAATCTTTGTCGATTTTAAATAGTTAGTTATGAGTACAATACAGGAAAAAGTAGATAATTTTTGGCTCGGGCTTTTGCTGGGTGCCATCATTCCGCCGATAGCCTTGTTTGGCGTGTATAAATGGGTGAACCGTACCAACTCGTTTATGGAATTTATCGACAAGTTAAGCGTGTGGGGCGTGCAGACGAGCGTTTTTTTGTGGTGCATTTTGCCAATCGCGTTTGTGTTCGCGCTGTTCTATTTCCTGCACTACGACAATGCTGCGAAGGGCGTGGTGTTCCCAACTATGATTTACACAATTGTATTACTGATAATTGATTTATAACCAATAATTTTGGATATTATTCCCCGCCAGCCCCGTCATGTCGAACGGAGCGAAGCGGAGAGAGACATCTCTTTACCGAACAACAACCTTTACACTATTTCCTTCTACCACCACAAAATACACCCTTGCCTTAAGGTTTGCATTTGCAATTTCTTGCTAATTTCAGTAAAATGCGTAATTTTGACAATAAAACAAAATCATATTATGAATAGCAACATCATATTATACACAACCGAAACAGGAAGCGTGAGCGTGCAAGTTCAGTACGAAGATGGAACTTTTTGGCTGACGCAAAAAAGAATGGCTGAATTGTTTGGCGTGGAAGTCAATACCATTAACTATCATCTGAAAGAAATCTTTCAAAGTGCTGAGTTACAAGAAGTTTCAGTTATTCGAAAAATTTGAATAACTGCCGATGATGGGAAAAATTATTTGACAAATTTCTATCACCTTGATGCCATAATAGCCGTTGGTTACCGTGTGAACAGCAAACAGGCGACGCAGTTTCGCATATGGGCGACCAAAACATTGAATGATTTTATTGTAAAGGGCTACGTTCTTGATAAAGAACGCTTGATAAACGGACCAACATTCGGACACGATTATTTCAAGGAACTTTTGGTTGAAATCCGTGAAATTCGTGCGAGCGAACGCCGTTTCTATCAGAAAATCACTGATTTATATGCCCTTGCAATTGACTATGACAAAGAGGCTCCAATGACACGTGATTTTTTTGCAACAGTTCAAAATAAGTTACATTGGGCTATCACAGGACAAACTGCCGCTGAAATCATCTACAATTCCGCTGATGCTACCAAACCGCATATGGGGCTGACAACATGGAAACATTCCCCCGATGGAAAAATCCTAAAATCGGACGTGACAATCGCCAAAAATTATTTGAATGAAAAGAATATCAACGCATTAAACCGATTAGTATCAGCATATCTTGAATTTGGCCCAAAGACCGATTTTGGAAAATGCAGGTAGCATTACAGCATTGGAAGCCAAAATAAAAGCAGAAAACGAATTTGAGGTTTTCCGCAACATACAAGACAAACATTACGTTTCCGATTTTGATAAAGAAATTAAACGTTTGAAAGGAGAATAAAAAAGGCTGCCTCGCAGCAGCCTTTGAATGATTTCCATTTAATTGTAGGGACTGTGTCCCGGACGCACGCAGTGCGTCCCTACAGGATTACCGTACCGAAACGCCTACGGTTTTGCCATCCACAACCACAAAATACACGCCCGATTTGAGGTTTGCATTTGGGATTACGAGGATTGCAAATAGATAATATTGATAAAGCAGAAAACTATTCTCGTAAATTGTGTTTCAAAGGTTTTTGTTATATTTGCATTGTAGTGCAAAAGTGAAATAAGATACAATTACATTTAAAGCGGTGAAATACTATTTAATTGCAGGCGAGGCTTCGGGCGATTTACACGGCTCGCATCTTGTTACGGAACTGAAAAAATGTGACCCTGACGCTCAATTTCGTATTTGGGGTGGCGATTTAATGGCGCAGGCTGCTGGATGCGGATTGGTAAAACACTATCGCACATACGATTACATGGGAATTATGGAAGTGGTGAAACACGCACGTTTGATTCTCAATAACATACAATTTTGTAAAAACGACATCGCGGCGCACAAACCCGATGCCATTGTTTTTATAGATTTCCCTGGTTTTAATTTGAAAATCGCGCCATTTGCGAAACAAATCGGCATACCAACGTTTTTCTATATTTCGCCAACGGTATGGGCGTGGAAGGAAAATCGCGTGAAAACTATCAAAGCTACGATTGACCACATGTTTGTGGAATTGCCGTTTGTGAAAAAATTCTACGAAACCCGTCATAATTATTATGTTGATTTTGTGGGACATCCGTTGCTCGATTCCATTGCGCAGTTCAAGGAAAAACACACGTTGGAATCGTTTAAGGCGGCGAATAATCTGCCAGACAAGAAATTGATTGCCGTGCTTCCCGGAAGTCGTGAATATGAAATTCGGGAAAATTTGAAAACAATGCAGTCCATTTCTGAGAAATATACTGATTATCAGTTTGTTGTGGCAGGAATGTCGCGGTTTCCGCTGGATTTTTACCAAAAATATATCACGGCAAAAAACTTGTCGGTTGTGTTTGACCAAACCTACGAATTGCTGAAAAAATCCGATGCGGCAATAGTGGTTTCTGGCTCCGCAACGTTGGAAACAGCAATCTTGAATGTGCCTGAAATCATTGTGTATCAAACAAGTCCAATCACATTCTATTTGGGAAAATTGTTCGTGAAACTGCAAAATCTTGGCTTGCCGAATCTTATTATGGAACACCAAATCGTGCCGGAATTGTTGCAAGCCGATATGACACCCAAAAAGCTTTCGGAGGCGTTGGATTCAATTTTATATGATGAAAAATTCCGAAACGATATTTTGGATAATTATGCGCTGTTGCGTGAACGGCTTGGAAACGAAGGCGCGGCGCGGCGTGTCGCTACGTTGATGCAGAAATATTTGAAGGCTTAGCGAATGTTTTTCTCGCAAAAATCAATCACTTTTTCTACTTCGTATGGCGAAAACCACGTGTAATCGTTCGAACGGTTGAGCCACGTGATTTGTTTTTTGGCGTATTTGCGTGTGTTTTGTTTTATTTTTTCAATGGCTTCGTCGCTGGTGCATTTTCCAGCAAAGTAATCGAAAAATTCCCGATAGCCAACGGTTTTGAGAGCAGTACAATCCTGATATTGTGATAGTTTCCTGACTTCGTTTTCCAAACCGTCGGCTATCATTTGGCCAACGCGGGAGTTTATTTTGTTGTACAATTCTTCGCGGGGCAGATTGAGGGCGATTTTTATGCAGTTGAACGGCCGCTCTTTTTTCTGTGCTTTTCGTAATTGCGTATAAGGTTTTCCTGCCTGCAAACAGATTTCTATTGCTCGTTTTATTCGTGCGGGATTTGATAAATCAACTATGTTATAATATTCAGGGTCAAGAATTTGCAACGTTTGACGAAGTGCTTGGATGCCTTTTGTTTCGTATTCTGACTGAACGTGCGCACGTAGCTCAGGGTCAATGTCGGGAATTTCGTCGATGCCGTTGCACACCGCGTCAATGTACAATCCTGAACCACCGGCTAATATGGCAACATTTCGTTTTTGAAAAATCGACTGCGCAATGTTCAGCGCTTCTTGCTCGTATAGCCATGCATTGTAATATTCGGTAACGTGCTTTGTGCCAATAAGATAATGCTTTGCCTGATTGAGTTCTTCCTGCGATGGCACCGCCGTGCCAATCTGCGGTTCAATAAAAATTTGTCGTGAATCAGCCGAAATAATTTCCGTGTCGAAGTGTTTCGCTACTTCGATTGCAGTTTTTGTCTTTCCAACAGCCGTTGGACCAGCAATTACAATCAGGTTGTTCATTAATAATCGTAGTCGTTCCCGTAGCCGCCACCGCCAAAGTCGTCGTAACCGCCACCAAATTCATCGCCGAAGCCTAATTCGTCGCGGTCTTCATTGCTGAACAAATCATCGTCGTCGATGCCAGTTTCACCAAACATTTCAGCTAAATCTTCATCGTTGTCGTCCATTTTTTGTAGTGGAGGATTACCAGTGGAGTGGGTGCAGGTTGGATATTTTTTCTTTGCTTCTTTGGGGTGGATGTCAACCAAGGTGCAGAACAACGCTCTGTCGCCAAAAAAGTCGAATTGGTAAATCAATTTGTCTTCTTTGTTGGAAATGAACTCGTTCAATTTTGTCTTTTGCATGGGAATTGTGCCCGTGTCCTCTGCGCCCATATCGAACAAAGTGATTTCCTGCTCCTTGTCCCATTCATCGTTTGAAACAAAGAACGAGGTCATTTCTGAATCTTTGAAATCGCACGCTTTAAGAATCGCTTTGTGGAAACTCAAAAACGTGTCGTCTTCCGAAATTTCTATTGTTCTGCTGAACAATTCATTTTCGTCGCTAATAATTCTAAATTTGTAAATCATAGTATTGTCAGATTAGTTATAAATTCTATTGTTTTGTTATATTCTTCTATATCAATTTGTTGTGTATAACCAAAAGGAATACATTTTTTATAAAATAGGTCTTTGTTACTTACTATATATTGTATGTTTTCTTTTTGATTTTCCACCGTTTTTTGCACTTGTGAAATATCGGAATATTTTTCGTAAAAAACAACAGCTAATGGAGATTTTAATCTGACATCTTCTTTCAAAATCAAAAATCCATTATCTAAATGCGTTTGTTGCGCCACTAAATATATTGATTTATTGTACTCGTAGTTGTTCATATATTTGTAGTGCATAGTCACGTAGTTGTATGGTTCGAGAGCATCGAGGATTTTTTTCTCGTCGAATGAATCGGGCATATAAATTTTGGTGACATTCCGTTTGCTCAATCCATAATTTGTGAAAATATCGTTGCCGAGCAGTTCTAAATCTTCGTCGCTTTCGTCGCCGTGAAGAATGGCGATGGACGTTTGTTCGTCGCGGATAATGTGCGGATATTTTTGAAGATAGCGTTCAAAACTGCTGTTCGTTTTTGGGGTGATGATTGCGTCGAATTGGGTGAGAAGCCCGTTGTGGATTTCAATGTAGTTGGTGAATTGCGGTTCTATGCTTATCAGTTCCAACAGCAAGTACGAAATGAGTATGGAATCGCTGTCTGACGGCTTTATAGCCAAAATGTTTCCAGAAATGAGTACGCCCAAAATGTCGGGAAAGCTGTCGAAGGGCGTTTTGCCTTCGGTGATTACCGCTATCCGTTGGGGCTTGCTTTCTCGGAACGAAAATTTCGACACCCACGAACGGAATTGTTTTTCCTCCAAAAATTCGGCTATTTCGCTGAGTGCCAGTGTTGTGTAAGTAGGCGAAAACCACGGATTCTTTGCTTCCGCACGCGAAAGTGTTTTCGCAAAATCGGCATTTTGTTCGTTATTCTCAATGGCGTTCTGAATGGTGCGCCCTAACGAAATAAATGCCGAAATGCGTTGTTCTAAATCCATTTTCTTGTATTATCGCTCGTCGATGATTTTTACGCTCGGATTTTTGGCTTTGTCAAATGTGAACGATGCGTCGGGAATCTGTTCATTCACTTTGAACGTGTTGACAGTGATGGTGTATTTGTTTCCATCTTTAGCGGAATATTCCACTTTCCACAGTTGCGATTTGTCTTTGTCGATAGACAAACGGATTTTTGAATATTCGCTGTTAGCCACATCTTCGGGGTAGAGGTCAATCACGTAGATTGCACGGCTTGCCTCGAAACGGTCTTGAATGAATTTGTATTTAAATCCTTTTTCGTACATCGTGAGAACCTTTGCGGGATTGAGCACATCGCTGTCGTTGTTGTCAACATTCGAAACCACAACTTCTTTTTCTTCCACCATATGCGTCCACAGCGTTTTTCCGTCGCAGTACAATACATTGTCGAGAATCGAAAGTTTGTACTTTTGGCCTTTCATCACCAAGGTGCCGTTAGTTTTGTCGTTTGCGCCTTGTGGCGAAGTGTGAACCAACGTGTATCCAATATTGATAGAGCTGTAGCTCTTTGTTTTTTGCGAAACTTTGTCAAGAATTTCTTTCGCGTTTTTTGTGTTTTGTCCGAAAACTGCTCCTGAGCAGATTGCAAGGACCGAAATGATTGAAAGTAATTTTTTCATACTTGTATAAAATTTAAATGCTATGAGCATTAAACAATAATTGTTCCAAAATTAAACTCCTTTTAAAATTCCGTTAGCCCGTAGGTTATTTAATATTTGTTCCAATCCGATTAAATCTGTTGTGATTTCGCGGGCTTTGCTACCATTGTATGCACCCACAATTTTGTATCGTTCCAACTGGTCCATAATTCGACCGGCACGGTTGTAGCCGACTTGGAATTTACGCTGAATAGCCGACGTGGAGCCAGTTCCCGCTTCAATGATAGTACGTGCGGCATCTTCGAACAATGGGTCGAGTTCGCCAGCGCCTTTGTCGCTGTCGCCGCCGCCAGAATAGCCGCTGTCTTGATTTTTCTCCTTGACTTCAGGCAGTTGCATCGGTTGTCCGTATCCTTGTTGGTTGCCAATGAAATCGACTATTCGTTCCACTTCTGGCGTATCGACAAATGCACATTGTACGCGTTCCAACGCATTTCCAGCGTACGATACAAGCAAATCTCCCTTGCCGACCAAACCTTCGGCTCCCGGTGTTCCCAAAATAATCATACTGTCGGTGTTCGACGCGGTTCGGAACGCAATACGTCCCGGAATATTCGCTTTGATGACACTGGTGACGATTTTCACGCTCGGCTGTTGCGTGGCAAGAATCAAGTGCATACCAACGGCACGGGCTTTCTGGGCGATACGTGCGATAGGCGTTTCAATTTCTTTTCCTGCCTGCATCATAAAATCACCATACTCGTCTATTATAATAACAATGTATGGTAAATATTTGTGTCCCTGTGTCGGCAACAAATGGCGATGAATGAATTTGTCGTTGTATTCAATGATGTTTCTGCATCGGGCGTTCATCAACAGTTTGTAGCGTTCCTCCATTTCTTCGACAAGGGAATTCAACGTGGTGATTACCTTCATGCAGTCGGTCAAAATAATATTTTCCTCGCCGGGATACTGTGCCATGTAATGTTTTTCCAAACCACCGTAGATGCTGAATTCCACCATTTTCGGATCGACCATCACAAATTTGAGTTGCGACGGATGTTTTTTGTATAACAACGAAGTAACAATGGCGTTCAATCCGACCGATTTTCCTTGTCCAGTGGAACCTGCGACCAACAAGTGCGGCATTTTTGCAAGGTCGAACATATACACATCGTTGGTGATTGTTTTTCCCAATGCCACAGGCAATTCCATTTTCGATTCCTTGAATGCTTTGGAGTTGATAACGGAATACATCGACACCGTTTGTCGGTTTTTGTTAGGAACTTCAATACCAACCGTTCCCTTGCCCGGAATAGGAGCAATGATGCGGATTCCAAGAGCGGAGAGGCTCATCATTATGTCCTTTTCGAGCGACTGGATTCTTGAAATTTTTGTTCCCGCCTTTGGTACGATTTCGTATAGTGTGATGGTCGGACCGACCGTAGCCTTAATCGTTTCTATTTCGATGCCAAAATCTGAAAGTGTTTTTTCAATAAGATTTTGGTTTCTGATTTGTTCGTCGTAGTCAACTTCAACGGCTTGCTCGTCATTTGGATATATTTTGAGCAAATCAATTCCTGGCTGTTTGAAATGCGACAAGTCCGCTTTCGGGTCATAGTCCTGCATTTCCATTTCAATGTGGCTGGTGTCCTCAACAGCAGTCACAGTGTTGATTATCTGCATTTTCCCGTCAGGAATATGAGGTGGAGTCACTGGGTGTGGTGGTACAATCGGTGTTTCAGTCTCAGGCACGTTTTCCTCTTGTTCTTCTTGTTCTTCTTGTTCTTCTTGTTCCTCCTCTGTAGGATTTTCCTCTGAATTTTCTTCCTCGTCGTTCGGGTCTAATACAATATCCTCGTCATCTTCGGTATCCACTGGTTCTTCTTCCGTATCAGAAGATTCATTATCTTGGAGAGGTGGTTCTTCCGAAAATTCGTCGGTATTTGTATTGGTTTCAGAGACTTCTGTTGTTTCAACCACAGGTTCTTCTGTTTCCTTTTGTGTTTGTGGAATTTCTTCTTCTATAACTGTTTCTACTGGTTGAACATCAACAATTTGCGGAGTTGGTTGTGTTGGCATTGGTTGTTCAGCAACAGTTTCAACGGAGGGTTCGACTTGTTGTTGTTCCTCAGGTTGTTCATTTTCAATTGTTGCCGTGTTGTTCGTAATTTCTTCGTTTTCAATAGTTTCCGATTTCCTATTGCGTAAATCCGCAATTTTTTGTTGGAAGAACGGCAACACTTTTTTGAATGTGAAAATTGTATAGAGAGCGTCAACCACAATAATCAGCAATCCGGTGACGAACGAGCCGAGGACACTACGAAGTAGTTGATAGCTAATATGATAGCCAATATAACCACCAATATTTCCATCAAACAAATCGTTGCAGAAAAATCCAAATGTGATTGACAGCACGAGCATCATTGAAATGGCGACGAACACGTAGCGTTTTACGTTGATTTTTTTCATAAACGCAAAGTCGAAAAACCGCAACATAAAGAAAAAGCAGAGGAAAACTATGGCAAACGAGCCGATTCCAAACCAGTCGTGTATGAATTTCTTTGAAAGCAGTGCGCCTAATTTACCGCCTTTATTCAGTATTTCAATAGGTTGAGCCTCTTCCAGCGCAGGGTCGCTTGTGTCGGTTTGCGAAAAGAGGAATTCGCCCGCGCTTTTGTTCAGCAGTTCGCTTTGGTCGTTTTCCCATGTAAAGAAAAACGAGAAGAAGGAAAGTGTGAGAATCGCACCAACAATCAGAAAGCAACTGCCGATGGCAATGCGTTTTGTTTTGTTGGATTGTTTTGTAGTATCGTTTTGTTCGCTCATTAAAATTCCATTTTAAGGTATTCGTCAAAAATCGCATTCATAGAATCCACATCAACCTTCACAAAATCGTTGGGAATGAGGAATTTTGCGCTATCAACTGGCGAATCGGAAATATCGCTGAGGCTTATGTGCATTGATATGTCTTTCAATGCGATACGGTAATCGAGCAGCACGCCGTCGATTTCCTTGTAGGGCGTGTGCCAATTGGGTTCGTGCACTTTTATATCTTTTGTGTACCAAATATCGTATTCTTCTTTTGTTGGGTCTTCGAATGACACGTGGACTTTGTGGGCGGTCAATCCTAAAATTTCCTTTTCATCCTTTGTGTGGGTAAGGATTATTCCCGGCATTGGGTCGAAGCCAATCATCCGTTCGCCGAATTTTGCGCCGCACGTATATTTTTTCGGCATAAAATAAAACAGCACGCTGTTGGTCTTATTGCGGAAATTCGATACATAGGCGGTGCGGAACATACCGAATGCGCTGATTTCCATAGTGGAATTCCTGTCTTTGTAATAATATTTCATTGTTTCCGGCAAAAGCCCGATAATACTGCGTTCCGCCTTTTCTTGCTCGTTGAATTCTATTTTATATGTAAGCGTGCCTTCGTTGTTGCCTTTCCTACACGAAAAGCAGAGCAACGGGATGGCTGCTATAATAAAGGCTTTGAAAATATGTGACCGTATGTTTCCCAAAACAATTTTAGAATTCGTGCAAAGGTACAAAAAACAACATTAACTTTCTACTTCGAAGAACACTTTATAAAAACTTTTTCCTTTATTTTCGTCGTAGCCCCGTTCAAGGTATTCTGGACGGGAATGTACGTAGATGTGAAAATTCTTGTCGAGTTTGATAACGCTGCGCAAATATTTTTTCGATTTTTTTACTGCGATTTCGTCAATGTTGAACGATGATGGCGCTTCCACGTCGAATTGGTTTCGGTAGCGTTGTTTGAAATTATCGAATTGTTCTATAACGTGTTCGTTTCCAATGATTTCTTTGTTGAATTGGTCGGCGTTGAATGTCGGATTTGTTTGGAAATAGTTCAGTGAATTTTGCAAAAATCGAATTCGTTCCTCATTTTTGATGTTTTCGTCCTGCGCCAGACATTCGTCGTTGAATTCCTTACAGATTTTTAAAAATGATTCTGTGTTAAAGTATTCGTTTTCAATAACTTTCGCTTCCAAAAATTTATCAATCCAATATACATTGTCGCCTTTGCTGGAATCGTGTGCTTTCAGTAAATAGCCGTATTCTTCGTCAATGTTGAAGATGATGCAGCCTTTGTCGAGTTTTTTGAGGCTGATGCCGCAGTCTGCCTGAAAATTCACTTCGTTTTCGTTTTGCAGAATCTTCAGGAACGTTTCCTTGTGTTCCGATTTGAAAATTCCGATAGCGTCAACGGTTTGGTCATCGACTTGGCAGTTTGAGAAATGCACCACATAGAATTCACTGCGCGTTTCGTCGGTTTCGTCAAGAATATCATAGAGAGCTTCGGCAAGACGAATTGACGATTCGTAGAATTTGCTTTTATCTTTGAAAACTTGGGAAATCTCGTTTGCCACTGCCGCATTGTTGTCCTTAAAACGGTATAAATCAGGTGATTTGAGAGCAAGCGAAAAATACGTGTTCAAAATCATCTGCGTTTGCTCGTCAATAAATTGGATTTCGTGCTTCGAGTAGAAGTTTTCACGCATGGAATCGCCTTCTTGAGCCGCTTTCATTCCGATTTTGTGAATGACTATCGAGTCTATTGTTGATTGTTCAAATTGTATCATACCTCTTAAAATATGCAACAAAAGTAGTATTTCGGTCACTTATTTACAAATAAAGATATTAACCATAATATTTTCGTCCGTTCCGTTAGTTTTATCGGAATAATTCATAAATTTGTGAACTTTTTAATAACAAGTAAAACTAAATTTTTCTATGCAGTACGGATATTTTGATGACGAAAGGAAAGAGTACGTTGTTACTCGTCCCGACACTCCTCGCTCGTGGAGTAACTATTTAGGAGACGTAACCTATGGTGCGTTGATTACAAACAATGCAGGTGGATACAGTTTCTACAAATCGGCAGCTCAAGGTCGTTTTATGCGTTTCCGTCCAAACACAATCCCTATGGACCAACCAGGACGCTACGTATATGTTCGCGACAACGACAGCAAGGATTACTGGAGCACCGCTTGGCAACCTGTAAGCAAGTCGCTGAAAGAATACAAGACAACCTGCCGTCACGGTAGCGCGTATTCAATCATCGAGTCAGAATATTCCGACATTCTTATGAAATCAACGTATTTCGTGCCACTTGGCAAACAATACGAATGTTGGATGGTGAAACTTACCAACAATAGCAAAAAAACTCGTAAGTTGAGCTTGTTCACCTACGTTGAGTACGCAAGCCACTGGCAATTGTGGATGGACCTTATCAATCTTCAATATACACAATATATTATGAAGATGACTTACAAGGACGGCATCATCAATCACTGTATCAATCCTCATTTGGACATTGAAGAAAAGATTGACGCAGGTCAGAAGAATACGTTCATCACAATGGTTGGTACCGAAGTTACTGGCTTCGACACCGACCGTGAGAAATTCATCGGTCCTTACCGTTCATACAACAATCCGCTGGTTGTTGAACAAGGAAAATGTAACGGCTCTTTGGCTGAAGGCGACAACGGTTGCGGTACATTGCAAACTGACATTACTTTGAAAGCTGGCGAATCGAAAGAATTCGTTGTGATTATGGGTATTGGTCAGGGTTCAAAACAAGGTAAGAAAGCTCAGAAAGAAATTCCTTCATACGCTGTTGCAGAAAAGGAATTCAACAAATTGGTTGACTACTGGCACAACCGTATCCAAGGTATGACAGTGAACACTCCTGATGCTGAATTCAACAGCCAAATCAATATGTGGAGTCCGTTCAACTGTTTGATGACATACTCTTGGAGCCGTGCCGCAAGTCTTGTATATAGCGGCGAACGCGACGGTCTTGGCTACCGCGATACGGTACAAGATATGCTTGGCGTGCTTCCTGTTATCAACGGCGAAGTGAAAGAACGTCTTGAATTGATGATTACCGGTCAGGAATCAAACGGTGGTGCTATGCCGGTTGTAAAACCATTCGACCACACTCCAGGCAAAATGCCTAAGACAGCCGACGAAGATTATCGTTCCGACGACTGTATGTGGTTGTTCAACACAATTCCTGCATATATCAAGGAAACTGGCGATTTGAAGTTCTACGACAAAGTGCTTCCATATTCTGATAAAGGCGAGGCAACTGTGCTTGGTCACTTGCGTCGTGCAATTGAGTTCAACCTTGAACGCGAAGGTGCTCACGGACTTCCTTGCGGTTTGAAAGCCGACTGGAACGACTGTTTGGTACTTGGTCAAAAAGGTGAAACTACATTCGTGGCATTCCAGTTACGTTATGCGTTGAAGACATACGCTGAAATCTGCGAAATGAAGAAATTGCCAAAAGAAGTAGAATGGGCAAACAAAGAAATGAAGAAACTTGATGAAACTATAGAAAAATATGCTTGGGATGGCGAATGGTTTGTTCGTGCATACAACGAAGCAGGTGAAGTATATGGTTCAAAAAATAGCGCAGAAGGTCAAATTTGGTTGAACCCACAATCTTGGTCTGTATATAGTGGTTATGCAACAGGTAAGAGAGCAGATGTTGTTTTGAACTCTGTTAAGAAAAAACTTGCTACAGAACACGGTGTTATGTTGGTTACAAAACCATACATCAAGACAGATTTGTCAGCTATCAAGGCTCCATTGTTCTTGCCAGGTATGAAAGAAAACGGTGCTATTTTCCAACATCCACAAGGTTGGATTGTAATTGCCGAGACATTGCGTGGCAACGGAGAAAACGCATATAAATATTTCCGTGCATATATGCCAGCAGCATACAACACGAAAGCTGAAATCCGTGAAATTGAGCCATACGTTTATGCACAGTCAACAAACAGTAAGTTCAACACCCGTTTCGGTGCGTCCCGTCTTCCTTGGTTGACAGGTGCCGCAACGTGGTCGTACTACGCTGCCACTAACCACATTATGGGGGTTCAGCCAGACTACGATGGCTTGGTAATTGACCCATGCGTTCCAAAAGATTGGAAAAAATTCGGCATGACACGTCGTTTCCGTGGCAAAATGCTTGACATTCAAGTAAAGAACCCGAAAGGCGTACAGAAAGGTGTTAAGTCAATCACTATCAACGGTGTTGCAATCAAAGGAAACAAGATTCCTTTGAGCAAAATCAAAGCACAAAATACTGTTGAAGTTGTGATGGGATAAGAGTAATCTGAATTCTATGTAAAAAATCCGTTGGAGTTGCTCTGACGGATTTTTTTGTTTTAGAATTATCCCTTTAATCTTTCAGAAATTTGTTCCATTTCTTTCGGCGGCGAAAGAATTTTGCGATTAAGTGAGAGCAAAGAAAATGTATTTTCTTTGCCGAACGTGAGCAAAATGCCAAAAGGAAACGGAACCCAAAGAAAGGCCGCCGACGGACCCGCTCGGCTAAAAATCAACTGCGTACCACTAAAGGCGTTGCACACAAAAATAGCCATCCAAATCGAATGGCTATTTAATTTATAATGTATGAATAGTTTATTCTATACTTACTTGTCGTAAAATTGGTTGTTCGAGTGAGATGAACGTTTCGGTGCTTGCAACGCCAGGAATTTGTTGCACTTGGTTGCTCAGTATTTGCATTAAATGACTGTTGTCTTTGGCATATATTTTCATTAGCAGACCTAAATTTCCTGTAGTGTAGTGGCATTCCACGATTTCCTTGATTTTTTTCAATTCTTCCAATACACTTCGATACACACCACCTTTCTCGAAATGTACGCCAACGTATGCGCAAGTGGTGTAACCCAAAGCGGTTTCGTTCATTAAATAACAAGAGCCTTTTATTAATCCTGAATCCTCCAATTTGCTGACTCTCTGGTGTATAGCAGCTCCAGAAATGCCACAATTACGAGCTATTTCAAGAAATGGGATTCTTGCGTCGGAGGACAATAATTTTAATATCTTTTTGTCGATTTCGTCAATCTGCACAGCCATTTTGTAAAATTTTAGAACACAAATGTAACAAATTTCTTAATAGGTAGGATTAATGCGGAAAAATTTCTAATTTTACGTTTGATTATGTCAGACATAGCAATAAAAATAGAAAACGTTTCCAAGCAATACCGTTTAGGTCTTGTCTCCACTGGCACGTTGTCGCACGACTTGAATCGTTGGTGGGCTACGAAGGTTATGCGCAAGGAAGATCCCTATCTGAAGATTGGCGAGGTGAACGACCGTACCACGAAGGGTTCTTCCGATTACGTGTGGGCGTTGAAGGACATAAATATGGAGATAAAACAGGGCGATGTGGTGGGAATCATAGGCAAGAACGGTGCGGGAAAATCCACGTTGCTGAAACTGCTCTCGCGGGTGACTGCTCCTACAACTGGCACAATTTCGTACAAAGGTCGTATTGCTTCGTTGCTTGAAGTCGGCACTGGTTTTCATCCTGAACTTACTGGTCGGGAAAATATTTATATGAACGGAGCCATTATGGGTATGAGCAAGGCGGAAATTACCCGTAAACTTGATGAGATTGTTGACTTTTCAGGTTGCGAACGTTATCTTGATACCCCGGTGAAGCGGTATTCCAGCGGTATGACCGTGCGTTTGGGCTTTGCCATTGCCGCCCACATAGAACCCGATATCCTTGTGGTTGACGAAGTTCTTGCCGTTGGCGATGCCGAATTCCAGAAAAAAG
>DFGI01000094.1 GCA_002371705.1 Bacteroidales bacterium UBA3754
AGTATTTCCATGGTTGGTTCCGTACTTTGGGAATGTTGGTTTGTTCGGGAAATATGATTGCTCCGGAACAAATGACACCAAAGGCAAATATGAAAGTGTATATGTCGGTGGATAAAACCTACGCATACGAAGGCGATAAAGTGGGCTATACCGTTCAATACCGAAATTATGGAACAGTTGATGCCACAAATGTTAAAATCCAAACCCCTCTTGACGAAGATTATACGTTTGTAAGTGCAACGAAGGGTGGTGTGTATGACCCAGCTACCCATACAATTACGTGGAATATTGGAACTGTGAAAGGTTTCAAAACAGGAGGTTTGGCGGCAACAATGGATTCTGTCGCGTTTACCGTGAAAATCACAAGTTTGGCAAACAATAGGGTTTGTGAAACAAGTACCATCTCGGGAAGCAATTTCCCTGAATGGGTAAGCAACGAATATCCAAATCACGCAACATACACTATGGAACGCAACTGTGTTGACGTGCTTGCAAATCGTAGTCTTGTTGTTGAAAAAACTGCTAATCGTACGGAATTTAATCCAAACGATAAGGTAACATTCACGGTAAATTTCGAAAATGTGTCTTCTGATGATGCGTGGATGAACGGTGGTCGTGACAATGTGCGTATTTCTTATGGAAATTACTACATGAAAAATAATGCGTATCAATTTTATCATTTGTATCGTTTCTGGAATGACTCGTACGAGGCATATATTAATATGAGTAATTACCGTGTTTCGTATTTTATGTACGATGCGGCAGCTCAAGGTTTGTACAACGCAACAACTAATCCAACAGGATGGACATTCGTCGTGGATAACCAAAATGACCTTGATAAATATGGATATAATCCATCAACTGGACCAATTACGTTTGCGTATCAGAAGATACCTCAGGGTGAAGACCAGTATGGAAAATGGAACCAACGTCTGATGATTCGTTTTGCCGATGTGTTGATGGCTCCGTCAACACATGTGTATGATAAATTGGATTCCCAATATTTGTTGCACAAAGGTGTCTGGGGACCAGGTTTTATTCGTGCTCGTTTGGCGGCAAATCCAGCCGCGGATTTGACAACACGTGTGCAGGATGACTGGTCGTTTTCTACAGATATTACTGCGGGAACTATTGATGGTCAAGGAGAAACGTTCACGTTGGTAAGTCCATGTTGGGCAAATTATGATAATTTGGGGTATGAAATTGATAATTATGCCCGTCACGTTTGTAGTCGCCCGATTTCAAAATTAACGAATTTTGACCGTGTGTTGGTTGAAGAATTCGATGGTTACACGTGGCGTCGTATCCAAGGCCGTGGTCCATTGCCAGGAAAAGAGGCATACCACGTAACTATTGTTGACACGATTCCAAAGGAATTGAGATTTGATGAATTCGTCACTAAAAAAGCGTTGGGCATAGATGCAACATATACCGCTGCACCTGCGAATGCTTCTTATTCGGGAATTGTGAAATGGACAATCCCTGAAATGCTTGTGGGTGAAAAAGGTAAATTGGTTTATACTTGTATTGCAAACGATATAGGTTGCCCGAATGCCGAAGATGCCCATTATGTGAATGCTGCTTGGATTTATTCCGATACGGATTCGCCAGATTCATCGGCAGTTGACTTGATGACGACTTGTACCGATTTGCCACCATATATTGAACCGCAAACATCGTTGTTCAAAAATGCTTCGCAGGAAACTGCTGTGGTTGGCGATGTTATTTCGTATGAAGTAAAATATGTAAATACTACAGGAACTGTTGTTGATGAAAATTGTTCATCTACAACAAATTGGATGGGATTAGGCGGAAAATCAGTTCCGTCATCTTCGGGAGGAGCGTTGCCATTGAATACGAATGGTAGCAACGCATACTTCTTTGGACCAAAATATTCATACGGCGAAAATGGTTCTGTGTATTTGACATTCAGTGGCTGTAATTCTACAACACAGGAATTGTATTTTGTGATGCGTTATAAGAGTGGCACGCCGGGGTCTGGTGATTTTAAGGGTATCGCTATGAAGTTGCGTATCAATATTGATGGTCAACATAATTTTGGTTATACATTATATAATAATGGTACGAAAGTGGCGGAGGATGGTACTTCGTGGGCGAATGCGATGTCATTCCCGGGTAGTAGTTCAAATCCAGTACTCAAATTTGTGTTGAATGGCGACCATTTGTATTTGTATATCAACGATGCAGAAAATGAATGGACAAGTGTTGTGAAAGATTGGGGGGGCTTAGTTACTGGTCCAGGTAATTTTGGCTTGTACGTAAATAGTAACGGTAACGGACAAACTGCAATCGACAATTTCCGTTCAGAACTTGATTATGCGTACGATATTACTTTGTCAGACGATCTGCCAAGTGAGTTGGGCGAGATAAAAAATATAACAGGAAACGGAACGTATAATTCTGGAACAAAGAAAATTACGTGGCCGATGGTGGCAGGGCCAATTGCTCCTAACGATGGATTTTCATACACATTCGATGCCACTGTTGAGGAATGCAATAGCTACATTAATAACTATGCACTCGCTTCCGTGTATGGACAAGAACAGTTGAAAGCGGTAAATTCTGTAAAATGCGGAACTACCGTTTGTCCAGATCCGCCAACGGTTCAGTCGCCTGTAACATATTGTAAGGGCGAGTCGGCAATAGCATTGACTGCGAGTGGCAAAAAATTGAAATGGTACGATGCCGATATGGAATTGTTGCCGTCAGCTCCTGTGCCATCAACCGATGCTGCTGGTAGCACTACGTATTATGTGACGCAAACAAGCGGTTGCGAAAGTGACCCTGCCGAAATTGTTGTGGTTGTGAATGAAACCGAGAAACCAACGGTTACGGCAACGGTCTCGTTGTGCCGCAACGAAAAGAATGTATCGCCGCTTTCGGCTGTTGGCGAAAACTTGAAATG
>DFGI01000062.1 GCA_002371705.1 Bacteroidales bacterium UBA3754
AATTATTTCCGAAAAAATCAAAATCAGCAATGTAACCGTTGCCGAGACAAATCCGAACGGAATGCTATCAAGCACAATAGCGGCCTGTTTTCCCACACCAGCGGCTCCAATTGTGTTTGCAATCGTGTTGAGCGACAAAATTGCGGCAAGTGGACGGTCGGTTTCCAACTTATAGTTTTTGAAACGTTTTGCCGCCTTGCTCCCCTCCTCCTCGCGCATCGTAATGTACGAAAGGGGCGTTGACATTAACACCGATTCCAGTATAGAACAAAGGAAAGATGTTACTAAAGCTATTAATAAGTATGTTATAAGTAGTGTCATAATTTTATTCCGCTACAAACATACATTATTTTCAATAGAATCACAAACAAGAGGGTCCATCTTCTATTCAAACATATTTTTATAGTCAGCCTTGCGAAGCTTTACAGAAGCATTTTTCTGCACTTTTTTCGCAGTTGACACGTAATTGACTTTTTCTCCGTTTGTGCCTACAATCACACCTTCCATATACAATGGAAAACCGTAACTGCTTTTCGGAACGTACATATTCGTATAATTTCCGGCGAAATCTGAGCTTGACGAAGCCCAGCAATCACCCGTGTACATTGGACCAATTACTTTGTAACCACTGCAACTATAGCCGCAAACTGTTTTTGTTCCCGAAAGTTTCTGCAACGATTCATCTTCAACCGTTGTCGATGTTGGCGTGTACTTGTATGCGAAATAAACGTTGCTTGTGTCTGACGACGAGAAACAAACCATCACGTTGTTTTTGTAGTCAATCACAGTTATCATTGTTTCAACGCCGTAACCAAAATATTCCGCACCTGCGTTCAGATAATATGAACACGGCAATGTTTCCTTTTCGCCTTGTTCGTTTGTCATAACAACTTCGGTATTTACCACCGTATTGAACTGATATTCATCTTCAAAAGGAACATTCGTCATTGCAATAAGCGAATCCTGCCAAGCACCCATTGCTTCCTGATATTTCTTGCTTTCCTCAGCCAAATGTTGTTCGTAGGCACTCAACTTTTTGGTAAGATACACTTCCATTTGTTTTTCAGCAATCGACTCAACCTTCTTGGCCACTGCATTCGAAACGCCTTTGCTGGCTGCATTCAGAGCTCCATTTATTAAACTCCGCTGCGCTTGTGCCACGCACAATCCGCAACATAACGCAAACATTACTGCTACTATTTTTTTCATCTTTTCCGTTTGTTTTAATAAGACAAAGATAATGAAAACATTAGACAATCCAAATCTGTTTTTTTGATTCTCCCACGAAACCGTAAGAAAACGATACTATCCATAACAACAATTCATCGTTTTTCCCATAATAGAAAGGAATATGAACATTTTTTTTATTTTTGCATATATGATAGTTTCTGTACAACATATCACAAAATGTTTTGCTGGCACAAAAGCCCTCGACGATGTATCGTTCGAAATCCCCGAAGCCTCTATTTACGGGCTTCTTGGTCCCAATGGAGCTGGAAAAACAACATGCATCCGAATTCTTAACCAAATGATTCGTCCCGATGCGGGCGAAATCACCATTGACGGGAAACCACTTCGTGAATCGGACGTGGAGCGAATTGGCTATCTGCCCGAAGAACGTGGGTTGTACAAAAAAATGCGCGTTGCGGAGCAAATTCTCTATTTCGCATCGCTCAAAAACATGGACAAGAACCACGCCAAACAGGAACTTGAATTTTGGATCGATAAACTTGAAATTGGCTCGTGGCGCAACAAACGAATCGAAGAACTGTCGAAAGGTATGCAGCAAAAGGTGCAATTTATAGCCACAGTGCTGCATAAACCATCGTTGCTGATTCTCGATGAACCATTCAGCGGCTTCGACCCCGTAAACGCGCAAGCCATTAAAAATGAAGTGATTCGTCTTAAAAACGAAGGCACTACAATATTGCTTTCCACCCACAATATGAATTCGGTGGAGGAACTTTGCGACCGAATTTCACTCATCCACAAATCAAAACAAATTCTGAACGGTGCGGTTGGCGACATCCGTAATTCGTTTGCGGGAAACACCTACGAAGTCGCGTTCTCTGGCTACTGCGACACGTTGTCAACCACACTCACGCCATCACTCAAAATCCTTGGAAAACAAGTGGATGGCAATCTCACGAAACTGCAAATCGAACTGATGCCGCAAGTGACGACCAACGATGCAATTCAATTTCTGATGAAATCAGGCTCGATTGTTTCGTTCCAACAGATTTTGCCAAGTATGAACGACATTTTTATCCAAGCCGTGGAACAACATAATAAATCAGAACATGGGGAAAACGTATAACATATTCAAACGGGAATTTTTGTCACGAGTTCGGAACAAATCGTTTGTTTTAATGACGATTTTAGGTCCGATACTCCTCGCATCAATGCTCATAATTCCCTTATTGATAGAAAAATACGATAAAACTCGGGAGAAAAAAGTCGCCATCATTGATGAATCGCACTTACTGGGTGAAACCATCAGGGATTTTCAATCATACACGTTCACCATAGTTACAAATGCCACTGTTGACGAGCTAAGCGCGGACTTCGCAAATTCAGGATTCGATGCGGTACTGTTCATTCCTAACAACATTTATAACTCCAATTCTGTGATTCTCTACTCAAATGTTTGGGTTGACGACGCTCTTAAAGCATACGTGGGCTACACACTCCGTCGCGATTTGGAATATATGGCACTACTGAAAGAAAATGTTTCCGCCGAAACCATTTCGAAAGTAACAACGCCTGTGTTTGTCGGCGTGCAAAAATGGAACGCCAAAGGCGAAACCATTGAAAATGAAGCATCAATGGAGAAAAAAAATATTATTGCAACATGCTTTGTTTCAATAATTTATATCTTCATAATCTTATACGGTGTGTTGGTTTTGCGAGGCGTGATTGAGGAAAAAACAAGCCGTGTGGTGGAAATCATTATTTCTTCGGTAAAACCGGTGCAATTTATGTCGGGAAAAATTCTCGGAATTGGCTGTGTTGGTTTATTGCAATTCATTTTGTGGATTGTGCTTACACTTGGTTTGGTGGCGGGAGCGCAACAAATTTTGTTTCCTGAACCATACGTTCCATCCGAAATGCCCGAAATTGCCGAAACGCTTGGAGCAAGCACTACTCCTAAAATTATGACTCCCGAAACAAGTACGATGGACTACGCCATCAATCTGTTCCAAACGCTTGACGGCGTAAATTGGCCTGTTATGATTGGCGCATTTGTGTTCTTCTTTATATTTGGTTATTTGCTCTATGCATCAATTTTCGCAGGCATCGGCGCTATTTCCGACCAAGACACTGAAACACAACAATTTGTAATTCCAGTAACGATTCCATTGCTCATTCCGTTCATTCTGCTGCCACTCATTATCTCCGACCCGAACGGAACCCTTTCGGTTTGGCTTTCGCTAATACCATTCACATCGCCACTGGCTATGATGGCACGATTGCCGTTTGGCGTCCCTTATTGGCACATTGCCATGTCGGCTCTGATTCTGATTCTTACGTGCGCTCTTTTCGTTGGAGCGGCGGCAAAATTATATCGTTCGGGATTGTTGCTCTACGGACAAAAATTCTCGCTGAAATCAATCGTAACGGCATTTCGGAAGTCATGACGGCAAAATGGCACAATCCTTGTTTTACCAAATGAAAAATTGAATATTATGAAACGGACAGCATTTTTCACAGTACTGATTCTGATTTGCTCAGTAGCATTTTCACAAGAATCCACAAAAGCGTTCTCCACTGGTGAAACACTTAAATATAGCCTTTATTACGGCATTATGGACGGTGGCGAAGCAACCATTTCGTTGGAAAAGACCAAAAACGGAGAATTCCACGCTAAAGCTGTTGCCAAAACTGTAGGGATGGTTAGGTGGTTCCTCGACATGAACGACGTGTATGAAAGCTATTTCAACCCTACAACCTGTAAACCTTCGGTTGCTATCCGCAACATTAAGG
Source organism: Bacteroidales bacterium UBA3754 (assembly GCA_002371705.1). Classification (GTDB taxonomy): domain Bacteria; phylum Bacteroidota; class Bacteroidia; order Bacteroidales; family UBA1715; genus UBA1715. The sequence continues at coordinate 3,985 of DFGI01000062.1, forward strand.
AAAACAGTTACAAATACTACGACGAAGTAAAATACGACCACACAAACCATACCATTCAAAGCAAGAAAAATGGTACGGTAAAAGTACCTAACGACATCTACGACATTGTTTCGAGCTTATATCAAATGCGTAACTCAGGGTTTGGCAAAATGAAATACAACGACACATTGACGACCGCCATCTATTTTGAAGATGAAATTTATCAATTCCAAGTGATATACAAGGGGAAAGATAAAGTGACAACAAAATTGGGAACGTTCAATGCTTTGAAATTCCAACCGGTTGTGGAAGTTGGCCGTGTGTTCCGCCACGAAGACGACGTGTTGTTTTGGGTAAGCGACGATGCCAACCTTATACCTCTTCGCGCAGAATTCAACGTGCTCATTGGCTCAATCAAATGCGATTTGCTTGAATACTCAGGCACAAGTAAACCTATGAGCAAGACGAAAAAATAGACGGAAACGAATAGCTTATTTCCTCCAAAACAACTGTGTGATATCAGTCATTTCACCAGAAGGCGCGACGCTGAACAACCTTTGATTTGTGTTAGGATTGTTGAGAGGTCCTTTTGATGCATCGTAGCCACCGATTTTTATATAGTGGAATGATGTGGCCGAAACCTTATCAGTTAACGTAGGACGACCAGAATACCACGCTGTTTTCAACGAAGGGAATTGTTTACGGACAAACCATGCGAGCTGCTCCACCGCTTCAGGTTCCGCATCACCGCCCATAAAGCACACGCAGGTTATATCCTTGGAATACAATTCTACAATTCGACGCAGTTCAGATTCATCCAAACTTACGCCAATATCCTCCTGTAAATATGCACTATGGCAACCAACACAACGATTTGGACAATTCGTTATGTTGATAGCCAAAGTAACTTCTTTCGGGATTTCTGCGAAAACAATATCGTAATTGTAATACTTGAGCATTACAAGTCAAGTACGAATTGTTTTTCGCTCGCATAGTAGCGGCGTTTAGCTTCCGCCTGACGAGCTGCCGAGAAATTAGACACACGTTTCATATAGCCAATCACACGCGTTAAATAATCAACGTTTGTGCTATGGCAATGAGGACATTCCTTCAAATAGCGTTTATCAATTTTCTTACAATCGTTGCATATTGTGTTAGGAATATTGAACGTGAAATAGTTACAACCTTCGTGCGTAGCCACGCGGAGCAATTGACGATATTGTTCTTTCGTCAAATGGTTTTCCAAATTTGCGTGCAAAGCGGAGCCACCAGTCAAGTGTTCAATATATTTACGTCCATGCAAACGGAATTTGTCAACTATGTTCAACGATTCGTCTTCAACTATATAGAAATATGAGTTGTAGCAGTCGCGTGGAACCACGTAGCCGTCTTCTCTATCCCATTTTGCGTGTTTTACGCCCACGTTTTCAGCAGGAATCATTTCGCAGTTGAACATCATATCTTTTGTACGATATTTCTTGTTGTATTTTTCAACCAAGCCAAGAACGTTCTGTACAAATTCCACATATTGAGGATTATCGTTGATTTCAATGCCTAAAAATTCAGCAGCCTCAACCAAACCGTTCACACCGATAGTTAAATACTGACGGTTGATGTTAATGTAGCCAGCATCGAACAATGGCAACATTCCTTTCTCCTTCAAGTTCTTCAAATTTTCGTTGTAGCCAATTTGAACTTTGTGAACCAAATCAACCACTGTTTCCAAGAAACTCAAATAGTGCATATTGTTCTTAACCGCGTATTGAATACAACGGTTCAAGTTAATTGTCAACACGCTCTTAGAACCGGTAGAAACGCCACCAGCACCAAGTGTGTAGCTAAACCCATTGTCTTGGATTTCGTTGCGCAAACGGCAGCACGAAGCCAACGAATCAGCATTGTCGCTCATATATGTAAAGAACGAGTGACCCTCGGCATACATTTCGGCAGTGAAGTTGCCCCATTCTTCGTCCATTACATCGCCGTCTTTTGTAAGCAATGCCATTGTTTCAACAGGGAAGGTCAACACAGCTTTTGTACGTTCTTGGTTGAACCATTTCATAAAACGTTTCTGCAACCATGAAAGCGACTCCCAGTGTGGTTGTGTGCCATCAGGGAAATAGAATTCTCCGAAAATGCTTTGGAAATAATACTTGTCGTAGTATGAAATATTCCAGAACACAGCTTGGAAGTTGCGGGCGCCTGTTGGTTGGTTAATTGAATATACAACTTGTTCAAAGCAGTCATCAATTACTTTTGCGATTGTGCGTTGTTTGATTGACAAATCCACGACCTCATCGGCACGTAAATAATAATCTTCGCCATATTCTTTTTCTATGAAATAGTTCATATACATCAAGAATTCAGGAGTAGCGCAGGCACCGCTCAACATACTTGAAACGATGAACACCATATTGATAAAACCGCCACAGAAAGCCTTCAAGTTTGTAGGAGCCTTAGAGTTTCCGCCCACATCCATTGTACCATTCAACAACCACGGATACATTGTGATTGACGCACAGTAGTTTGCCATTGATGTTTCATCGTTTTTATACACAAAGTGGTTTGTAAGCATATACAAATACTTGTCAGCCAATTCCTTACCATACAATTCCTTTAAGCGGTCGGTAAGCAAACGACGGTTCAAACGAATGAAGTTTGATTTTGGAAGTTCACCAATCAATGTAGCGATATTCTTCTTCTCAACATTTGCATTTGCATCGTATTTTGAGCCAGTGGCTGCATTCGATGCGTTGCAGTAGCTCACCAAGAAATTCAGTTTCTCGCGGTCTTCGCGGTCTTCCATGTGTTTCTGGCGATATAGCATATAACTTTTAGCAACGGAATAATATCGTTCCGCCATAAGCGCCACTTCCACTTGATTTTGAATTTCTTCAACACTCATGCCGTCGGAAACATGTACTCGACTCAAAACGCCCGCCAAGTCGTCGTCGGTGGCGTAACTACCAACCGAAAGGAAAGCTTTGCTTACTGCATATTTAATCTTTTCGATTGAAAATGGTTCTTTGGAACCATCGCGCTTAACGATTTTAATTTCTGATACTCCCATTGCTTATATTTTTTTACTTTGAAAACTACTATTTACCCGTTTGTTTATTGGCTTTTCACCAATTTTTGCCTCAAAAACCAATCAAAAAATTTCCGATTTCTTTTAGCGTATCAAAATTATAACATATACAAATTTGGAGTATTTTTTTCTGTTGAAAGTTATTAGTATTTGGTCACCTCACACCGTTGTAAAAAATTGAAATCCAACAAGTTTATTTGTTAATAACGTAATTTTTTGCAAATAAAAAATGCGGAGTTTCAGGCTCCGCATTTCTATAAAATTCCGAATGAAAATCCACTATTTTTCCAACTCTTTCCAAGCCAATGCGCTTGCTCCGAGAACAGCGGCATTTTTATCCATCAAACCACTCAACTGGATTTTAATTTTATTCTTGAAAATCGGCAAAAGATATTCTTCCATTGATTTTTTTGCTGGATTGATAATCGCATCGCCAGCTTTTGCAGGTCCACCAAATAAAAAGATGTGCGACGGACTTGTGTGGCACACCACATCGGCGAACTTTATTCCGAGAATTTTTCCCGTATATTCAAATGTTTCCTTTGCAATTTCGTCGCCTGCCTGATATGCTTTAAACACATCGTACGAGGTCAATTTATTAAACGGAATATCGCGGAGCGACGATGGTTTACGGGTCTGGCACAACAATTCCGTAACGGTGCGCGTAATTCCCGAAGCCGAAGCGTATGCTTCCAAGCAACCTTTTTTACCACAGCCGCACTCGCGTCCGCCAGGGAACACCGTAGTATGTCCGACCTCACCGGCAAATCCATCGTGGCCATATACCAAATCGCCATTCACCACAATGCCGCTTCCTACACCAGTTCCCAATGTAATCACGACAAAATCAGTCAAGCCCTTGGCTGCGCCAAAAATCATTTCGCCCATTGCCGCCGCATTCGCATCGTTGGTTATCGCAATTTTCACATTCGGGAAATATTCGCCCATCATTTTACAAAAATGCACTGTGCCTTTCCAGCTTAAATTTGGAGCTTCTTCTATCGTTCCTCTATGATAGTTCGCATTTGGTGCTCCAATGCCAATGCCCATCAACTGGCAATCTGTATGTTTCTGCAACTCATTCTGTATCAACATACAGAGATTTTTCATATACGGTTCGATTTCAACGTATTCTTTAGTGAGAATACTTGTTTCAAACAGACAGTTTCCTTCTCTGTCAACAAAACCAATCGCGGTGTTTGTTCCGCCAATATCAATTCCAACAGTAATTTGTCTCATACACATATATTTTGTACAAAAGTATTGATTTTATCTGGGTGAAGCACAATATTTTTCAATTATTATTTCTTGTACTTCTTAATAATCTTCCCTGCCCTATTTTTCCCACCTGCCGACAAATAGGGGAAAATCTCTTCCACCACGAGCAAGACCTCATCGCGGATTTCGGGTTCTGATTCAGCAATCCTGTCAATAATGGACATTGCGTGGGTTTTCACGCCCACGGGAATGGTCATATCCGTTAATGTATTGATGCAGAAATCCAGCAATAATCCAAGTTTTTCGATTTTCCAGTTTGGAGAAATCACAAACAAACGCAACACCAAGCGCAACAAACCAGAACGTTTTATGTTGGGTAGCAATTCAACGGCTTCGTTCAAACTATTTTCCAACGCAAAATGGTGATTATCAACATAGTGATTCAATATCCAACAGGCATAGAACGCTTCGGGTTCGTTGTTACTCAACACAACACGAAACACCTCATCAACAGAAATTTCGCCGTTTTCAATCAAGGCGACTTTCTCCGCCATATTCAGGTAGATTCCTTCCTCGTTGATTTGCTGAACGAACTCGTTGACAGTCATATTTTCTTTTACTATATGAAATGTTTGGTTGGTAAAATCCCTAAAAACTTCAAGAATTTATCCTACACTTCCTTCCAACGAAATAGCAATAAGTTTGTTTGCCTCAATGGCAAATTCCATTGGCAAGTGGGTAAGAACGTCTTTTGCAAAGCCGTTCACTATCAAGCTCATAGCACTCTCGGTTGACAATCCTCGTTGGTTGCAGTAGAAAATTTGATCGTCGGCAATTTTTGACGTCGTGGCTTCGTGTTCCACCGTTGCCGTATTGTTCTGAATATCTATTACAGGAAATGTGTGGGCACCGCAATTGGAACCAATCAAAAGCGAATCGCACTGCGAGAAATTATGGCCATTCTCAGCATTTTTGCCCATTCGTACCAAACCACGGTATGAGTTATTGCTCTGTCCCAACGAAATTCCTTTTGAAATTATCGTGCTTTTGGTGTTTTTGCCAAGATGAATCATCTTCGTTCCCGTATCGGCTTGCTGACGATTGCGCGTTACAGCCACGGAATAGAACTCCGAAACGGAATTGTCGCCCTTGAGCACCGTGCTTGGATATTTCCACGTGATGGCGGAACCAGTTTCAACCTGCGTCCACGAGATTTTCGAGTTATTTCCCTTGCATAGTCCCCGTTTCGTCACAAAATTGTAAATACCACCCTTGCCGTCCTTGTCACCTGCATACCAGTTTTGCACGGTGGAATATTTTATTTCCGCATTGTCCATAGCGACCAATTCCACAACAGCGGCGTGAAGTTGGTTTTCATCGCGCATCGGAGCGGTACAACCTTCCAAATAACTTACGTATGCGCCTTCGTCGGCAACAATCAACGTGCGTTCAAACTGTCCCGTCTTTGTGGCGTTTATACGGAAATATGTCGATAATTCCACTGGACAACGAACGCCTTTGGGAATATACACAAACGAACCGTCGCTAAACACGGCTGCGTTCAATGCCGCATAATAATTGTCGGTTGACGGCACCACCGAGCCAAGATATTGTTTCACCAAATCGGGATGCTCGCGGGCAGCTTCACTGAACGAGCAAAAAATGATGCCCTTCGCCTGCAATTGCTCACGAAACTGTGTATGAACCGACACACTGTCGAACACCGCATCGACGGCAACGCCCGAAAGAACTTTCTGTTCCTCCAACGGAATGCCCAATTTATTGAACGTATCAATTATTTCAGGGTCAACCTCATCAAGTGAATTGTATTTTGCTTTGTCCTTTGGTTGAGCATAATAACTAATACTCTGAAAATCAGGAATGTCAAACTTCAAATGTCCCCACGTAGGATGCTTCATCGTAATCCAGTGGCGATATGCCTTCAAACGAAATTCCAACAACCAATCCGGTTCATTTTTCACGGCAGAAATCTGGCGGATAATATCCTCGTTCAGTCCCGGCGGAAACACGTCGGTTTCCACATTCGACGAAAATCCGTATTTGTATTCTTCGGATTCTAAATTATCAAGAATTTCTGTATCGGCCATTGTTATTGCATTAATGTTTCGAAGTCAATTGCCGTATCGTTCTGCGTAAGCTCTGTAATTGTTCCGTTTTCACATTGCAGCGTACGTGCGGGATAGCGGCTCACCATTTGTGTATTGTGAGTCACCAAAAAGATTGCGCAGCCCAATTTTGCTATGGAATGGAACAATTGGAATATTTCATCGGATGTTTCCGGGTCAAGATTTCCCGTAGGTTCGTCAGCAAGAATTATTTCAGGGTCGTTCAACAGCGCACGGGCAATTGCCACACGTTGTTGTTCACCACCCGACAGTTGATGCGGCATTTCGTATTCTTTTTCACCCAAACCGACTTGCGTAAGGACTTCCAAAATACGGGCTTTGATTTGTGCCGTTTTCGTCCAGCCAGTCGCTTTCAGCACAAACACAAGATTGTCATGGACATTTCTGTCAGACAACAATTGAAAATCTTGGAACACCACCGACACTTTTCGGCGTAGATACGGAATTTTTGACCGTTTTAAGTTGGTCAAATCATAGTCGGCGACAACGGCTTCACCGTCAAGCAATGGAATTTCGGCATACATTGTCTTCAACAAACTTGATTTTCCTGCCGCCGTTTTCCCAATAAGATACACAACTTCGCCTTCGCCTATGGAAAAAGTCACATCCGTAAGAATTGGACTTTCTGCGGCGTATCCTATAGTTGCCTGATTGAAATATATTTTGTTCGCCATTGTCGTAGAATTTTGTTTTGCAAATATACCAAATTATTACATTCGGAACGATGATTCTTATTCTGCTGATTTTGTGAAAATTGTCTGTGTTGGATATGCGAATTCTATTCCATTTTCCGAGAACAGACGAAAAATTTCCATATTCACATCGGACTGTGTTTGGTAATAATCGCCCGTTTTTCGTATGTAATATATAAACAGAATTTTTAGGGAAAAATCGCCATATTCCATAAAATTCACCGAGGTTTTTTCCTCAATAGTTGGCACAGTTTTCGGCAAATCGCTGAGCAATTTCATTGCCAACTTCATTTTTTCAAGAGAAGTTTGGTACGTCAATCCCAACGTAAGCCGGATTCGGGTTGATGGCTCGGATGTCACATTTTCTATTGCATTGTCAACCACTTGAGAGTTTGGAATAGTGACAATTCGTCCGTCGAGCGTTTGAACGCGAAGGCTTCTCAGTCCAATATTCATAACATAGCCGTCGATTGTCGCAAATCGGATTCGTTCGCCAAGATTAAACGGACGATCGAAAAACAGCATTATGCCGCCCAATAGATTTTTGATTGTATCCTGCGCGGCGAGAGCCACCGCCACACCACCAATTCCCAAACCTGCCAACAGCGTGCCTATGTGTATTCCCACATTGTGCATCGCCACCAAAATACCCATAGCCCACACCAGATAGGTCACGGCACGTTGCAGAATGAATGTCATTCCCTTGTTCACTTTCGCATCGTCGCGAAGCGAAATTCTCTCGAACACATTTTGCAGTATTCCGCTAAACAACCGAGAAAATGCCCACGTAAAGTTGATGGTAATCAACACCGTGTAGATTTTTCCTATCGCAGTCTCTGCTGTTTCAGGAATATTGAGCCGACGAATTGCGAACCAAATCGCTGCAATGATGGCGGCAAACATAAATGGAGCCTTGAATTTCTCTACCAACAAATCATCGAGTGTGGAAGCCGTTTTTGCGGCAAGTTTTCCAAAAACTTTGGTAAAAAGAAAATAAATAAATTTTGCAATCAAAACGCCACCGACAATGATTGCAAGCGAAATCAATATGTCTAAAAGAGTATTATTCCAAACAATGATGTCTTTCATCTAACAGAGTTTTTTGCAAACATAACATAAATTGTGGTTTTTCGCATTGCCCTACGCCAAAAATACAATTATCAGCTTTTATTTGATAGAAATGCCAAAATGTCGGGCAAAAGCTCCATTCCTTTTTTTCTGCCAAGCTCATAAACAGCCAACATTTTTTCTTTGTTTTGCTCCATTCGTCCAATATGCAATGCCTCGTCGGGATAAATCACAAATGTTTTGCCCAGCCGTTCCTGTTCTTCAACATACTCTATTTCAGCGTTATACATTATATGCCGTTGTCTCATAGTTTCCGCAATTTGGGGATAATCACGATGATAGAGTTTGAGCAGTTTATAAAACGATGATGGTTCTTTACGATACCCTTTGGGTTGTGTCAACACCACCACATTTTTTTCGTAGCCAATAGATTGGAAAAATTTAAGTGGAATACTGTCGCTCATACCGCCATCGAGTAGTTTTTTGCCTTCCAGCTCCACAGGTTTCGACACCAGCGGCATTGACGCTGTGGCACGAAACCATTCCAATCCGTTGTAGTCGCAGTGTGAAATTTTTTTATAAACAGGTTCGCCCGTTTCCACATCGGTACACACCACATAAAAATCCATCGGATCTTCGGCGAATGCACCAGCATCGATAGGTTCAAGTTCCGTTGGGACAATATGATACGCATATTCTGCCGAACTATAATTGCCCGTTTTCAGCCATTGGAGAACACCCATATACTTGGGGTCGCCAATAAAACGGATATTACACTTCAGTCCGCGTCGCTGCTGATGAGATTTGTAACCACAGCCAAAAAGCGCTCCCGCCGACACGCCTACAAGCCCGTCAAACGAAAGTCCTCGTTCCATAAACACATTCAGCACGCCTTCAGTGAACATTCCCCGCATTCCGCCGCCTTCAAGAACTAAACCTTTTTTCATAACCAAATGATTTTATAGCAAAAATACGAAGATTGCCCATTATACAGATATGATATGTCGCTCATATTTGCATTTTGGTCTAAAATTTGATGCACGTAAAACAATAAAATACTTTTTAAATAGTTTAGGCTTGTGTGTAACTAAATATCAAAGGTTATGAAACAATTATTAAAACAGTCCATTGTGACAATTTGTACTGTTGCCGCGGCTACAGCAATCATATATGCCGCGCTATCATTTAATCACAAAAAAGTTGAGATAGTTGACACTATTGCCAGCGATTCCCAACCTGAATTCATTCAAAAAGCATCGTTTTCTAACGCCTCAGCAGGCGGCGGCATTGACTTTACCGAAGCTGCCGAGAAAGTAATGCCTACTGTTGTCCACATTGCCACAAAGACAACAGTTCGCACAAGCGCATATCCTCCGGGGTTCGATTTGTGGAGAGATTTCTTTGGCGAGGGTTGGGACGTTCCTCAAAAAGAGAATGTGCAACAAGCCAGCGGTTCGGGCGTGATAGTGCAGAAGGAAGGCTACATTGTGACCAACAACCACGTGGTAAAAGGTGCCGACGAAATCACCGTTACTTTGCACGATAAACGTGAATTTACCGCCACTGTCATCGGGACAGACCCCAACACCGATTTGGCACTTATCAAAATTGATGCTGACGATTTGACACCCATCAGTTTCGCCAACAGCGACGACGTGAAAGTGGGCGAATGGTGCTTGGCTGTGGGCAATCCGTTCAACTTGAACTCAACTGTTACGGCTGGTATCGTGAGCGCAAAAGGTCGTAACATCAATATTTTGAAACAAAAATATGCCATTGAGTCATTCATTCAGACCGATGCGGCAATCAACCCAGGAAACAGTGGCGGTGCATTGACAAATGCTGCCGGCGACTTGATTGGAATAAACACTGCAATCGCAAGTCCTACAGGTTCTTACACGGGTTATGGCTTTGCTGTTCCGTCAAACATAGTGTCGAAAGTCATCTACGATTTGAAGAAATACGGCGTGGTACAACGTGGATTCTTGGGCATTTCCATCCGTGATATGGACTCAAAATTAGCGGAAGAAAAAGGTTATAAAGTAAAAGATGGCGTCTATGTTGAAGCCGTTACCGACAACGGTGCTGCCGACAAGGCAGGTATCAAGAAAGGCGATGTTATTTGTAAAATTGACGGCGTACAAGTAACGACGTCGGCAGAATTGCAGGAAATCATCGGCAGAAAAACTCCGGGCGACGTAATAAAAGTTGAAATTGTTCGTGATGGTCACAAAGAGATGGTTTTTGATGTCCATCTGACCAACAAGGAAGGTAACGAAAGCATTATTTCCAAAGAAGACCAAGATGTGCTGAACGTGTTGGGCATCACAATTAAAAACGCTGATTCAAAAACGTTGAAGAAACTTAATTTGTCGAACGGCGTGGAAGTTGTGGAAGTTGGCGAGGGAGTCATCAGCAAACACACAAATATGCGTAAAGGATTCATTATCACCAAAGTTGACAACGAAAACGTGAAAGATGCCGAACAATTCTCAAAAATAATGAAGGGTAAATCGGGCGGCGTGATGATTGAAGGTGTTTACACCGACGCGGCTGGCACGTTCTATTACGCATTTGGTATGTAATTTGCTGTGAAGTAACAACGTATTCACAAAAAATATATCTTTGTAAAAAATTAGAAACTTAAATTGTAAACGATATGAAAAAATTAGTAGTTCTCTTCAGTACGATTCTTTGCTTTGCAACTTGTAGCTTTGCACAAGAAGAAACACAGCCACAAGAATCAGGTGTTGTTTTCGAAAACGTAGTTCACGATTATGGCACAATCAACAAAGGCTCCGACGGAAAATGTTCGTTCAAATTTACTAACACGACCGACACTCCGCTTATTCTTACGAATGTACGTGCTTCATGCGGCTGCACTGTGCCAAGCTGGCCACGCGAAGCCATCAACCCAGGCGAGTCAAATGTGATTAACGTAAAATACAACACCGAAAACGTTGGCCATTTCACAAAACGTATTTCTGTGTTCACCAACAAACAAGACACGCCAATTATTCTTACCATTACAGGTAAAGTAGTTGATCCAACACCAGTTGAGGAAGTACCAGAAAACAAATAATTCGAGAGGTTAGACACAACATACAACGAGGAGCGGGTTTGTAATCCACTCCTCGTTTTTTTATTCGTTTTTCCAAGGAAAAGGATTTGTGTATTATAAAATAGTGTATATTTGACACTAAGTAGATACAGAAACAAAATGAACAAGAAATTTTTATTTGGATTATTCGCCGGTCTTCTTTTGTTTTCAACGAGTTACGGGCAAACTGAGCCGATGAAAACTGCCGACCGTCTAAAAATGTGGAAAGATTCATTGAATCTGACCAGTGCACAACTCGAAAAATTGTGGGCAATCGAAAAAGAATACAACCCTGAATTTGATACGGTTAAGTTCGATGGTGTGTTTGATGCTGCCAAAGCACGTGAACACACTCGACAGATGAAAATAAAGGAAGTGCTTACCGAAAAACAGCAGATTCGTCTTGCCCAAATGGAAGAAAACGAAAGAAAAGTCCAAGGGCAAACAGCATCGACACAAACCAATGCAAAGGAGACCAACGGTTTCCCGAGCTACAACACGAATCCGCTTCCTCCCGACAAGACTGGTGTGGAGCATACAGCCATAGAAATCGCCAAACAAATGGGTTTGGGATGGAATCTCGGAAACTCGTTTGAAGCAATCAAATACGTTCCCGACGAAACCCGCGACGACGGCGTCTGGCGAAAGACTTCAGGCAAAGAATATCCAGACGAATCATTTGAAACGGCATGGGGAAACCCCGAAGTCACACACTTGATAACTGATGGCGTTTACAAAGCTGGATTCAACGTTTTGCGTATTCCTTGCGGCTGGGATTTGTATGTATATGACACCGTGAATGCAAAAATTCCTGATTTTTGGCTGGCACGTGTCAAAAAAACCATTGATTCTTGTCTTAACCGTCACCCCGATATGTATGTAATGCTCAACATTCACTACGATGGCGGTTGGTTGGAAACGAACTGCAATCCCGATATGCAGGAAATCAACAACAAAAAACAAAAAGCATACTGGGAACAAATTGCGACCTATTTCCGCGACTACAACGACCATTTGCTGTTTGCCGCTTGCAACGAGCCAAACGTGCATAACGAGGTTCAGATGAAAGTGCTTGCCTCATATGAACAAACGTTTGTTGACGCTGTTCGTTCGACAGGTGGTAAAAACTACTACAGAACATTGATTATTCAAGGCCCATCGACCGATATTGACGAGTCGAAACGTTTATTTTACGCAATGCCGAAAGACGTGGTTGAAGGCCGGCTTATGTTCGAAGTTCACTACTACACTCCGTGGAACTTTGCCGGTATGACCGAAGATGCCGATTGGGGGCACATGTTTTACTATTGGGGAGAGCGAAATCTGAATCCAAAAGACCCGTACCGTTGCCCGACTTACGGCGATTTGAACTTTATGAAGGAACATTTTGGAATGATGAAGGAAATGTTCGTTGACAAAGGCATTCCAGTTGTTTTGGGAGAATATGCCTGCAACCGAAAAGAATTTTCCGACACGCTGATTCAACGTCTTCACAACCAGTCGCGTTTGGATTGGGATTACGAAGTGACCAAAAACGCATTGGAATACGGTATGATTCCTGTTTATTGGGACAACGGAGCGATGCGCGAGCCGACTATGGGTATTTTCAACCGATTGAACGGCAAGCCATTCGACCAAGAGGTTGTTGACGTGATAATGAAAGCTGGTCGCGAAGCAAAAAAGTATTGGAAATAAATCAGAACGAATATCCTACGCCAAAGGAGATTACGTGATATCCGAATCTTGAAGAATAATCCCAACCTACGCCGTCAACTGGAGTTTTTTTCTGTTGTTGACGATATTGATGAATAAAAAAATTGTAGGAAATATATACATCATAATTCTTCTCAAACGAAGAAATGCCAAATGTAGCACCAGGATTTATTGCAAGACGAACAGATGATTTTATCCTTGTTGTTGAGTTTTCCACAGTATAATTCGTCAAACATAAACCAGCGGCAATTGAAGGAGAAAGGAACAAATTCTTCGATGAAAATTTGTTGGCAAAGCTGAATAATATTGCATGATCGGACTCCAAACATTTTCCGTTTTTGGTAGATGTCCAATATGCTCTTGGGTCACCTTCCAAAAACAAATAACCTGCGCCAAGACTTACATCGTGCCATACGTTTCGATTATACCATAGAGAAATCACAGGAAACACATCGCCATAATTTTTATCTTCACATGGAGAAACATATCCTCCTGCATTAACACAAAAAGCATTGCATTTCACCTCAACTTCTTGTGCAAAACAAACTATGCAAAACAATGAACATAAAACAGCTAATAATATAGAAACTCTACCTCGCATCATTACCATTTATAACTGCAACCAAGTGTAAACAAATGTCCATCTACTCCTTTTCTGCTAAAATCACCAACGATATACTGTTCTGAATAACCTAAAGATGTGACATTGATTTCCTCAAGCGAATAGTTAACAAATAAAAACACACGTTGTGACGGCAACGTATAGCCCAACTTTATAGAAGGGCGAAACATATTATAGAAAGAAACCTTGTCTATAAAAAGACAATCCTTCTCAAATTTTAGTATTCCTTTTCCAAAAGAAATACCCGGTGTGAGAGTCCAATTATATGAATAAAATGATTTGCTCACCCCTAACAAGAATGTGTTTTCAAAGGCATGATATTTTCCAGCTTCTAATGGTGGAAATACGGCTAAAGGCGAGTAAAAAAGATATTCTTCATATCTAAAAGTATATCCAACATCAATACGAATAACATCGTCTCCTAAATTTCGTGTGAACCAGACATTAAACGTTGGGACAATCCGTGTTTTGTATGTTGCAGATTCAAGCGTTACAGAACTCCTATAATAGTTTTGTTCATATATCTCCACTCCACCAATGCCAGTAGAAATCTCGTTTTTGAAGCACGATTTTGTTTCGGTCTGCGCCACACAAACCGTACCAATAATAACACCTATGACAAATAAAAGGTTCTTCATATCGATAAAAAGGCTCTACCTTAACAGTTATACAAATAAAACCATTGTTTACTTATATTGTCCATTGTATTGACAAAAGACTGCAACACAATTGAAAAAATTTCATATTGCAGATAAGAATAGTTTTATCGCAGTTCTACTCTTTTATTCCTCTCACCTTTTTCTCCCAATTCCATGCGGACAAAAGGACTTCGTTCAGTGGAGTTCGTGCAGTCCAGCCAAGTTCTTTTTCTGCAAGGGAACTGTCGGCCCACACTTCTTCGGTGTCGCCAGCACGGCGGCCAACAATCTTGTACGGAACTTTCACGCCTGTGGCAGCCATAAACGAATGAACTAATTCCAACACAGAAACACCTTTTCCTGTACCAAGATTGAAAATCTCCAAATCTGATTTATTCGAACCAGCAAGTAGTCGTTGCATAGCCTTTACGTGTGCTTTTGCAAGGTCAACTACATAAATATAGTCGCGAATGGCAGAACCATCAGGTGTATTGTAATCGTCACCAAAAACTGACAATTCTTTTCGAATGCCTGCAGCAGTTTGCGTAACAAACGGCACCAAATTATTCGGCACACCTTTGGGCAATTCTCCAATTTTTGCCGATGGATGCGCACCAATAGGATTAAAATAGCGGAGTAAAATTGCAGTGAAATCGTGATATGAAACAATTGCATCGCGGATTATGTCTTCGCACATTTGTTTTGTGTTTCCGTATGGCGAAGTCGCAGGTTTTCGTGGAGCAGTTTCGTCGATTGGCAATTTATCAGGTTGTCCGTAAACGGTGCACGAAGAGGAAAAAATCAAATGTTTTACGCCATTCGCACGCATACACGAGAGCAATTGCAAAAGCCCATAAACGTTGTTGTAGTAGTAATCCAACGACTTTTCAATGGATTCGCCAACGGCTTTATATGCGGCAAAGTGAATTACAGCATCAATGGATCCATATTTTTTGAAACAATTCTGAAGCAACGAAGAATCACAAATGTCAATTTGTTCAAACGCAGGACGAACGCCCGTAATTGACTCTATGCCATCAAGGACATTGGCTTCGGAATTGGAAAGATTATCAACAATTACAACCTCGTACCCCGATTGAATCAGTTCCACAACGGTATGCGAACCGATATATCCAAGTCCACCAGTAACTAAAATTTTTGCCATACGCTTATTTTTTTTGCCACTCAAACGAGCTAATCATTTCAATAATATCTTCGCGGATAAAATCGACCACTGGCGCAAGCGAGTCCTTATTTGGCGGAACGTTGAAGTACAGCGCCCCACGGACAAAGTTTTTTGTGCTGTCGGTCACGCAGAATTGCAGCACCGAAGCGGCATCGCCTTTTATGTCGAACAACAAACCATGAACATTTTTTTCGTCGTAATGAAATTCCTTTGTATTGATAGCATCAGCGCGAACCTCGTGTTTAAATGCGAGATAATGAGCATCTTCCACAACCTTATCAAGATTTCCGTTCAACTGACGATAACTCACATGGACAGTAGCTTTCATCGAAGGGAATTGCACATTTACCCAATAAGGTTCCGCTCCAGCATCGGAGTCGTTCTCAACCTTTGCATACGAAGGAATTTTGAACGCATACGGGAAAGATTTTTCTGCGAACGCCACATAGTTCCGTTCAGGCAAATCAATACGGAAATAGCCACGCTGCTTGGGAACTTTAATCTCGCGTTCCTGACAAGCCTGTGCGCAAACAACAAGCATTATATAAAGCACAATTTTTTTCATACCACAAAGATATGAAAAAATCGCACACCTGTTCGATGTGCGATTGAGGAATGTTAGAATGGCAAATCGTCAACGGGTTGGTCGGCAATTGGGTATTCCATTTGCTGTTCCACCACAACGCTCGCCGCGGTAGGTTGCGGAACCGACTGCTGAATAGGAGAAGCCTGTTGTCCCAAAATCCCTTCAGAATCAGCCTTACGTCCTAATTTACGCAAGTCGTCAACAATAATTTCCGTTGAATAGCGGGTTTCATTGTTTTTGTCCTGATACTGCGAATAGCGGATTTTCCCCTCCACATACAACTGGTCGCCTTTATGGACATAATTCTCGCAGAATTTTGCCGTGCGTCCCCACACAGTCAATCTGTGCCAGTCAGTGCGGTCGGGAACCTCTGTCCCATCCTGACGTTTAAAACCTCGTTCGGTCGTAGCCAAACTCACATGTGCAACTGGTTGGTCTTCCCTGATGTATCTTACTTCTGGGTCAGCACCAACATTTCCGATTAAAATTACTTTATTAATCATGGTATAATAAATTGGTTAAACAACTGTACAAATATACTCACAATTATTGAATAAGTTCTGTACGATTTGCATCAAGTTTCACAAATATAAATAACAAAAGCGTAAATCCCCATAAAGATGAGCCGCCATAGCTGAAAAATGGCAGCGGGATTCCGATGACTGGCATCAAGCCTATTGTCATTCCAATATTAATGAGAACATGGAAAAACAAAATGCTCGCCACGCTGTATCCATAAATGCGTGAAAACGCCGTTCGTTGCTGCTCCGCATCGTACATTATGCGCAATATCAAATATACAAATAGTCCAATTATGACGAAAGAGCCAAGGAAGCCCCATTCTTCTCCAATGGTACAGAAAATGAAGTCGGTACTTTGTTCTGGCACAAAATCGTTCTTTGTCTGCGTTCCGTTAAGGAATCCTTTACCCATCCAATCGCCAGAGCCAATAGCAATTTTCGACTGGATTACATTGAATTCACTTCCTTGCGGGTCGGATTCAAGACCAAAAAACACATTGATACGAGTACGTTGGTGTGCCTCAAGTAGATTTGTAAACACATATTCCACTGATTGTGAAATAAATACGCTACCAAGAGCGATACCAAAAATAATCAACAATGTAGGGACACGCTTCTTGTATGTGTAAAACGCAACAGGGACAAATAAAATTACGAAACCAATAACAAATATTACAACAACACTACTATCTATATGAAAATAGCGATAAACCACAGCAGGAATAACAAATGCAAACGGTACGAGCAACATTTTCACTATTGAAATCTTATGAGCTTTCTGCATTCCATATAGAAAAAACGCCAAATAACAGAGCACCACGGCAATAATTGACAAAATAAGACCGCCCCAGATAATTGAAAGCGCAAATATCAAGATTGCATACACGCCAAGCAGAATAATAGTAAACGGCATTCCTTCGCGGTAGAACACCAAGAAAAACGCAGAGAACACCAATGCAGAGCCCGCATCGCCCTGCATTACGATGAGCAAGCCTGGCAATGCCAACAGTCCCCCAAGTTTCACAATATCGGACAATCGATTAATTTTGAAATCGTAGCGACCCATAAAACGAGCAACCACAGCACTTGTGGCAAGTTTTGCAAATTCAGAAGGCTGCACACGCAACGGTCCCACTTCGAACCACGATCGTGCGCCCTTAATTTCAGGAGCGAACAAATAGACTCCTACAAGCGAAAGAATTATGAGAAAATAAAAAATGTACGCAAATTTAAAGTAAAACCTACTATCAAAAATTAAAACGCCTATTGCGAGCAAAAATGCGGCGATAATCCAAATCAGCTGTTTCCCATATTTTTGACCAGCATCGAAAATCGACGTGGCATTTTCGTCGAATACAGCGGAATAAATGTTCAGCCAACCAGCAAACACAAGAAAAACATAGATTACCACGATGTGCCAATCAATATTACGTAATATGTTTTCTACCTTCCGTGCCATCAGTTTTTATACGATATAGACTTCTCAAGAACTTGTTGCTCTCGCCAAGTGTTTGTAATAGTGTCAGTTAAATATTTTTCTATCATCAATACAGCCATTGGAGCCGCCAACGTAGCTCCGAAACCGCCATTTTCAACACACACGGCAATGGCAATCTTAGGATTGTTGCGTGGTGCAAACGCCATAAACATAGAGTGGTCTTCACCATGCGGGTTTTGGGCTGTACCAGTTTTTCCGCAAATATCCAATCCTTTTATCGCCAACCACCACGCCGTAGCGCCCGGGCCGCCGTTCACCACCTGATACATACCTTCAGTAACAATGTCGAAATTTTTCTTTGCTATAGGCAAATCATGTCGTTGGATAAAACTATTGTCGAACACCGTGTCGTCAATTTCCTTTACAAGATGCGGTGTATAGTAATAGCCTTTGTTTGCAATGGTTGCAGCGATGTTAGCCATTTGCAACGGCGTTTCGGTTATCTCCCCTTGTCCTATCGCCAGCGACACAATTGTTAAAGAATTCCAGCGGTTCTTTCCGTATGTTCTGTCGTACGACTCGGCACGAGGAATATTGCCACTTTTTTCGCTTGGCAAATCAATTCCCAATGGTTTTCCTAGTCCAAATGCTTTTATATACGACTGCCACTTTAAAAATCCTTCACGGACAGAGCCATACTTAGGTGCATCCATAATTGAGCGGAATTCGTTGCAATAGTACGCATTGCACGACATTTTTATTGATTCAATCAAATTGATGGGCGACACGTGATTGTGACAGCCGACGTGCAAACCTCCTGAATAATAACCAGATAGACAGCCATACATTGTATTTTGCGTCACGATTTCTTCCTGCAATCCAATCAACGCATTCACAGTTTTAAACGTTGAACCTGGCGGATATACGCCTTGTATTGGTCTATTGTAGAGCGGTTTTAGCGGGTCGCGGACAAGTTTATTGTAGTTCTCACTCACCAAACGTCCCACCATACTATTAGGGTCGAATGTGGGAGATGAAACAAGAGCCAGGATTTCTCCTGTTTTTGGATCAATAGCGACAATGCTGCCTTTTTTATTTTGCATCAACTTCTCGCCATATTGTTGAAGTTCGATGTCAAGCGTAGTGGTGATATTTTTACCAAGCACAACTGTTTTATCGTATTTTCCGTCCTCCAAAGAGCCTTTCACCCGACCTTTCACATCAACTTGATAATAATTGCCACCTTTCACGCCACGAAGATACGATTCATATCGTTTTTCTAAGCCAATTTTCCCAATATAATCACCCTGTTCGTAGTAACTGTCTTTTTTAATATCGTCGTTGTTTACCTCGGAAATGTACCCCAAAACCAACGCGCCGCAATGATACGGATAATTTCGTACAGTTCGGGTTTGCACGTAAAAACCGGGGAAGTCGAACAACCGTTCCTGCAAACGAGCGTAGGTTTCCGCACTAATTTGTTTTATAATGGGATACGGGCGGAACCGGCTTTTCTGCGCTTTTTTCAATTCTGTGAGAAACAAATCTTTATTCACATTGATAATGGAAAGCAGTTCAGCAGTATCCAAATCTTTGATTTGTCCTGTCACCACCATTAAATCGTAGGCCGCCTCGTTTGCCACAATCAATTTTCCATTTCGGTCGTAAATCAATCCCCGCGCGGGATGGTGCACCTCGAAACGGCGGCTGTTGTTGAGCGCATCGAGTTTGTAGGAATCATCAACGATTTGAATATAAAACAAACGAGCAATATACAGCAATGCCACACCAATGACAATAGCAGAAAGCAGTATTCTTCGGTTGCTCAAGTCCATCGTTACCGTTTAAACACAAAATATTCGCTCAAAACAATCACAAACACAGTGAGTACGATATTTATCAGCATTCTGAAGAACAAGAATCCTAAATCCTCGAATGTGAATGTAAAGCACAGATACAAAGTAATATGATGGATTGCAACGCACGGGATGATGTATTTCAACACCCATGCGAGACCGAATGTTGACAAAATAGGGATATTGTTAGATTCGTAGCCGATACGAGGTGCAAGGATCCGCAACACAGTAGGCCGCACCGCCGCCATCATAACCGTGGCGCTGGCATGCACGCCCAACGAATTTATAGAAATATCAACCATAAAAC
>DFGI01000064.1 GCA_002371705.1 Bacteroidales bacterium UBA3754
GACGGAGAAAACCACGAAGACGATGCCGTGGGAATGGCGCAGCAGGCACGGGAGAAAGGCATCATTATACACACCGTGGGCATGGGAACGACCAACGGCGTGCCGATTCCAATTAAAAACCAATATGGTCAGACCAACTTTTTGATGGACAGAAACGGCAGTCCCGTGACAACGAAACTCAACGAACAGATGTTGCAGGAAATTGCGGCGGCTGGCGGCGGCGTGTATTCACGCGAAGACTTCTCGCCCATTATCAAAGCCCTCGACGATATGGAAAAAACAGACTTCGAAGCACAGGAATTCAACGTATATAATGAACGCTTTCAAGTATTTTTACTACTTGGATTAGTTTGTCTGCTATTAGAATTCTGCATTCTCGACCGAAAAAATCAATTACTGAAAGACATTGATGTGTTTAAAATCAAGATATGAATTTACGGCTCAAAATTTCAATCACATTCATATTTATAATGAGCACATTCGTTGGATTGAGCCAAAACATCAACATTCGTATTTTTTCACAAAACAAAATAGAAAGTCTCGTATTTTACGCAAAATCAGGAAAATACGACTTTGTGGCGAACAACAAAATAGTGTGTTCCATTGACGAAGGCCAATCGGCAACAATCACCCGAAGAAGCCATAAAATCTTCATCAACACCAAAACGGGCGTACATACCGCCGACACACTCCTACTTATCCGTGGCAACACACAAGAAAATATATTTCAGGTGCGGTTCCACAACAGCTATCCCAAAGCACGGGAGTACGACAACGATTTATACGTAAAAACGACAAAAAATTCACTGATTCTGATAAACGATGTGAATTTCGAAAAATACATTGCTGGCGTTGTGGAATCGGAAGGTGGCGCAAAAGCGAACATTGCATATTACAAGGCACAGGCAATTTTGTGTAGGACATATGCCGCAAAATTTTACAACCGTCACCTCAAATCAGGCTACAATCTATGCGACGACGTGCATTGTCAGGCATATTTAGGCCGTTGCCGCTACAGCAAAGCTATTGAAGAAGCTACAAAAGCAACCAAAGGTTTAGTACTTGTAGATGAAAACAAAAACCTAATTGAAGCGACATTTTATTCAAACTCAGGCGGCGAAACAAGCAACAGCGAGTTAGTCTGGAACAAGCAGATTTCTTATCTGCGAGGGAAAGAAGATCCGTTTAGCGTAGGACAGCAAAACTACGAATGGAAAGTAACAATTCCCCGTGAAGAGTGGGAATCTTATCTCCGAAAAAAAGGCTATCCCATAGCCGACTCGGCGGATTTATCGTTTGAACAATTCAACCGTACAAAATATTTAATGGCGGACTGCAACGATTCCCTTCTGTTGCTCACAACAATCCGCAGCGACTGGAAACTGAAATCAACATTTTTCTGTATTGATTCGCGCGACGACGCGGTGGTTTTCTATGGAAAAGGATTCGGGCATGGTGTGGGAATGTCGCAGGAAGGCGCAATGGAAATGGCTCGACAAGGATATTCCTACAAAGATATACTCCGTTTTTACTACACAAATGTTTCCATAATGAACATTTCTAATGTGAAATTTTTTCAAATCGAATAGAGTTTTATATTTTTGCAGTAATAAACTTTTTACGATATGCATATAGCTATAGCAGGGAATATTGGAGTTGGTAAGACAACGCTTACAAGCATGCTCGCAAAGCATTATGGCTGGGAGCCAAACTACGAAGTTGTGGATGACAATCCGTATTTGAACGATTTCTACCAAGATATGAAAGCATGGTCGTTCAACGTACAGATTTCGTATCTGCACAGCCGTCTGCAAAACATTATGAACATTCGGAGTTCGGGGAAAGATGTGATTCAAGACCGCACAATTTATGAAGATGCCTATATATTTGCGCCAAATCTGCACGGAATGAAATTGATGGCAACACGCGATTTTGAGACGTATTTCTCACTATTCCGCCAAGTTGAGCAACTTCTGCAAGCTCCTGACTTGCTGATTTACCTGAAAGCATCAATTCCCACATTGGTGAAGCGCATTCAAAGCAAAGGACGCGAATACGAGAACGCCATTCGCTTGGATTACTTGGAAAGTTTGAACCGCCGCTACGAAACATGGGTGAAATCATACGATTTGGGAAAAATTCTCGTTATAGACACAGATTCAATCAATTTCATCGACAATCCTGACGACTTCAGCAAAATTGTCAATAAAATTGATGCGGAACTTTACGGATTATTTACAAACGAACAATAAACATGACAAACGACGAACGCTATTCTTTCAGCTCCAACGACCTGATTTACAAGGTTTTCTTATACAAAAAACAATTAATCGCCACAACTGTGATTGGTTCGATTATCGCTATAATTGTTTCGCTTCTCATCACGCCACTGTACCGTTCTTCGGTGGTCATCTACCCTGCTCCATCACTTTCAATTTCACAAGAATTGATTGCGACAAAAGACGCTGCGAAAAAAGAGTCAATGTACGGCGAAGACAAGGAAACCGAACAAATCCTACAAGTGTTGAACAGCGACGAACTTCGTACGAAAATAATCAAAAAATACAATTTGTGGAAACATTATGATATTGATTCTGCACATGTGAAATATCCGAACGACAAGATGATGAAAAAGTACCAGAAACGTATTTCATACAAACGTACGGAATATATGGCTGTGGAAATTTCGGTACTTGACGCGAATCCTGACACCGCGGCAATGATTGCGAACGACATAGCTACCCTTATTGACACGGTAATGAACCAAATGGAACACAAACGTGCGAAAGAGGCTCTGCAAATTGTTGAATATGAATACAAAGCGAAAGAAGAACAAATCAATATGTTCAAAGATTCGTTGCGGAGAATTATGGAAAAAGGCATTTACGACTACGAGTCGCAATCGGAAGTTGTGAACGAAGCATACGCACAAGCTGTTGCCTCGGGCAATACCAAAGGTGCCGAACGAATCAAAGAACAACTCGACACGCTTGCGAAATACGGAGCCGCATACGTATCGCTCCGCGATTTCTTGGAATTTGAAAGCGAGCAATTGAGCGCATTGAACCAAAAATACAAAGAAGCGAAGGTTGACGCTGAACAAATTCTAACGCACTATTTCGTTGTAAACAAAGCGATTAAAGCAGATAAGAAAGCAAAACCAAAACGTGCGGTCATTGTGGGCGTTTCCACACTTGCGACTTTCATCCTAACGTTTATCGTGCTCATTTTCATTGAATTACTAAACGACTTCAAACGACAGGAAGAAGCAAAAAAACAAGAACAGAACTAAGGTGATTTCGGAGAAAAAAACGATTCTATGCCTCTATATTTCGGCAATTTTATTCATAATTGCCAATATGGTCGGTATTTTGAACGAATCGTATCTCGTAACACTCATACCGTTTGGACTTGCGCTCTGTTTCTTGGCATTTCTTGCGCTCGATAAATTATTGATAATCATACTATTTTGTACACCGTTATCAATAGAATTGTCAGAATTGATTCCGAATCCACCATTCAATATGAGTTTGCCGACGGAACCATTTATTTTTCTGTCGATGTGCGTGTTTTTCCTTAAATTACTGAGCGAACGGAAATTCGACAAAGAAGTTCTGAAACACCCTGTTAGCATTTGCATATACATATATTTAGGTTGGCTGTTTTTCAGTTGTTTGCTTTCCGAAATGCCAATTGTTTCGTTCAAGTATTTATTGACACGAATTTGGTTTATCGCTTGCTTTTACTTTATTGTGACACAATTTGTTAGAAACGAAGACAATATTGCGAAATACATTCTTGCCTATGCGCTGGGATTTTCAATCGTCATAATTTACACCCTATTAAACCACGCTCCGTCGTATTTTTCGCACGACACATCGTATCGGGTAATGCAACCATTTTTCCGTGACCATACTTCGTATGGAGCAGCATTGGCATTGCTCATTCCGGCTATGATTGTGGCAATAAAACGGACTCGAAACGATTTCAGCGTTAAATTTTTCATTTTTCTAATATTGGGATTGCTGTGCATCGCACTGCTCTTCTCGTACACACGTGCGGCATGGTTAGGAATACTTGCAGTTTTTGCACTATGGGTGGTATTGAAACTTCGTATAAAAATCAAAAACATCATCATTGTGTGCTGTTGTGCCGTACTGCTGATTGCACCGTTTTACAACGACATAATCTATAAAATGTCGAAAAACACCGAAGTTTCAAGCACAAACTTTCTATCGCATTTAAAATCAGCATCTAACATCACAAAAGATGACTCTAACACCGAACGCATCAATCGGTGGAAATGTGCGTTGCGAATGTTTCAAAAACGGCCAATAACTGGCTATGGTCCAGGAACATATATGTTTTTGTACGCACCATTCCAACATTCCGAGGACCGGACAAAAATCAGCACCAACGCTGCCGATTTGGGAAACGCCCACAGTGAATATTTGGGTTTGCTTGCAGATGCGGGACTGCCAGGAGCACTTTCGTTCATAGCATTACTCATAACCGTCTTGGTTGTTGGCTTTAACGTGTACAACAAAACGAAAAATGATTTAACGAGAAACACAGTGCTGTTCCTGCTTTTAGGGCTCATCACCTATTATCTGCACGGTTTTTTAAACGATTTTCTCGATATGGACAAAATCGCGTCGTTGTTTTGGGGTTTCATCGCAATAATTGTAATGTTTGACATAAAAGAAAAAACTTCGCTGAACAATGAAACACCAAATTGAAACCTGCTTTAGTCCCGCCCTCTTTGAATATTTTGAAAACAAAGATGCAATCGTCGTCGTAACCGATGTGTTTCGTGCCACAAGTTCCATCTGCGCAGCATTTGAAAACGGCGTCAATTCAATCATTCCCGTAAAAAGCGTTGAAGAAGCAAAAACATATAAAGAAAAAGGATATTTAATTGCCGCCGAACGCAACGGCATAAAACTCGACTTTGCCGATTTCGGAAACTCCCCTGAAAAGTTTGAGCGAAACATTGTGGAAGGACGCGACATTGTATATAGCACCACAAATGGAACAAAGACTATTCAACTTGGCGTAAACTGCAAGGCTATCGTGATAGGAGCATTTTCAAACTTTTCCGTTTTGGTTGACTGGCTGCAAAAACAAAATTGCGACGTGACACTGCTATGCGCAGGGTGGAAAAACAAATTCAACATTGAAGATTCCATCTTTATGGGAGCCGTTGCCGATGCACTTTTAAAGACTGATAAATTTGAAACTATCTGCGACTCCACCGTTGCCGCCATTGATATGTGGAACGAACACAAGGACAATCTTGCCCAATATCTGGAAAAATGCGCGCAACGAAGCCGTCTCCGTAAAAACGGCGTTGACCAATGCATAGACTACTGCATCACAATGGACACGTGCAATGTGTTGCCAATATACAAAAATGGAGTAATTACGAAAGAAGAAATCGACGAACGACACGTGTGATTCTCAACATTTTTGTATATTCGTACACTTTAAATTTCACAATATGACAACATTCACTTTAGGAACAGGCATCAACGTGAGCCATTGGCTTTCGCAATCGGACAAACGAGGCAAAGAACGCAAAAATCAAATATCAGAAGACGACTTCGCTACCATTGCGACAATGGGATTTAAACACGTCCGTCTGCCGATTGACGAGGAACAATTCTACGACGAACAACTAAACCGTCACGAGGACGCATTCGAGCTGCTTGAAAAAGCAATAGAATGGACGCTTGCCCATAATATGAATATTGTGGTTGATTTACACATAACTCGTGCGCACTATTTTCTTACCGAACACGAAAACACATTGTTTTCCGATCCCGCGGCACAACAGCACATGATTGATATGTGGAAGGATTTGCAAAAATTTCTACAACGCTACCCTACCGACCGCCTTGCCTATGAACTGCTGAACGAAGCCGTAGCTCCCACACATGAAGCGTTGAACGACCTCGAAGCACGATTGATTGCGGCTATCCGCGAGAAAGAGCCAAAACGATTCATAATTGTCGGCTCTAACTGGCAACAATCGGTTGTGACAATGCAATATCTGCAAGTTCCAGAAAACGACAAGAATTTGATAATCAGCTTTCATTATTATAACCCACTGTTCATCACCCACTACGGCGCATGGTGGACTCCAATGAAAGACTACAAAGATACAGTGGAATATCCGGGTGTGTTTGCTCCACCAGCATCGTTTTATGAAACACTCGACTACAAAATTGTGAATCAGTTCAAAAGCGATGAAGGATTATGGAACAAAGAATACTTATTAAAGCAAATTCAACCGTGCATTGACAAGGCAAACGAGCTCGGTCTGCAATTATATTGCGGCGAGTTTGGAGCATATCCATATTATATAGATAAAGAACCTCGATTGAACTGGTATAAAGACATTTGCGCCATTTTCAAAGAACATAACATTGCCAATGCACACTGGTGCTACAAAGGCGACTTTCCAATTGTGGACGACGACAGAATCCCCAATGAAATACCAGCTATTTTATTGGGAAAATAGACTCCATAACTATTCTGCATCATGCACAAGACGGACAGACATGAAGATTCCTCCCTACGGTCGGAATGACGGGGTTGGCAGGGCTATATAGAAAGGGAAGAAAAAAGTGACAAACTACCATAACTATATTATTTTAAACGGGCAAAGAGGAACGGGAAAATTTAGAGAAAAATCACTGTAAAGTATCATTAAATAAATATTATTGTATATTTGCATTACTTAATGATAGGTTATATGACAAAAACGACAAAGGGAACATTACTGCCTCGCAGGTTGGAACAAAATATGGCAATTGTAGGCGAACAAATAAAATTGGCTCGTCTGCGGAGGAATTTAAGCATTGCCGACATTGCAGAACGGGCAACGTGTTCGCAATTGTCGGTGATGCGCGTGGAAAAAGGTTCGCCAACCGTAGCCATAGGCATTTACCTAAGAGTTCTCTATGCCATGCAACTTGATGCGGACATTCTTCTTCTGGCTCAAAAAGACGAACTTGGCCGCAATCTACAGGATTTGGAACTGAAACAACGCCGAAGAGCGTCAAAACGCAACTAAAATTATTGATTCCGTAAGACAAGGAATGCGCCAATGGCAGACCGTGGCAAATCAATGCAGAATCTCAAAATCGGAACAGGAACGATTTGCAAAAAGATTTGAAGTGAATTTAATGTAAGGTACACAACTTTGTGGTCCACAAACTTGTGTACCAAGAAATTTATTTATTTTCTAATTCTTTCTGTTTCATCGTATTGTAAACTGAATTGGTACCAAATAATATACATTCACTTTTTCTCCATGTTGCTCTCCAGGTGTAAAGGGTTTTAAGTGAGGAATAACCTCCAATGCGGCAGAATCAAATGCAGGAGAATCAATAAACGCATAATAGGGGGAGAATTTTAAAATATCTGGGTTAGTTATATGCCCTTCTTTATCTACAACAAAACGAACGAAAACATACCCTTGTATGCTATCTTTTTTTGCATCTTCGGGATATACCAAGTTTTCATTTATGTCTTTCATTAATTCTCTCATTCCTCCTGGATATGCTGGCATTTTTTCAACCTTATTATACACAGGTTCATAAATTTCTGTAGGCTCAATACAGTTTATAGTAGCATATTCTGGATTAATACAACAACTATCTTCTTTCTGCGCTTCCGCAAAAAACGGCAACATAAACATCAACACCAATATTTCCCCTATTTCCTTCGTCATTTATCTAATTTAAACTGAATTGGTAGAAGATAATATACATTCACTTTTTCTCCATGTAGCTCCCCTGGAATAAATGTTTTTAAGTGAGAAAGAACTTCCAATGCGGCAGAATCCCATACATGAGAGGGTGATATTATAATTTCTGGGTTAGTTATATGCCCTTCTTTATCTACAACAAAACGAACCACAACCGTCCCTTGTAAACCTTCTTTTTTTGCATCTTCGGGATATACCAGGTTTTCTTCTATGTCTTTCATTAATTCTCTATTTCCTCCTGGATATGCTGGCATTTTTCAACCTTATAAAATGGACCAGTGTCTAGTTCGGACGTAACATTCCTATATGGATAGGGCGTAACA
>DFGI01000060.1 GCA_002371705.1 Bacteroidales bacterium UBA3754
GATAGAGCAACAGCCTTCATACGGATCCGAAATGACAAAGTGTTATTAAATGGGTTACGCGCAATATGAGTTCGATTCTCATCGCTTTGTCTAAGCTGTGGGTCATGCGTTCGAATCGCATCCGAATCACAAAAAAAGCACTTACAAAAACCTGTGAGTGCTTTTTTTGTCGTGCTGCTGAATCGTAAGAACGAGGGTGCTTTGGCTGGCAGTTTCACGTCATACGCACAGAAACACATTGAAAAGTACACTGGTAACACTCGGAAGATTTTTTTATACAAAAATGGAATTGTATTCCTGATTTGTATAAAAGGTTATATGAACGCTACAAATTTTCTCCAACAATTACAAAAATTTCCTAATTACCGACAATACCATCACCGACATAATTTACTTTTGAATCGTTCTTTTGGGTAGTAGAATCGCTCTTTTGGGTAGTATAATCACTCTTTGGGGTAGTACGCTTTCCATCACATACCAATATCGAGCATCCTCATTCACAACGGGCAACACCGTTCGGTAATGCGACCAAATAAGATTTGGCACTCACGAGTGCCAAATCTCTAAATCCCTAAAATACAAGTATAATTGTCAATAATTTCGCAAATCTCTTGCAGTAAAACCTCGAGGATATTCCACTGACAATGCTTCGGCAAGCGATGTTATCAATCTGCTTCCATACTCTGCACGTTTTTGCCTTTTTGGATTCACGGTCAAATCACGGTCTAAATTGGTCAAACCACGTTCAAACCACGTTCAAACCATCGTCAAAAGTCTTTTCCCACAAACACTGAGAGAATCCTAATATTGCAAAAAGTTACTGAATTTATATCAATATCTATGCAAAAAGTTACTATATTTGCGTCAAAAATTAGGCAATAAGTTACTATAATGAATATCAAACGTAAGATTATCAGTCGTTTAGAACAATGGAAAAAAAAACAACAAAAGGAGGCCTTGCTAATATGTGGTGCCCGACAGGTTGGTAAAACCACCATCGTGCGTGAATTTGCACGGCAACAATACAAACATTTTGTGGAAATAAACTTTGAGCAGACGCCAGAGGCAAAGCAGGCTTTTGATGGCAACCGAGACGCTAATTCCATCATCAGCCGCTTGAGCATTATGGGCTATGGACCGTTCGTTGAAAAACAAACGCTTGTGTTCTTCGATGAAGTACAAAGCTGCCCGAACGCACGTACCGCCATCAAATTTTTGGTTGAAGACGGTCGGTTTGATTACATAGAGTCTGGCTCTCTGCTGGGTATCAACTATGCCGAAGTGAGCAGCTATCCGGTGGGGTTCGAACGGCAAATACGCATGTACCCTCTTGATTTCGAGGAATGGCTGTGGGCGAACGGTGTAAGCGAACAAGTGACGGAACAAATACGTAATAATTATAATAATCTTGTGCCAGTTGATGATTTCCTGCACGAACAGTTGATGAAACATTACCGCACATTTCTCATCGTTGGCGGAATGCCCAAAGTGGTTGCAACATATTTGGAAAACCCTGATTTTGCCGAAACCACCAACCAACAAAAAATAATAATAGATAGTTATCGCCTTGACATAGCAAAATATGCGGCAGCACAAAAGACCAGGGCAAAACGTTTCTTTGATGCAATACCTTCGCAACTTGCAAAAGAGAAAAAGCGTTTTGTCCTTTCCGATTTGGAAAAAACTGCAAGTATGCAGAAATATGAAGACGCTGCACAGTGGCTGTCGGACGCTGGAGTGGCGATTTTTTGCTATAATACCCATTCGCTTGAACTACCGTTCGAACAATACGAAAATCGCAATTTGTTCAAAGTGTATTTGCTCGACACTGGTCTGCTCTGCAATATGTGGGCAGACAACGTGCAATGGCAGGTACTACAAGGCGACATCTCGATAAACGAAGGAGCTTTAACCGAGAACTATGTGGCTGCCGAACTTGTCAAACACGGTCATCAGCTTCATTATTATGACCATAAAAGCCGAAACGAATTGGACTTTCTTCTACAAGAAGGTAAACGAATGAGCATATTGGAAGTTAAATCTGGCAAAGACTACAAACGACATTCCTCATTGACAAATGCTTTGATGGACAATTCAAACAAAATAGGACGTTGCTTGGTATTGAATAAATATAACGTGGAACAAACAGAAAATGTTACGTATCTGCCATTGTATATGGCGGCATTTGTGTAATGGTGTCACGGTCAAGGCTCCGTCAAAAGGATTTTTTCACGAGATTTCCGACATTTGTCGTGCAAACACGTGCAAATGTCTCGGAAATGTTCTGGAAATGTCTCCGAAAAATCAATAAATTTCGTTTGAGGTTCCTTTTTGTCATCATATTCTCAAAAAAATGAAATCAAACGGCCTTGTAATGTCAAAATTTATATCTTTGCAATATCACGTTTGAAGCGTTCGAAGAATATCGGTCTATATCGACTGAAATCGGAGAAAAGTAAGTGTGAAGATTTTTCAGGCAAAAAGAGGGCAAAAACAAAATCAGTCCTTTGTAAGATATTGTAAATCAATAGATTCCAAGACTATCCAAGCGCCTTCTAAGCTGTGGGTCATGCGTTCGAATCACATCCGAATCACAAAAAAAGCACTTACAAGCTTTTGTAAGTGCTTTTTTGTTGTAACGAACAGCTCAAAAATTAGGAAATTGCGATTTGTTATTACAATAGTATCCATCTTGGTATCAAGCATTTGTGCTTGGTCGCAGATTATGTACGACCAGTACGTGAGCTCCGATTACGCAAAAATCAAGTCGGTTACGCTTCGTCCTGTGGTAAAAACAAGACTTTCGTCATCTTCAATTCATGTTGGTCCTGAAAAGGGTGATTCTCTTGCAACGCCGGTAATGCCGTTGATTGGCGAAAACAAAGGGCTGATGATGGATTTTGACATTTTGGAAGACGAAATTCGTCCGCTCCAATGGCGCATCATCCACTGCGACCGAAATTGGAGAAAATCCAATCTTGTGGAATCCGAATATATGACGGTTGTTGACTGTGATTTCCAGATTGACAGAGAGAATTTTGTCGATCTGTCGTACAATACGACGGTGCCGTATGTTCATTACTTTTTTCATTTTCCGTTTCATGGAGGCTCAAGTACGCCTGAAATCAGGTTCCTTATGTCGGGAAACTACGTGGTTCAAGTTTATGAACAAGTTTATGAAGGTGAAGATGAGTATGCGTATGAGTCAGATATTGTTCTTATTCAAAAACGATTTGTCGTAACCGAGCAACTCGTTGAAATTCAAGCAGAAGTGAATCGACCGAATCTTGTACAATATATGGACGATTCGCAACAAATTTCTATGAAGATTGTGCCTCACGGCTTCGATTTGTCAACATTCGACAAAGATTTGTACGTCGTTTATCGTCAAAATGGCCGTTGGGACAAAACAATCAGCGGAATTCAGCCGAACCACGTTTCGGGCGACGGCTCGTTGGTGTTCAATGACAACAGGAATGCTCTGTTCAAAGGCGGCAACGAGTTTCGCTATTTCAACTTCAAAAATCTACGAATAGCAACAGCTCCAGTTGACTTTATCGGCAAAATAGACGGAAAATACACCGTACTTCTCCATCCCGACAGAGATTGGCACGCTGCCTACACGTCAACTACCGATTTGAATGGAAAGTTCCTAACGAGCGAAGACACACATAACAACGCTGATTACTGTGCCGATTATGCCGACGTGAAATTCACGCTTCCGTATCACCGAAATTATTACGATACGCTTGATTTATACGTATTTGGCGGTTTCAACGACTGGAAAATGAACGACGAAAACAAAATGACCTACAACGAGGAACGTCAGCAATATGAAGCGTCAATCCTGTTGAAACAAGGGTATTACAACTATAAATATGTGAAAGCATCGCCTGATTTCAAAACAATTGATGAAACAGACATTGACGGCAGTTTTTATCAAACCGAGAACGAATACGAGATTTTTGTGTATTTTTACGATTATGCCCTCGGATACGACCGATGCATAGGCTATAAACGAATAAATTCCGTGAAATAAACTACCAACCCATATACGGGAAATCGCCGTAAAAATAGGTTTTGCCCTGACGTACTTGCGAATATGCGGCTTCGGTTCCGTCGCAGTTGAAATACACGGTCTTTTTGGTGCGCGTATCAGTTTTGTAGTAGCCCAAACAATTGTCGTCGCGGTCGTAGCGATAGGTTTTACGGTCTTTCACCTTCAAATAATTAATCACAGTCCCTGATTTATCGTAGTTCACCGTTTTGTGATATTTTTTATCAACTTTCGCGTAGCCGATTTCCTTGTTTTTGGCATCATAATGAATGGTTGCGCCCCGTTTCTGGTCATATTTATCAGAACCGACACATTTTCCCGACGCATCGTAATACACCGTTTTGTTACCTTCCACAACAGAATACCCGTTTTGCTCTTGGGCATAAACATTCATATAAAAAATAGAAACAAATATAACTATCAATAATCTTTTCATACTAAGAGCGTATTAAAACAATAATTTTCATAAACAAATCAAAGAAAATAATCTTTGCATTTCCGTTTCGCATTATATGGAAATGCGCCGAGTTGAATTCCTTGCAAAACCCGCCCACATTACGTTCGTTTATATAGGGATGAAATTTTTCGGCAAATGCGCTTTCCTGTTTGTCCATATATAAAATTGATGGAATATTTTGGTTTCTGATAAAATTTTCACGGACTTCGCGCATACAATATTGCAGGAACGATTTTTGTTTTTCGCGTCCCATAGCCTCAAGTTCTTCAACCATCGCATTCAGCGAAAACACATCTTTCTGCCAAGCACAGCGCATCATACGGGTAAAAAAGCTAAAATATTGCGACGGCGCATTGTCGGCTCCAGCCATATTGAACGCCTGAATGTAGTTTCCGTTCGCATATTTCACAATCGACTGCAATTCGTCGCCGTCGAGCATAAAGTCATCGTGGATGCGTTGTGCAAGGCTTTCGTCGTCAATCTTTGGAATGCGCACAATCTGCGTTCTCGAGAGAATCGTCGGCAACATATAGCGTGTGTCTTCCGTAATGAGTAAAAACAACGTGTTAGGCGCAGGTTCCTCCAAAATTTTTAAGATTTTGTTGGCACAGACTTCGTTCATTTTCTCCGCCATCCAAATCACCATAACCTTGTATTTTGCGCTGAAATTACTGATTGTCAATTTTTTAATTATGCCTTTGATTCGTGGAGCATTTTCATCGCCAGCCGCTTCCGATTCATAAATAATAGGTTGTTTATTTTCGACGCCAATATGCGTTTGCCACATATCGAGGCTGATATACGGGTTTTGCGTGAACAATTCCCGCCATTCCTGAAAATAATCGTCACAACAAATCTTATCCTTCGTTTTGTCTTTCACAAACGGAAACACAAAATGCAAATCGGGATGCTGGAGTTTCGCAAACGCCTTACACGACGGGCATTCGCCACACGAATCGGTTTCGCTTGGATGCTCGCAGTTCAAATATTGGGCATACGCCAGCGCCAACGGCAATTTACCGGAACCTTCAGGTCCGGTAAACATATACGCATGCGCCACACGGTTCATTGCCACCGTTTCG
This sequence comes from Bacteroidales bacterium UBA3754, assembly GCA_002371705.1. Lineage (GTDB taxonomy): Bacteria > Bacteroidota > Bacteroidia > Bacteroidales > UBA1715 > UBA1715. The sequence goes on from DFGI01000060.1 coordinate 5,597, forward strand.
CGCAATTCTTTCTTTATCGATTCCTGTCCTATAACTTCGCGGAACAACATACTTTTAAAATTCTGCGTCACAAAGATACGAAAACAAAAAACACGAGTTTAATTTTTTTCCACATAAAAAAACTACATTTGTAGCGATACCAAATTACACTGTTGCTATGCAAAAACGTATAAGCGGAAAAAAATATTCTTTCACGTTCGATTTCGAGATTCCTGAAACCGACGAAAACAGTCCTGCCGACTTAGGATTAGTGTTTCATGGGAAATGCGAACAAACTGGCACGCCCGTTATGGTGCGCTACATTCAAAATCAAAAATTAATTTTGAGTCCCCAACATCTTGATGTTGTCCACACAATTTTCGAAGGGTTGAACCAGATTCATAGCGGCATAGCACAAACATACGACTGCATCTGCGATGAAACAGGATTATTTTTCGTTCGTGAATATTTGGTTGGCATGACACTACAACAAATCGCATTCACGGGCGATTATCCTCACCTTCGGAACCAGAAATTTTTGCTCCGAGTAGCAGAAAAAACATGTGAAATTCTATCAGCCTTACACAAAAATAAAGTTATCCACCGACGTATCCAGCCAAGCAACATCTTTTTGGTTGCCAACGATTTAGGACAAATTGACGCAGAAAATCCGACGGTAAAACTCATCAATCTGGAATATGCGCAAATCAACGGACAAAATATGTTGAATTTCGGCACTATACCCTATACATTATATTATTCCGCACCAGAATTGGTGTTGCAATGCGGCGTGCTGGTCAACGACAGCTGCGACCTCTACAGTCTTGGTATTTCGCTCTACGAAGCTTTTGCGCGTGAGCACGCGTTTATATGTGAAAACGACGACAAAAATCTGTTGTTGAACATGCAGTTATCGTACCCTTTGAAACGCCACCACCGCATACCCAAGCAAATTTTTCCATTGATACAAAAAGCAACAGCGAAACACATATTCACCTCGCCACCAATGCGTTACAAGCCAGAAGCACGTACAAAATTCTTTTTCAACGCACAACAGCAGCGATTCAAAACAGCCGACGAAATGAAGGAAGAACTACATAAACTCATTTCCACCCTACCAGATACTGATGGGAATTGGATTACACGAAAACTGATAAAATTAGGAGTTAGGAAGGAGAAGTTATGAGGAGAAATTTTGTTGGGTAAAGAATTGATTTTTAATGATTTTGAGGCGGTTGAAAAAAAATGTATAACCCATTTGTTTTTTTTATATCTTTGGGGTGCAAAAAAAAGTATTAACAACTAACATTTTATACAATGCAAACAATTGACAACTACAAATTTGCAGGCAAAAAAGCAATCGTTCGCGTGGACTTCAACGTTCCACTTGACGAAAATGGTAAAATCACCGACGATACTCGTATTCGTGGTGCTCTTCCTACATTAAAGAAAGTATTAGCTGACGGTGGCGCATTAATTATTATGTCGCACATGGGTAAACCAAAAGGTAAAGTAAACCCAAAAATGTCGTTGAAACAAATCGTTGACGCAGTTTCTAAAGCACTTGGTGCTCCAGTAAAATTCGCTCCTGATTGTGCAAACGCTTCAGCAGAAGCAGCAGCATTGAAAGCTGGCGAAGTTCTTATGTTGGAAAACCTCCGTTTCTATCCAGAAGAAGAAGGTAAACCTGTAGGCATTGAAAAAGACGATCCAAACTACGACGCAGCTAAGAAAGAAATGAAAGCAAAACAAAAAGAATTTGCTAAAAAATTGGCTTCTTACGCTGACTGCTACATTATGGACGCATTCGGTACAGCTCACCGTTCACACGCTTCAACAGCAGTTATCGCCGACTACTTCGACGTTGACAGCAAAATGTTGGGCTACTTGATGGAAAAAGAAGTTAAGGCTGTTGACAATGTATTGAACAACATCAACCGTCCGTTCGTTGCAATCATGGGTGGTTCAAAAGTTTCAACAAAAATCGGTATCATCGAAAATTTGATGACGAAAGTTGACAAATTGATTCTTTGCGGTGGTATGACATACACATTCGCTAAAGCAAACGGCGGAACAGTTGGTTCGTCAATCTGCGAAGAAGATAAACTTGACTTGGCTCTTAACATTCAGGAATTGGCAAAGAAAAACAACGTAGAATTGGTACTTGGTTCTGATTCAGTTGTTACAAATGCATTCGATTTCGGTTCTATGTCGTTGAAACCAGGTGCACAAGTTAAAGTTTGTGCTTCGGGTGCAATCGAAGACGGTTTCGAAGGTTTGGATGCTGGACCGGAAAGCCAGAAAAAATTCGCTGACGCAATCAAAGGCGCGAAAACTATCCTTTGGAACGGTCCTGCTGGCGTATTCGAATGCGATGACTTCACTGCTGGTTCAAAAGCAATTGCAAACGCAATCGCAGCTGCCACAAAAGAAGGTGCATTCTCGTTGATTGGCGGTGGCGACTCTGTTGCTTGCATCAACAAATTCGGCTTGGCTGACCAAGTTTCGTACATTTCGACTGGTGGCGGTGCATTGCTCGAAGCTATCGAAGGAAAAACACTTCCTGGCGTTGCAGCAATCCGCGATGCGAAATAATTTTTGACGAATAATCCACCCCATTGCCCTATCGGACAATGGGGTTTGATCTAATAACTCATATTTTATTAACCTAAAATTATACAAATATGAAAAAACAGATTTCAAAAACTAAAAACGAAGCATCAGTAACTTTCTCAATTTCAGCAGAAATGCTTAATGGTGCGAAAAAAGCCAGCGTTGTTGGTGAATTCAACAACTGGGATGTTAACGCAAACCCTTTCCGTATAGCTAAAGGAGTAGGCAGCGCAAAAGTTGAAATGGAAAAAGGACGTGAATACCAATATAAATTCGTCATCAACGGCGAAACATGGGTTGACGATCCTGAAGCTGACAAATACGTAGGCAACGAATTCGGCGGAACTAACTCAGTGGTTATTCTCTAAGAATTCCTTATCACAAAGAAAAAGGCAATCCAAACGGGTTGCCTTTTTTGTTAATGCTCCTAACTCTTAAAACGTGGAACTTCCCACAGCCGAGCGAGACAAGCAAGAAACTCCATTTATCGGAGTAACATCACATTTCCGTATTTTGTTTTCTTTCCATTTCCGGAATCGTAGCCATCCCAAACCTGACCATCGATGAATGTGGCCTCCATCTTCCAAATGTAGTCGCCAGCCTGCATCATTTTGCCATCATAACGGCCATCCCAGTAGCCAACAAACATACCATCGCGGACTTCGTTCGAGAACCAAAGCAAGTTGCCCCATTTATCGTAAACGGAGATTTCGCATGTTTTCAAGTTAAAACCTTTTGGCTGGAACGTACGAACAGCATGCGCTGGATTCGTAGGAGCAAAGGCTGATGGCACATAAATAGAAGTTGCAATGTTCACAAAAATACATTCTGTGTATTTATCACGGCATCCGAAGCTGTTTTCTACAGTCAACGACGGACAGTTGTAACCATAGATATAATCACCTTCAAGAATTGGGAAACGACGACGTTCGTATGCTATCACCGTATCTATTTCATCATCATTTCCATGACCTAAGTTCCACATCATTTGATAAGGAATTGGTTCACCTACCAACTCACCATTGTCATCGAGTTTCCATATTGTATCTTGTACGGTACTGTCAACCAATTCTATAATATTGGATTCGCCCGGCAACGACCACGAGAAACTTGCCTTTGGCATTGGACCAACAGCAACCACTAATGTGTCGAAACCTTCGCAACCAGCCCATGTACGTTCATACAGCGTGATTGTATCCATTCCCGCTTCGTTGAAGTCGAAGTAGCGAACAGAAGAGCTCATATTTTCTTTAGAATAGTTCAACACATCGCTCGTCACATCCCAATAGTATGTGCTCCCCTCGCTATACTGGCTATAATATGAAATTGTATTTTTCATACAAGTGGAATCTTGTCCGATAATTTTGGTTTTTGCAGCAGGCGCGACTGTCATTTCCAACGTGTCGTATTCACTCTTACACCCCGTGTACATATCCTCATCACTCACCATAAATCGATACATACCTGTCGGGATTGTTTGCCCACGAGAGAATTCAAACTTCTGTCCGTGCCATTCCTCAGGCAAAATACCATCGAGACTTCGCCATTCAATATTTGGAGAACCTAATGCCCGCAACGGAACTATTTCCTCGCCCTCGCAAATCACTTTTGAGAACACAACAGGTTTTCGTCCCCGTTCGTTCACCACGTAATGCACAGTGTCGAAAGCACTCTTACATGTTAATATATCGGAAATCTTCACCAGATATTGAGCACGAATCGTGTAGTCAATTGTTTTCTTGGTAATCGTATTTTTGTATTCCTCAATATTGAATGTATCAAGTGCCGAAACTGATTTGCCCAACGCATTAGGAGAAATGAACCACGAGAACGACGAGCCTTCCTCAAATGCAGGTGTTACTTCTGCCACTATCGAGGGAAGTGTATCATAGATACAGAACGCGGTGTCCTCACCTAAATAAATTGTTGGTGTTTTTATTACACGCAACGTGACGGGTACGGTATCGGAGAAACATTGATTTTGTTCACGAATGATGTAATAAACCAAATCTTTATCCTTCACTTCCGAACTGTCGGGCGTATATGTGTAGCCAACATTAAACGGGCTCGATGTTGCTAAGCTATCAGCATACCATTTATCACTCAACAAGTTGGTTGACAATGTAGGAATTGCATTCGAACCTTCGCACATAGCAGCATTTGTAACAACTGGCGTTGATGGTTTTGCATACACATAGAACACCAACAACGACTGTGCGCCTTCGCAACCTTCATACACTTGCGAAGCATAGAGCATATTCTTTCCTTGCGTCAACGACTCTAATTGATAAATCTCACCAAATCCTTGTTCGTTGTCGGCATTTGCATACGTTTTCTTATCCGACAAATACCAACGAATGCTTGCGCCTTCAGGGTCTGCTTGAGCCTGCAAAGCTGGAGGCGTGTCGTATTCACAATAATGGTACTCGTTCGTAATGATTTTCGGAGCTTTCGGACGAGCCTTGATTCTATATGCGACTTCACTTACCGGACTTTGGCAACCATCAACAGTTTGCGTAGCATAGAATGTATAATCACCAGCATCAGTCACTGTTGGTATGAACGTGGTGCTATTTGATTTCAATAAACTTGAATTTGCACGGTTTTCATTCGAGTACCACATAATGTAACCATTTTCCGAAACTGCTGAGAGTGCGACATTCGCATCATCCTCGCAGACTTCGTTTGCTGTAACTTCTGGACGAGCAGGAATTTGTTTTATCGTGAATTCCTTTTTAGTCGGAACACTATAACAGTCCTCGTCTTTCACAACCAACCAAACAGAATGTGAACCAACTTCAGATGCAAATGGAGTATATTTCAAACCTGTTTCCGACGATGGTTGGCAATTTGGATAATTCGGATCTTCCTCATACCAGTTGTATTCACCGTTACCTACATATCCCATCGCCGACATCACAGGATTCGTTCCTTCTGGATATTCGCAGACCTTATCCTGTGTAGCGGAAATCGTCGCTTGAGCAGTTTTCTTAACCGTAAGTTGAACGCTTGCCTTTGGACTTTCGCACCCAGCCTGAATTGTTAACCCAGCAATAGGTTGACTGTTGTATTCAGAAATATAGAATGTGTGAACTTTCGCCACCGAAGTATCTACAGATGAGACAAAAACGCCCGTACTATTTTCATCAATTTTCTCATTGTTAGCATTGTACAAATAGAACATTTCTGCTTGTCCATTTGGACGTTCTGTCCATGCTGAAACCTCAGCTGTTAACTCAGGAACAGCATCGTAGTTACACATTTCGTTGCCAATAGTTGTTGGTGCAGGAATTGGACACGGAACAATTTTCACGGTTGTTTCGGCACGCTGGCTTTCGCACCCATCAACGACTTGCGACGCAAAATATGTTCTATCAACTTCTATTGTACCCTTATCACCTGTTTTCCAAGGATTTGCACCAGAAAGAACACGAACATCGTCAAGTGTATTATACCAACGAACTGTATCGCCAGCATCAAGAGTTGCCTGCAATTCAGCATCAATATTTTGCGAAGTCATTGTGTAATGATGCGACAACAATGGTTTTGCGGCGTAACGCACCTGCACATCAAACGTATTGGTGTTCTGACATTCCATACCGTCGGTGTAAGTATAACGAACAACATACGTTGGTTTTTGACTTGCCAATTCATTTTCAACTGATTTACTGTTAGTTATAAATTCTCCCGAAGGCGAAATCATTCCTGTTTCACCATCAACCGACCATACGCCCGAACCAGCACCATTTTGATGATAATCAACCTGTGTGTTCATTTGATGCGCACCCAAATCGTAGCACAACAACGAGGAATTACCATTAAATTGAATTTCCGGCAACGGAAGAACTGTCGCCGTAACCTCCGATTTCTTGCTTTCGCATTGTTTACCAGTTTTCGATTCTGTAGCCAAATAACTTACATAATATGTAGTTGTTGCAACCACAGAATTATCGGCAGTTGGAGCGAACGAGCCACTATTGTTTACGATTGATTTCAAAGCATCTCCATCTTTTTCGTACCATAGCCATTCGTCAACCATTTCTGATGTGGAAGCCTCTATGGCATCGAATGTCACGTTTTGACACGTCCTTACATTGGCAACCGCAGGAGCTTCGAACGGACAAAGAATAATTGATATGATTTGTTCCTCACGTTTACTTTCGCAACCACGGATTGTTTGGCTCACATAATAAGAAATCTTCTTTTCTGTTGTCTTATCGTCACCCGTCAACCATGGATTATTGTGAGAAAGGACGATTGGATCGTCAGCACCAGCATACCAATTAACTTCAGTGCCTGTTTTGTCAGCAATTCCGCCAGCCAAAACTTCCACATCGCTTTCATCGATTGTTAAACGTTTAACTTCCTCGGTAGCAGGTGTTTCTGCGAATTCTATTTCAATAGCTTTTGTTTCTTTGCCATAGCAATTATTTTCGTCGGTATATTCATATTGAATAATGTATTCACCATCGGTTTCGCCATTTACTTGAAGATTGATTTCGCCCGTTGCCGCAATTCCAGCCGCATTTTCAGCAGCCCCCTCAAAAAATTTCCATTCGCCGTTGCCACTTGTAAGCGTTGCCAAATCATTTCCATTTACCGTAGCTTTAGCTGTTTTTGTCACATCGTAATAACACAACACTGGCAAGTCGCTAATAGCGACAATTGGATTTGGATGAATCGTCACGGTAATTGGTTGCGACAGAGGACCATAGCACATATCGTTACCACCAGTTCCATCATTACCGTTTTGTTTTACATAGAATGTGTAAACTGTTTCCTCGGTTATCTCCGAAGTGTAGCTTTCCAAACCTTGCAACGTAAGATTTTGACCTTCGCCAACCTTCTGTGTTCCTTCGGCATCACCATACCAAATCCAGGAATCAGTCTGGTTGCCAACATTTTCCGCATGCAAAGTTGGCAATGAATTCTGTGCCAACGTATTATCTTTTGCGCACAATACGACACTTTCTGCCGTTGGAGCTGGCGTAGGACAATCCACAATGTTCCAAACCGAAGTTACTGTTGGACTTTGGCAACCATTCACCCATTGCGTTACTTGATATTCATACGAGCCTTCGGCGGTAATGTTTGGTTTCATATCAATTGGCGAACTTGTGCCGATTTCAGACATTTGCGAATTAACAACACTTAAAACAGCATTCAAGTCATTTGCATAATTAATTACCATATCAGGAATCAATGCCAATTTTTCAGCACTCGAACTCCAAATCTGAGGAGTTCCAATACCAGTACCTGTTGGCGCATTCACATGAGTAACCAGGAATGTTTCAGAAATGGTTGTACTACACGTTTGTTCTTGTGGAGTTCCCAATCCCCATATTTCATCGGTCTTCACGGTCAAATCCGTTTCTGTTATGCCCGTTGCGCTTTCATCAAAATACAACGTCCATTTATTATCTGAAATTGTACCATGTTCCGCTGTCAATGTAGAAGTTACCTTACCATCAGCCGATGATGCAGGTCCATAGGTTACATCAATCTGTTGCTCGGTGCTACAAATCACATCGGGCACCGTGATGGTTGGCTGTGGATTTGCGTGAACCTCAACTGTCACAGGAATTGCAGGACTAAAACATTCTTTTCCCGACGATGCATCATATTCAGCAACGTAGATGGTAACATTGCCAGCATCGTTCAACTTATCATTTGGAATTGAGAAGGTTGCGCCCGTACCATCAGGTTGCGCAGCCGCCAAACTTGCCACTGTTGTTACTGGAATTTTAGTGTTATCCCAGAACCAACCAATTGTTTTTGAATCATCTGATTCTGGGTTTGCGTATGTTGACACCGCCGTAACATCAATTCCATTCTGTCCAACACAGGCAAAATATTTCGGTGCGGTTGGCGATGTTACCGGGCAATCGGTAATGGTAAGAATTGCCTGTGCCGGCACACTCTGACAGCCATTTAGCGTTTGGGTGACGTATGCGGAATACTGTCCTTCCTTCATTTTCCCGTCGGTGTCAGGTTCAAAAGCTATTTGATACGTTTGTGTCTGAGCCTCAACGGTTTTTGTTGTATCATTTTCCAAATACCATTTATAGGTTGCATCATCTGCTCCATCAGCCGAAAGCAACGGAACCGTAGCTTGATTAACGACATTCAGTTTTGAATCGCTGTTCGAAATCGGCGTTGGCGCATCAGTGTGGTTCACCACAATGCTATGGCTTACATTCACAGCTTTACAATCGTGAATGTCGGTATAAGCCAATGTAACATCTTTCGAGCCAAGCAAACCAGTCGGCGTGAATTTTGAATCAGCAACGCCACCAGTTCCCGTAAACGAAGCTGTACCAGCAGTAATTGGCGCGAAACCGCCATCTTCGTATTTCACCGTTCCTGTCAAATTAACCGCACTTGCATAGTCGCAAATTGCCGAAGGCAAATCAAATTCCACAATTGGACGTGCATACACCGTAACCTGTGCGGACGCAGAACCATTACAACCATTTGCATCGGTGTATTGCAACTGTATTGTGTGAAGTCCTTCCTTCTGTCCTTCTGAACTGAATGAACCAGTGGTTGCGTCAATACCATTCAACGAAGTGCTTGTATAATTGTAGGTCGGAGTCTCTGTTCCTGTTGTGCTATACGTTCCACCCATCGAAACAGTAACCGTCCCAGATGTTGCGCCGCCTTGTTCGCAAACACTTGACACACTTGGTGTTATAGTAATATTTGGCATAGGATATACCTGAACCGTTTTTTCAACCTGTGCCGCTTTACAACCAGCCTCACTTGTAAAATTATACGTTATTGTATGTGTGCCGTCGCCCGCTTTATTCGGGGTAAATGTAGCTGTGAAATCGGTCGTGTTTTCAACATTATCACTCCAGGTACCATCACCATTCAAATTAGGTGTAATAGTCGCTGTGATTGTTTGAGGATTATTGTCATCGGCACATTGTGCAGTCAAATCACTTAAATCAGAAACAGGAATTGGATGAACGACCAACGTTTTGGTGATTTCTGTCAAATTCTTACATTTATTATTATCTTCCACAAGTACGCCAATGGTATAAGTACCAGCCGGAGCAGTCGCTTTTAAAGCGGGAGCGGCATCGGTTGTTGAACTTAAATAGTCGTTTGGCGAGCACGACCATGTTTGCGACCTATACGTAGCATCCAAGTTCAGGTTTATTGCCGTTCCAAAACAAGCATTATCTTTCTCAACACCAGTAACTTTTGCCGTAATTACAGGTTCAGGCAACGGATTGACAACGACAGAGATTTTTGTTTTTTCACTTTCGCAGATGTCAGGTTTTTGCGTCATATAATAATAATATGTACCCTGCGCATCGGTTGAAGGTGTTGGTGCACCGGAGAGAGCCGTTGTGGCATCAAGTGCATCGTACCATTTCACGCCCGAAGCCGTTGACGGAGCTTCAAGAGCCGAGGCGGTCGCCTTCTCGCAATATGTCACCGTCCAATCAGCGGCTGCCGACGGAATCGCTATCACATTGATTTTCTTCGATGGAATTGGCGCATCGAATTCACAACCATATGTACTAATGTAGTGATATTCGACAGTTTTTGCTCCATCGCCATTTGCAGAGAACGTAGCCGTGTAATCGTCAATCTTTGTCGCATTGTCCGACCACGAACCTTGTGCCGTATAAGGGCCATTACCATCATCGCCCGAAGTGATGATAGCAGTAATGGTTGCCGAAGTCTTATCGCAAATCTTTATTTCCTCCTCCGGTGTCAATGTGGCGGTTGGCAATGGATAGATGATAATTTCTTTTTCCGCCGTTCCCGAACAACCATTTTCATCGGTTACTTCCACACCAATAGTATATTTGCCATCAGATTTGTCACTACCAAATGTACAAGTTGCACCCGTTCCCAACGAAGTAGTTCCAAGCATCCACTTTTGTGTTTTATACGTCTTGTCAAGCGAAAGCGTAGTTGACAATTTCTTACAAAATGCCGCAGGTGATGCCACGATATTAGGTGACAATTTATCATTTATCACCACTTGGAGCGGTGATTCTGGACTAGTACATCCAGCAAAACTTCCTGATTTATAAGCTGTTTGACTCACATAATAGGTAATTGGCTGTCCTTCTTGAGTGGCATTTGCCGTGCTTGGTGTTGGCGCGCCAGACAATGCAGTATGTGAAGCATCAAACCAATTTGCCACGTTGCCAGTTTCTATTGTTGCCCGAACAGGATCTGCCGTTGAATTCTTACACCAACTATCGTTAATTGTTGCTGGCGCATCAGGAATTGGATAGATGGTGGCGGTTACTTCACCCGATGTTACCGAACAATTGTGCGAAGTTGTATAGGTAAGCGTTTCAGTCACCTCAGTTATTGCACTTACCATTTCGTTAACCGTTAAAACTTCGGAGTCACCAGTTTTGGTTCCACTCCATTCAAAGGTTCCCTGTCCCGAATCGGTGTCGGTTACGGTTGGCGTGAACGTAATATCAGTGCCGCTACAAACCTTATCTGACGAAACAGCTATATTGTCAATCGTTGGATTGGGATAAATTTCCACATCAACTGACTTAGAATCGGAGCATTGCGGAACAAGTGACACAAAAAAGGTATATGTTCCCGAATGGGCAACAGTAGCCGCATCCGACACCACAATCTTTTGGAAATTATCAGTCACAGTAATCCATCCAGATATTTCATCGCCTTTATAATCTGTATAAGAATACTGACATGATGAAGACTCCTTACTTTGTAATTTTAATGAAATAGATAATTCACTTCCCTCACACGCATTACCACTTGATACAAATTCAGTGATTGTTGGTTTCGGATAAATAATTATTCTGGCCTTTTGATTGCTCAAATCAGCATCATCGGCAACACAATGAGCATCTTCCAAAGCAAATAATGAATAAAGATAATTACCAACTGCATTTGATATAGTTGTCGGCGAATACGTATCGGAAGTGTAATTAGTAATCCAGTTTGATGTTGTTGCAGTTCCTCTCTCATCAACCGTATATCTAAATTTATATGGTGGTGTTCCTGTAAACGTAAACACAGGTTTTTCAATAGAAGTCGCATCTTCGCAATATTCAGCACCGCCAGTAATTTCAACTGTAGGTTTTACAGCCGGCGTTATAGTAACCGAAGCCTCACTCCAGCAAGCATCCATATCAGGATAATGAGCATCGCTCACACGTACCCAATACGTTCCCGCGTCGTCGATGTCGGAAATAGCATACGAATCCGATTTTATACCTGTTCTGGCAACCTTATTTAAAACAGGAGTTGCGGTAGCAAGTGTCTCTCCTTTGTACCAATCGAATTGAAAATCGGTGGTGTTCGCTTGATTATTTGTTGAAAGTGTGATAGTTTCGCCATCACACATATAGCCATCAGTTCTACTTGACGTAAGCGTAATAGGCGTTGGTTCCTTACATTCCACACAGGGTCGAACCTCAATCTCGCCTTCATACACTTTGTCCAACGAAGTAGCAAAACTAATATCATCTATCACAAAGTCATTACCACCAGAACGACTATTTTCAGGATTCGTATTATCCTGTATAGTAAGCGTTTCATCACCTGCGGCACGGATATACAAGGTAAAAAGCCCATTAGTAGGTGCTGTCCATACAGCACTTAAATCTTCCCAGTCATTGTTATCTGATAATTGCTTCGTTGTTATCTCCTCTCTGGTTCCCGTTGCTTTATTTTCCACTATGAACGACAATTGAGCACTAATTGGGAGTGGATTTCTATCAGTAAAACGACAGGCATTAGCAAAGAACAACGACAAAATGTACGCTTTATCCTTAACCGCAGTGAAATCATATGCAATTATATCACCATCATCAGATGTTGGGTCAACATACAACATATTACCACTCCCCGAAGTGTGGTCATCAACCCGCACACACCATTGTCCACAAGCCGTGTTTAAAATATCCTCGCCTCGTAATATAGTAAACGATCCCTGCTGATTTCCCTGGTCGTACAACCCATTCGACCTACCATATTTGAAGCCACTTAATCCCAATTCAAAATCACCATTGGTAATTACACTACCAGAAGGGAAATAAGCGACAGCCTTATACGTTGTGGTAGCTGTTGTAATAACCGATGCATCAAGTGTGTTGCCATATTCGATAATATTTCCAGATGCATCTTCCCAATGGTCAACCTGTCCGACCTCCTTACCTGTCACACTATTAATTGCCCGGGCTGTGAGTACACAATTATTGTTTTCCACGACGACTTCGTAACAATCCGTCACATTTACTTTGACCGTATCCTTTTGGATTCTCGGTGTTCCCATATAAATATTGTCAATGGCAAAATCGTTGCCATTGGTATTTGCAGAAAATTGCTTTATGGTAATTTTTGCAGTTGTATTATTTTCGGAATTCCATTTTGCCGTACGTGTCACCCAACTACACCATTCAGAATTTGGAAATGTTCTGATTAGAAGCACATCGTTTACATATACCTCAATTGGAGCAGCCTCTCCCATAGAGAAAGGATTTCGACTCAAATCTCCCCAACCCACATTTGCTAAATCCATAGAGAAATCATACTCCTTATTTTTCGAGACTGGCAAATTTGATTCTTCCCACACTACCCAACCACTTTGGTCTGATTTACCATCAATAGTCATGAATTTACCATTTCCCGTACATTTTTTCCCGCCAGGTGTACCATCTTGCGTCCAATACGCAGCATTTTGGCTTTGGTTCGTTCCATTAAAATTATTCACCCAACCAACATAACCAGTTGAGGCATTTGCATCTATCAACGCATTCTGTCCATCGGGAATGGAACCATCTGTTTTTATTGTATATCGAGAAGAGAAACCAGTATTACCAGCTTCAAAATCTCCATTTTTTGTTACATTACCTTCAAGGACCAAAGCTGTTGCTTCAAACACAAGTTCACCTTCCGAATTAAGTTCCGCCACGGCTTTTGTTCCTGTAGGATTAGCGAACAACTGAGCAGGGGTCCAATCTACTTTTGCAACAGCAGCTCCGCTTCTTGGCACGGCTTCCAGCTCTATTTTTGAGCCGAAACAATGAGTTGGCGCAGCATCATTGTTGCGCACCGAGAACATTCTATTCTGAATATCAAGGGAACCTTCCATATAACAACTTTTTTCATTCAAAAAAGTTGCAGCCGCATTTTTAATTTCGCGGACCGAATACGTCCCCGTTTGACTTGTGCTATATGTCAATTTACCTTGCCCTCGCGAAACCTCAGAGCCATCTTTATACCACACAAAGTAATTATTAGTAGAATTATAATGGGTAACGGTCAAGTCCGTACTTTGTCCAGATTCAATATATTCCAACGTGGCACTTAAAGACACATCTTGTCCCGTAACAGGCTCGCAACAATTTGTAGTTCTTAAATTTGCGGCAGGTGATTCCAATAAATCGCAGGCTACTTCTATATCCCAATTATAGATATTGGAATAATTAGTAGATCCCCAAAAAGAAGCACTTCCTGAAGTTACACTAACACCAAAACTTTGATTTGAATATGTTGCCGTTGAGCTCATCCACCCAAATCCATCAACCGAAGTACTTGGAATAGTAACATTATACGTTCCTTTCGGAAGTGACAGATCTAATTGTACCGTTAACATATAAACCTGCCCTGATATATTTCGTAATTTTTCAGCGCCAAAGTTATAGGACACGTTATACGTATTCGTTGATGAAGAAAAACGTATTGACATTGATTTATCACCAACATTATATAGTAGTACAGGTATCTCAAAAGAATTAATCTTAACATCAACATCCGTTTTAAATGTCACGGAAAAATCACTCTTACCATCCGCGGCCGACTTGTCAAAACTTGAAATGGCAACATTCGCCAATCTAAATCCCCCTTCTTTGGCATACCACATAGTCACAGAATTGCCATCAGAAGATTGACAACGATACGGTGTTGTAATAAACGACCCATCGCCATTTGGACCATAGCCCGCATCCTTTGTCACAGACCCATCTTTGTAGTACCAATGGTATTTTGTGCCAGCAGGTACATTATTTATTTCCCACTGTGCATAATAATTGTCGCACCATCCCACATTTTGCTTGAACGCTGGTGCGCCACACTGCGAAAAAGCAGACTCCGTTTGTGTTGCAAAAATAAACACAAAGCAAACAACCTGACATACTGACCCTAATTGTTGTAGTAGTTTCTTCATATTATAAATTTTTAGATGTACACTTCCTAATTTTATATGACTATTCCCTATTAAGAATAGTTACAAATAACAAATATACAACGATTTGTTATTTTTCAAACCATTGAAACACATTTTTATACATACTTTTTTAACAACGGGGAATGTTGTGTTTTTGAATTAGTCTTGGTTTCTTTTGGTTGGTTGCCACACTGTTTCAGATTTATGGGTCAGATATGTGCAAAAACCAAGCAATAAAGCCGCATTCATCGCAAAAAAATGGGTTATAAAGCGTAACAATCCAATATGAATATTCATTTTACGAAAAACATAATCAAAACACATCATACATACCAACAATACCTGCCCACATAATGCTATTTGATATATCCCCCCTTCGTTCCACAACATAAAATTCAGGATAAAGATTATAATCATGAAAAATGGAGTAAACCATCGAAAAATTTTATGAGAAAGGAACATAAAGCCAACTTTTGTAAATGGATTTGCCAAATTCCTGAATGTACTCAAATTCTTGAAATTGCCCAAAGATATTCTTTTTTTACGCTTAAATTCTTCTTCTATTTTATTTGAAACATCCTCATAGCAAACCGCATCGTTTGTTGTAATAACCTCGCCCTTCTGTTCTATCACTTTCATAGTTATATAAAAATCATCAACTATATATCCCTCAGGCACAGGACAATATGCAGATTTACGAATTGCATACAAACCTCCAAACAAACCAATAACAGCCCGTGCCCACAATGCTTCCCGATATTTAACGCCTGACTCCTGCATCAAATATGTTTTTTCCTGAACTGAAATGCCCGATTTTTTTTCATTGTAATTTTTTATCAACGCTCCAACAGCTTGTATATTCTCATTTTTAAAATGCTTGACTAACTCAAAAATGGTGTTTTCTTCAAAAAACACATTCGCATCTGTCATAAGCAACAAATCCGTATCAACCGAAGCGACCAACTCATTAACAATCTGCGGTTTACCTGTCCGTTTATTGAAACGAACTAAATGGACATTGGGATTATTTTGGGCACATTTTCGTACTATATCATCTGTAGAGTCACTGGAATTATCGGAACCGACATATACGTCCAACAACTCTTTGGGGTAATTTGTTCGAAAAATACTCCACAATTTTTCTTCAATTACCGACTCCTCATTATACACAGCCATAACAACCGCCACACGAGGAAGATTTTCGTCACGGCTATATACCACAGTATTTTCTTTTTTGTGCTTGGAAACGACATACAAAAAAAAAGGATATAACACATACGAGTGAATAACCACAAATATCGAAATCCAAAATATGCTCGCTACAATAATCACAATGATTTTAAATAAAAGTCTGTCAATTGTTTAACTATCGTTTCGTTATTAAAATTCCGCTTGACAAAAGAAGCGCCATTTTGTGCAATACCAGCACGCATCTCGGCATTCTTTATCAGCATAGTAATCGCTTCAACAAACATTTCCGCCGAATCAGCAATACAAATTTCACGACCATTTTCAGCGGGAATGCCTTCTGCCCCTATTGATGTGGAAACTATTACTTTGCCATACGACAAGCCCTCCAATATTTTGATTCTCATACCACCGCCAGCCAACAACGGCACAATCATTATTGTGTGTTGCGACATATATTCATGTGCATCAGGCACTTCGCCCACATACACTACGCCATCGACAGACAATTGTTCCACAAACCACTGCGGAGCATTGCGACCAGCAATAAACAATTGGATATTTGAATTTTGCTGACGAATCTTCTGCCAACAATTTGTTATAAACCATAGCAAACCTTGCTGATTCGGAGTCCAATCCAAGGCTCCAATATGAAAAAGAGAAACAGTCTGTTCTTGTGGAATATTACATTGGGGCAAATCATCAACAAAAATGCCTGTTGAAGCAACAAACTGCGGCTTTGTATTACCAAGCCGATTATAGGTTTCGCCATCCCGTTGCGTAATAGGAATCAAATAATCATATTGATTCAACATTGCAATTTCAAAGCGTTCCACACGCTTTGATAAATTTTTCAAATACAAGCGTTTGGCTGCATTTTTCGTTTCAACAGCCAAACGGTTCCAAATCTCAAATTCCACATTGTGGGCTCGATACGCGATTTTTGCCTTCGAACACTCACGAATCAGCGAAATATATGCACACATATACAACCCTTCGAGTTGCACAATATCAAATTGTTTTTCTGAAAATATCGAACATAACAAATCAGAAAAATCCTTAAATACGAACCGAGTAGCCGTATATGGCAATCGGGAAAAAAGAATATTTGCAATTGTTCCCCACAATGTCACATCAGTGTTACAGAATACAGTCCGGAAATCAGCCAGTTTTCGGACTGAATTTGGCATGTTAGAAACATCGTAAAAATGTTTTTTTGTGTTAATAGCAGCAACAGTTACCGAATGTCCTTGTTCCGCCATTCCACGAATCATTGCAAACGTGGCAATCTGACCACCATCAGTTGGAGGAAACGGAAACTTGTTACAAACAACGAGGACATTCATACAAAGGATTTTACAAAAAAAACGCCGACGGAATTCCATCGGCGTCAACTATACATATTATACTATTATCTTGCAAAACGTTTGTTGAATTCCACCGAGTTTCGAGGGTTGATTTCAACATAGAAAGCGGTACTTTTTCTTTCTGGAAATTTATACACGCCATAGCCTTCTGGAGTTTGTCCGATACGTTTGCCACGGAAATGTTTTGCATCCATTTCTCGAACCGAAGAAATATAGAATTTCTCAACTATCTCGGTTGAAGTGCTAAAATTCTTATCAGTTGAAACCACTAATTTACAAGTGAACACAAGTGGAGAATTATCTTTGCTGTATTCTTTTTTGTAAATTGTAGCATTTTGTTTTTTCACCGCATTATGTTTTTCGACATAACTTGCTACTGCCGTGTCCAATACTACGCCTGCGTCAGTATTTCTTTCACGTGGCATCAAATAGTAGTTTCCTTTTGTGTACGTGCTTTTTGAAAGGACTTCTGAAATTTCATCCTTTTTCTCTTCACGGCCCATAGTGATTTTCTGCCATTCATAGTCCATATCGGTCAATGTAGGCTCACTTGCTTTGTATTTCTGATAAATTTTATACTGAGCATCTGTCAATTTAGATTCATCAGGAGTCATTGGAATTTCAACACCTTCAACTGTAAATGTTGATTTTGACCAGTTTACATACAACGGAGTTTGCGCTTTGTTTTCAACCTTCACTTGCATTTTTCCGTAACTTGACCAAAATAAATAACTTACATCAACCATATCATTTTCAAAATGATACTGTTTGTATTCGTTCAGCGACAAATTACTTTCCGATGCAATATCAAAGACTTGCACATAGCCTCTTGAATTATTAACATCTTGTGACTGAGCGCTTGCCGCAACAAAAACTGACAAGCCAATTAGAGACAATACTTTAACTATCTTTTTCATAATTTTCTATATTAAGATATATGTACAAATATACATTTTTTTTTATAAACGAAACATTTTCGGACAGTTTCTTTACACAAAAATCACATTAGACTGACAAAATGCTTGATTTATACCACGAAAAGAGCTTTGAAACACCCTCATCAATATCAATTGTGTGGTGCCATCCTAAGCCGTGAATCTTTGATACATCCGTACATTTTCGTATCACTCCATCGGGTTTGGAGGAATCCCAGCACAATTCGCCGGTAAAACCGACACACCGTTTTATTTTTTCAGCAAGTTCCCAAAGTGAAATTTCCACGCCCGTACCTATATTAATATGACAATTACGAATTTCTGATTGACGCGCATCGCATAAATCACTAAAATCCACATTTTCCAACACATGCACGCACGCATCAGCCAGATCTTCGCTCCACAAAAACTCACGCATAGGCATACCTGTGCCCCATAACGTAACCCGTTTCTCTGAAATGCCATATTTTTCCAACACGACAACAATCTGTTGAGGAGTGTCAGTTGCTCTCAATCCATCAATCGGACGAACAGTCAAATCTTTCCTAATATTCTCAAAATCATCATCTTCCAAACATTTTGCAAGATATAATTTTCGCATCATTGCCGGCAATACGTGCGAATGTTCCAAATGAAAATTATCATTTGGACCATATAAATTTGTTGGCATAACTGCTATATAATTCGTTCCATACTGGAGATTGAAACTTTCGCACAATTTTAAACCAGCTATTTTTGCTATTGCATATGGTTCGTTGGTATATTCCAATTCCGAAGTCAGAAGTTCATTTTCCTTAATGGGTTGCGTCGCATTACGAGGGTAAATGCACGAACTACCCAAAAACAATAGTTTCTTCACTTGATGACGGAATGATTCTCCAATAACAGTTTGTTGAATCTGCAAATTACGATAAATAAAATCCGCCCGTTGCTGTGAATTTGCCCAAATTCCCCCCACATGCGCAGCAGCTAACACAACCACATCGGGTTGTTCTTCATCAAAAAAAGAAGCTACGGCATTAGGATTGAGCAAATCAAGTTCTTGGTGCGTTTTACCAATCAAATCAGCATAACCGTGACGTTGTAAACTATTCCAAATCGCAGAACCGACAAGTCCTGTGTGTCCTGCCACATATATTTTCGATGATTTTGGAATCATACCAAATGTTTATTTCACAATGCCTTTTTCCAGATATTCCGCCAAATTTATCTTCTGACGCTCATCCGAACGTTCATTTGCGACTTTCTCCATATCTGCATTCACCATAATTTTCACAAGTTCCTCAAAACTTGTCTTTTCTGAGGCATTCCATCCCAACACATTCTTTGCTTTTGTTGAATCACCAAGTAAATTCACAACATCGGTTGGACGATAGAAATCAGGAGAGACCTCAACTATAACACGTCCTGTGTTCACAGCAACACCTTTTTCGAGCAGACCTTCACCCTCAAATTTCAATTCAATTCCAACATTTTTGAACGCTATATAGCAAAATTCCCGCACGGAATGTTGCTTGCCTGTCGCTATTACAAAATCTTCAGGTTCAGAATGTTGCAAAATTTTCCACATACATTCCACATAATCCTTGGCATATCCCCAATCGCGCATTGACGACAAATTGCCAAGATATAGTTTCTGTTGTTTTCCTTGAGCTATGCGAGCCGCAGCAAGAGTAATTTTCCGTGTGACAAACGTTTCTCCACGTCGTTCACTCTCGTGATTGAATAAAATTCCCGAACAACAAAACATATTGTACGCCTCGCGATATTCCTTCACAATCCAGAA